>NZ_JBFUKC010000058.1:0-514 GCF_056401045.1 Rhizorhabdus sp. P4_G6 | reverse complement strand
GTTCCAAAGTCGAGAGCAGGTGTCGCGGGAAATAAATGGCGCGGCGATCGTCGGGCGCGGGCCACGGGACATTTGGGCGGCTATGACCACGACGGGTTCCAGAGGATGACACTCGACGCGAGGTCAATGCCGAATTCGTCAATTGTGAAAGAAAGGCGCAGTGCAGACTCAGCGCTTCGCCGGCCTTGGAACGGCTGGGTGATAGCTGTCCGAACCCTGTGGGCTATGGTCGGGAAGGAACCCGAGGCGCTCGATCGAACCTGCTGTTCGTCTGGGATGACCCGATATTATTTTAGGCAGGACTATCCGTGACATGACGCCCGACCGCAGCATCCCGCTCGCGCGCCCTTGCCCCGACGCTGGTGCCGGTCGCCCATCCGCTCGCTCCAAATTGTCGTCTTGTGCTTATGATTCACTTGGCAGCTTCCACGGGCTTCCAATCGAGGCGGAAACCGAGACCAGTATGTGGTCGGGATACGGCGATCACGTCCGGTATATTTACCCGGGGATATTG
>NZ_JBFUKC010000057.1:0-653 GCF_056401045.1 Rhizorhabdus sp. P4_G6 | reverse complement strand
ATCTTGCGCCGTCCGCCCAGGATCACTGACCTTGCCCGGAAGCATCGGCTCGATCCGACGCCACTGCGCCTCGCTTAACTCGTATCGCTTGATCCCCATGATGCCTCCGCAATCGCGGAAACCCATGAATCAGACATCCCACCACTTGGGAATCCTCTGAATGTCGATACAGCCTAGAGCCTGGACGAAATGGTGGCCCCAGACGTCCCGGCAGCACCGCGATGCGGGACGTTCGCTCGTCAATCCCTCGCATAAAGCAGGTCATCCGAGCCGATCTTCATGCGGTCACCTCGGCGCTGGGGCTAAATCCGCGGGGGAACACAAGCAAAGCCGCATCGCTACTCGTCAGCCTCTCCCTGGCCGCTTCGCGGAACATGTCGCTTAACATGGTGGCACGCGCAGCCCTGCGCCAGAAGGCGCAGGGTTTCTACGCACGGGTCGTTGGCCGAGCCCTTAGAGCATCAGGTCGACGGGTTCGCCACCCATCAACAGATCGCCGAACGTGCGCCCGTAGATTCGATACTGGGCGGCCGCGTGCTGCCGCGCGGTCAGCATGTTGCGGTAGATGCGGCCCATGTTCGACCGGTTATAGACGCCGCCGCCGCCCGAAACGGTGAGCATCTGCTCGGCGAGCTTGACGCTGCGCTCCGCCA
>NZ_JBFUKC010000056.1:0-700 GCF_056401045.1 Rhizorhabdus sp. P4_G6 | reverse complement strand
GGCCAAAGGCGATTTCGATGCCGCGACCGAACTCGCGCCGCATCTCCCGGTCACGGTGGTCTCCGAACTGGTTGGCCTGCCCGAGGAAGGGCGTGAGCGGATGCTCATATGGGCCGGCGCGGTGTTCAACTCCTTTGGACCACGGGGCCTTGAGCTGACGGAAACCGCGCTTCCGATATTGGACGAAATGGTGACCTATGCCCGCGGTTGCACCGCCGATCGCGTGAAGCCGGGCAGCTGGGTCGCCAAACTCTACGAAGCGGCCGAGACGGGCGAGCTCAGGCCCGAGCAGGTCGGGCCGGTGATGGGCGACTATCTGGGTCCGAGCCTGGACACCACCATCCTTGCCACGGGCAGTGCGATCGCCCTGTTCGCTGAAAACCCCGATCAATGGGACAAGCTGCGCGCGAACCCGACGCAGATCCCCAACGCGGTCAATGAAGCGATCCGGCTCGAGAGTCCGGTACAGGGCTTTTCCCGCGTGTTGACCGATGATTTTTCGGTGGAAGACCAGCGCCTCCACAAGGGTGCGCGGGTTCTCGTGATGTATGCATCGGGCAATCGCGACGAACGGCGTTGGGAAGACCCCGAGCGGTTCGATATCACGCGGCGCGCGAACGAACAGCTGGGCTTCGACGGCGTTGGGAAGACCCCGAGCGGTTCGATATCACGCGGCGCGCGAACGAACAGCTGGGCTTCG
>NZ_JBFUKC010000055.1:0-737 GCF_056401045.1 Rhizorhabdus sp. P4_G6 | reverse complement strand
GGATATAGTCCACTCGGCCTCTCCCCGATTTTTTGAGGGCGCGCTCGGCGGCGGCTGGCGGCCGACACAGGGAGGAATAGCAAATGGCACAGTTCACTGGTGGCACGGTAACCGCGGTGCGCCTCGATCAACTGGCCGTCGGGGACCTTCTCGACGCCGATGTGCTCTCCAGTTCGAGCACGTCGCTGAGGCTCGATATGGGCGATGGCGAAATCGACACATTCACGGGTGTCGGCTTCACCTTTGGTAGCGGCGGAGAACCCACAGGCGGGACGATCACCGGCATCAACGTCTCGGTGAACGGCAGCGCGACCCTGGACATAACCGGCCTCTCCACGAGCGCTACGCAGTTCTATTCATTCTTGCCGAACAACGACAATGCGGGGGTATTGAACCTTGTCCTGTCGGGTAACGACAACATGAATGGCTCGTCTTTCGACGATCTGTTGGTGGGGCTCGGCGGCCACGACAATCTGTACGGCCTGGCAGGATCGGACACGCTATCCGGCGGAGCAGGCAACGACCATCTTTACGGGCAATCGGCCAATGGCGGCAACGACGGCGCCGACAAGATTTCCGGGGACGACGGAAGCGATTATCTGCAAGGCAATGCCGGTAACGATACGCTGGACGGAGGAGAGGGCTCCGACAGGATCAATGGCGGCGCCAATGAGGATGCGATTGTCGGCGGCGGCGGCAACGATACCGTCAACGGCAATCTCGGCAATGATGTTATC
>NZ_JBFUKC010000054.1:0-854 GCF_056401045.1 Rhizorhabdus sp. P4_G6 | reverse complement strand
TAGGCTGTATCGACATTCAGAGGATTCCCAAGTGGTGGGATGTCTGATTCATGGGTTTCCGCGATTGCGGAGGCATCATGGGGATCAAGCGATACGAGTTAAGCGAGGCGCAGTGGCGTCGGATCGAGCCGATGCTTCCGGGCAAGGTCAGTGATCCTGGGCGGACGGCGCAAGATAATCGCTTGTTTATCAATGGAGTATTGTGGGTCTTGCGTTCTGGTGCGCGCTGGTCCGACCTGCCCGAGCGCTACGGCAAGTACAAGACGGTGCACAAGCGCTTCACCCGTTGGGCGCGCGCCGGGGTGTGGGAGGGCCTCTTTGCGCTGCTCGCCCGGGATCGAGACAACGAGTATCTGATGATCGACAGCTCGATCGTGCGTGCCCATGCCCAAGCGGCAACGGGCCAAAAAGGGGGGCGTGCGACCAGGCTCTGGGGCGTTCCCGAGGAGGACTGACCTCCAAGTGGCACATTGCGGTCGACACGCTCGGCCGACCGGTGCGCTTCATCCTCACCGGCGGCAACGCCAGCGACCCCAAGCTCGCCATTCCGCTGTTAACCGGTCTCGATGCAGGTCATGTCATCGCCGACAAAGCCTACGACACCTACGCGATACTCGACTTCATCGAAACAACGGGTGCTCARCCGATCATCCCGCAGCGCGTCTGCATGCCCCGCAAACGAGCCTTCGATCCGGTCAAGTACAAGCTGCGCAATCGCATCGAACGGACCATCGGTAAACTCAAGCAGCTACGCCGTATCGCCACACGRTACGATCGCATCCCRCAAAACTATCTCGCTAGCCTATGCCTCGCTGCCCTCAGCTTCTGGTGCTGAATGTCGATTCAGCCTAGAG
>NZ_JBFUKC010000053.1:0-1609 GCF_056401045.1 Rhizorhabdus sp. P4_G6 | reverse complement strand
GTGTCATCGGGATACTTGGAGGCCTTGAGCTGTTTCGCGGCGGCTTCAATCCCTGACCAATCGGATTGCATCTAGCCATTAAGCGTCGGTAACGCCTTCCGCGTTCGTAGAGCGATCGATCATTACAGGCGGCTTTCTATCGAGGTGCCRCGGGAGCTGAACCACCCGAAAGCGTGAACACCGCTTGCAGCGGCTTACCAGCCGTGACGGGTTGCTGGTCGCCGGGTGGGTGATCCACGCATGAATACCCCAATGACATAGTAGATGCATTCGAGAATCCTCAGCTCACAGCCATAAGGAAACCGTTGATCTCATTTGATGTTCCGGATGCGAACGGACTAGACGGCAGGCCGCCTCATCATCGGCAGCGGATCGTTACGATCATGGAAGAATTTCGCCGCAACACGCAGCTAGAAACAAAGTTCCCCGTAAGAACCCGTTAATTAATTTTTCCTAACAGCTGGTCTATCGCAACGAAGGACCGGCGTAATGACGAATCCGATTCGCACAGAAGATTTTATTCAAAGCATCGGCGTAAATGTTCACATGGCATATAATGACGGTAAATATGCCAACTCTGCCAATGTCATTACGGATATGAAATATCTTGGGATCAGCATCGTACGCGATACTGCTCCTGCCTACTGGTATCAGACCAAAGCATTTGACGCGATGGCGAACGCCGGCATCAAGTTCGACTTCGTCGCCTCGGGCAACCGCAGCCCCGCCGATGTCGTCGCCGCGATCGAAACCTTCGCCAAGGCGCACCCCGGCGCGACGATCGCGATCGAGGGAGTCAATGAAGTCAACAATTGGCCCGTCACCTTCGGCGGCGTCACCGGCCTGGCAGGCGCCACCGCCTATATGACCGCGTTGGCCAAGGCACTCGCCGCCAATGCCACGCTCAGCAGCATCGACACCTATGGCCTGACCGGCGCCAACATCGTGCAGGACGTCGATTACGCCAATTTCCATGCTTACCCCAAAAACGGTGCCCAGCCGCTCCGCACGCTGATCGCCGGCCTCAAGGACCAGACCTCAGCGATGGCGGGCAAGCCGACGGTGCTGACCGAGGCCGGTTATTATACCGCGCCGACCAGCTCCAACTGGGGTGGGGTCGATCAGGCGACCCAGGCCAAGCAGACCCTCAACCTGCTGATGGACGCGACCAAGCTCGGCGTCTCGCACACCTATCTCTATCAGCTGCTGGATGCCTATGCGGATCCTTCGGGAGTCAGCATCGACAAGAATCTCGGCCTGTTCGATCTCTCCAACAACCCGAAACTGGCGGCGACCGCGATCCATAATCTGACGACGATCCTGGCGGACAGTGGAGCCGCTGCCGCGACGTTCACGACCCAGGCGCTCAACTACACCGTGGCCAATCTTCCCACTGATGGTGCCGTGCTGGCGATGCAGAAGTCGGATGGAAGAACCGACCTGGTAGCATGGTCCGAGCCCGACATCTGGGACGAGATCAATCACCGCGCGATCACCGCGGCCAGCAAGGACGTCACGTTCGATTTCGGTGCCAACCATGTCAGCGTGAAGATCTTCGATCCTCTTGCTTCGGCAGCAGCCGTCGCGACCTATGCGGACGTCACCTCGG
>NZ_JBFUKC010000052.1:0-1665 GCF_056401045.1 Rhizorhabdus sp. P4_G6 | reverse complement strand
GCACCAGCACGTTGGCCGGGATGCCACTGTCCCTGTCGCTCCCGGCTTGGCCGGGCGACGGCGCGGCGATCAAGGTCCGCGCAAATGAGATCGACCCTTTTTTCCACCTTGGACATTCGTCATCCCTGCGGACTCGAAGGCTTTCGCCCGATTTGTTTTACGTCGCACTCAGCAGGCCAGCGACCTGTCGGCTTTGAGGCTGCCCGATGCGTTCGCACACGCAGCGAGAAATTCCACAAGGCGCCGGGTCCGAAGGGAGCCCCTTCATTACGCTCCCTTCATAAGGCTCGCAATCTAACGGAAATACTTTGGAATGGTTCCGCTCGATTGATCCCTCAGCGCGCCCCATTCGACGTTGTCGCACCGCAACAATCTAGCGCTTTGATCCCGGAACGATGCGCGCCGTACCGCCAAATTTCTGCCGCTCAGACAGCTCAACCAGGCGTTCGGAATTCGCACATTTCTTTGATCTATGATGCATGTCGAAGCGCGAAAAGCTGTGTCTGCGGCGGAGATTTCCGGCCGACTGTGATGGCGGCAATCGACCATGTCTCCGCGACAGCAACCCCCACCGCTTCGCTGGTGCATCATATGGGATTGGCGAGGTGGCCGGCCTGGGGAGCACGGCAAGCAGGCGCTAGTGTGCGATGCGCATCAAGCATGCCAAGCCGTCCATCCGCACTGGCAGGCGGACGGGCAGGGGCAGTGTCAGGGCAGATGTCAGAAGTAGCGTTCGCCTACGCGGATCAGATCGCCCGGCAGAATCTTCACGTCTGTCTTCTTGATTGCGATCGAGCGTTCGACGGGATCATTTTCTCGCTTGATGAAGACCGTGTTGGTATTGGCGCGCGTGGAATAACCGCCCGCCATCGCGATCGCTCGACTGACGGTGAGACCGGCGACGAAGGGATATGAACCGGCGCGCCCCACTTCCCCGAGGATATAATAGGGGCGATAGTTGACCACTTCGACGCTCACCTTCGGATTGGCGACATAGCCTGAACCGAGTTTTGTGGTGAGCATGTCGCGCAACTCGACGATGCTCTTCCCATCGGCCGGCACGTCGCCGATCAAGGGGAAGGCAAGCGAGCCACTGTCGGTGAGTGCGAATTCGCCGGTTAGCGCTGGCTCGTTGTACACCGTGATGCGCAGCCGGTCGCCCGCTCCGAGGCGATAGCCCTGCAGGGACGAGCTCGCATCGACTGCCAGGGGAGGCGCGGTCGTCTCGCAGCCTGAAACAGCGATCAGGGCGGCAAGCGCCGCAAGGTGTGTTGGCAATCGACGGTTCATAGAACACCCCTTCATTAGACCAGCTGGATCAGCCGCTGGCGGCTTAACTCCCTCGGGGTGAAATGGATGCAACGAGACTTGCAAAAAGCTCCGAATTTGTCACTACAAGGGAAGCGGGGCAAAAAAACGGAGTCGGTATGCGCTCGACGATCGGCGTAACCGTGGCTTTTGTCATGACGCTTTTGCTTATCTGGACCAACGAAGTAACGAGCTGGACTGCCGCCGCGATTCTCGTTTGGCTGGCGGCTACGGCCGCAGCGGTCATGCTCGTCTTGCGATCTCCGAAAGGGCGATCCGCGCGCCATGGGCTGTTTCGCTCGCAATCGGGCCGATCGAAGAGATTGGACACAGGCCGATCGCCCGCCACGCGCGCGC
>NZ_JBFUKC010000051.1:0-1744 GCF_056401045.1 Rhizorhabdus sp. P4_G6 | reverse complement strand
ATATTCGGTCATCAGCGGGTGGGAAGGAATGGCGCGAAGTTCAAATGCCTCAAGTTCAGAAGCATGGTGATGGACGCGGATGCGCGCCTTGCGGAGGTCCTGGCCAGCGATCCGGTCGCGCGCCAGGAATGGGCTCGGGATCATAAGCTCCGCAATGATCCGCGGATCACGCCTTTCGGGCGCTTCCTGCGCAAGAGCAGCATCGACGAACTGCCACAGCTGATCAACGTACTGCTCGGCGATATGAGCCTGGTGGGCCCACGTCCGATCGTAGCGGCCGAGATCGTGCGCTACGGGCGTTATTTCCACCATTATTGCCGGGTACGGCCTGGGCTGACCGGCCTCTGGCAGATCAGTGGGCGCAACGACATCTCCTATCGCCGCAGGGTTGCTGCCGATGTCGCCTACTCGCGGTCGAGGACATGGCGCTTCGACGTGCAGATCCTGATGCTGACTGTACCGTGCGTGCTTTTGGCCAAAGGGTCATATTGAGAAAACCGTAGCGGTGCAGCCAGGCCGACCGGAAGATCAACCCCACTGGAATAGATAATCTTCTCCTAAAACCTGTTTATATTCCACATTATTGTTACGTATAGTATATAATGACAGATACAATTTCGCGGTTATGCATGACTATGTAATCTAGTTCACATTAATACATCATTTTCCCATTGCGTAATTACGAATAGCTGTGGAATTGGAACATATATTAAACTATTATCGTTTTCGCGGGGGGCCTCCGAAAGGGGGTTCGCACTCAACGAAAGGTACGATTATGAAATCGATCGCATCGATTGCATTAGCGGTGGCGGCGTTTGTCGCGGCGCCCGCCTCCGCTGCTGCATATATACAATATGACAACTCTACCGCGACGTTCGGAAATACCAGCGTGACACCTGGTGCTTTCACGGATTCGATCGATCTGGGGTCGTTCGACGGCTTCATCCAAGCTGGCCAGGCATATCGGATTTCCGGTACGATCTCGACCAGTTATCAGGATGCCGGCACCCAGAACATCGACTTCAGTTCAGTATCGTTGAACGGACAAAATTTCACGCTGACCCCCGCGGGCCGGTTTGAATTCGGTTTCGTCAGCGACGTCGCTACCGGCGCTGCCAATCTCCTGACGATCAGTGGATCGGCGGGCTCCAATGCCAGCTACGCGGGCACGCTCAACATCGCGGCCGTTCCCGAAGCCGCGACGTGGGCCATGATGATCATCGGCTTCGGCTTCGTGGGCGGCGTCGTCCGCACCCGTCGTCGCACCGCTAATGCAGCCAATGATCGCCTGGCGTTCAGCTGATCACCTATGGATACCCGCCAGGCTCCTCTGGCGGGTATCTTTTTGCTTCGATTAATATCAAATGAATTATCATATATTTCCGTATTTTTTGCGTAGATAAAAGATAAAAGTAAGTGATTCAGTTCATGGCCGCTGTGAAACCTTGTTGATACCCGGACGTTTCAGTCAATTCGGGTAGATCCACTCACTTCGTAGGCGTTACGATATGGGTTGGAGGTTCGTCCACCGCGGAAAGGCATGATGCTGAACTCGTCTATGGATATACTCCTGATGCTCGCCATTGGAGCGCTGCTCGGCCGGTTCTATAGCTGGATGGTCAGTGTTCACAACAGGCACGAAGTGATATTCGGCACGGTCATCGGCGTTGCCGGCGCGTTGATCGGCGGTTTTGTGCTTACGCGATTGTTCGGCGTGCCTCCTCTGACAGGCGGCGCCCTCGCC
>NZ_JBFUKC010000050.1:0-2149 GCF_056401045.1 Rhizorhabdus sp. P4_G6 | reverse complement strand
GAGACGTGGGGATTTCGACGCTGATCGGCCTCCTGTCGTTGGATGTCGGAATGCTCTGGCTTGGCGGCATCATTATGTATGCCGGCGGCCCCGCGCTTGTTGATTTCTATACGCAGACTGCCGGAATGAGCCATGAGGCCGCACAAAGGGCGTCGCTCGAGAGCCCGGACAGCATTGTGGCCGCCTTCGTGGTTCTAGGCGGCGCAATGGGTGCCTGGCTGCTGGTTCTCGCACAGGGCAAGACCCAGGTTCTGAACAACTACGCCGCCTCGCTTTCTCTATCCAACCTGTTCGACGCACTTAATTTGCGAATGAGCCGGTTGACCTTTGTCATCCTCGCAAACGTCCTCGGGCTCCTGATGCTCTACGGGAGTATCCTGGAATTGATCAATTCCTGGGTCACTATATTGGGGGTGCTGGTGACGGCCTTCGCAGGGATTATCGTCGCGGACTATTATATTGTGAAGACGCTGCTCCGCAAAGAGTCGAAGACTATCCCGGCTGAGGCGGAGAATATGAATTGGGCAGGGGGCGTTACACTGCTGGTCTCTGCGTTCGCCGCCCACTATGTTCTCGCACGCGTCATGCCGATTGAGGCGATAACGACCCTCATCATCTCTATCACGCTTTATCCGCTGCTGCGCACGACGGTTCTGAAGCCGACAGGTAGCGGGATTGGCCGCATTCCCGAGGCCATCGATGATCCGGTCATCGCCATGGCGGGCGTTCCCGCAGTGTCTCCAAATCGGGTCTCTTGACGACCTCAAGGCCAATTTGAGAAAACTTGCAAAATTCTACCGAAAACCAGAGGAGAATATCATGTCACTCCTGAACCAATTGGCTACGGCTCTCTCGAATGGATCGGTGGAGATAATCGACCTCACCCATACCCTTGAGGAACGTACGCCGATCTTCAAACTGCCTGACCAATTCGCTCAGCAAATACAGGTTTTCCGACTGGAAGAAATCTCCCGCTTCGACGAGCGCGGGCCGGACTGGTACTGGAACAATATTCACTGCGGCGAACATACCGGGACGCACTTCGACGCGCCTGCGCACTGGATTTCTGGCCGGCATTACGAAGATGGTGCGACGGACACCATTCCCGTCAGGAAGTTCATCGCTCCCGCCTGCGTGATCGACGTTTCCAATCGCGCGGGGGAGGATGAAGAATTTGTAACCACCATGGACGACATTGAGAAGTGGGAAGCCGAACATGGCCGTATTCCCGCCGGTTCTTGGGCCCTCATCCGCACGGGATGGTCATCCCGCAATTATACCGATCGGTTTCTCAACATGCGCGAGGATGGCGGTCACTGGCCGGGCAACCATCCCGATGTTGCCAAATTCCTGGCCCATGAGCGCGACGTTATCGGCATCGGTACCGAACCTGTAGGAACGGATGCCGGTCAGGGCGCCACCTTTTCCCAGCCGAATCCTTGCCACCATTACATGCATGGAAGCAATAAATTTGGCCTGTCGAGCCTTGCAAACCTGCATCTCCTGCCTCCCACTGGCTCAATGCTGATCACCCCACCGCTCAAGATCAAGGACGGTTCGGGCAGCCCCTTGCGCGTGTTGGCGCTGGTCGAACGTTAGGCCGCGCCATAAAGCGGCCGCCGGCATTTGCTGGCGGCTGGCGGCTGGATTTGTGCCAGGTTTGCACGAGACAGCCTCGGGTCATCCCGCCTGATATCACGGTGCATTGATCAGAAGGCGTGTGCCCCCGGCCTACTTTCATGGACATCACGCGCAAGGACTGGTCGATGAGCTTGATCCTCGCATGACAGCAGTGGTCGATGATGTCCTCGCAGGATTTGGAGAGCGTGAAAGCGAGCTACCCTGCATGAATTGCCAGACCTTTCGAGCGGTTTGGGTTCTGGTGCATCCCATCAATGTATCGCGCAAATGGCTCTGGCATATAGGCGGAAGCGAATGGCCGGTCTTCTGGGCGCTGTGTTGCGCGGTGGTCGGCATTTACGGCTCGCATTGATGCGCGGGCGTGATGAATACGGAGCTTTATTGTGAAGGTAGTTTTCATAGGTCTTGGACGCATGGGCCAGGCAATGGCCCGGCGGCTGCTGGATGCGGGCCATGATCTTGTGGTCTGGAACCGTACGCCGGATCGGCTGCGCGAACTGCTTGACCT
>NZ_JBFUKC010000049.1:0-2469 GCF_056401045.1 Rhizorhabdus sp. P4_G6 | reverse complement strand
GGAATGCGGTGGGCGATCCGGGGGAGTCGTGAATTCCGTAGTTCAGGTCAACGAAGCCCTCGACGGCGTCCAGCTTGGGCTTGCGCGTGATGTAGCGGACCAGGCCACCGGTCGCGTTGCGGCCGAACAGCGTGCCCTGCGGACCCTTCAGCACCTCGACGCGGTCGATATCGAACAGGGCGAAAGTCTGGCCCTGGCCGATCGCGATGTAACCGTCGTCCAGATAAACCGCGTTCGGCGCCTCGACGATATCGTTGATGTCATTCTGGGTGACGCCGCGGATCGTGTACTGGCTGTTCTGGCCGGCGAGCGCGCCACCGAGGTGCACGCCCGGCGTGATCGCCGCCAGTTCGCGTGAATCGGTCACGTTGAGCGCGCGCAACTGGTCGCCGGAATAGGCGGTGATGGCGATGCCCACCTTCTGGATGCTCTGCTCGCGACGCTGCGCGGTCACGATGATGTCGCCCGACAATGCCGAGCCGCCTTCGTCGGCCTGATCTTGGGCCGCTTGACCCTGCATGGGAGCAGCGGCTGGCGCGTCCTGCGCCAGTGCGGGACTGGCAAGCGCGCCAACCGCAACGGCGCAAAGTAACGTTGCCCGCATTCCAAGATCTTTTCTCATTATCATTCCCCTTAAGTGATAATTATAGAGCAAATCATCCTGCACAATGAGCGCCCTGCGCCAGCGCTTGGCTCGACCCCGCAGGTAGGCGAATGGGAACTGCTCACTGGTTGCGTGCGCGGTGCCCATCAAATGCAATGCCTAAATCCGCTTCACGCTTACCCCGCATTTCCATCGCGGGGCCGCCGATCCACGCTGGGCTGACATTGAAAAGGAATAAGGGTTTAACGGTCGCTTCGGTTAGGATGGACGGCTTGATCGCTTGAACTACTTTGTTCTGATTGCGATGATTGGTCCCAATTGATGATCGGCTGATCCGCTTTCTGGTCATTTCCGGTACCACGACTGGTAACCAAGGCTATTGTGTGGGCGTAGTCGGACGGAAAGAGCGCGTCACCAGCCGGTGATGCAACGAACCTCCTCAAGGCGGTGGAAGATCTCACCGTTGAGCAGGCCATCCCGCAGCGGGCACTGACGCTTTCGATATATGGGGCCTGTCTGCTCGCAAAGGCAGGCCTGTCGCAGCTGGCGTGCAACCTGGCGGCGCAACGGGGCCGGACGGCATCTCGGTAAATGCCGTTGCACCGGGCATGATCGAGACCAAACTGTCCCCCTGCTCTCTCAACCCGAGGTCATGGCAAGACGCCCCCTAACCTGCCCCCCCGTTGGATCCCTCGATTTGATGTAGAATCTGCCCCACACCCGGCGCGCTTGCGACGGCGGGCGAGTACGAATATCAAACCGGAAGACTCTCGTCATGACGGCGGAACCACCGGGGTTGCAGGTCAGGCGGTAACCTGTTTGCCCTGCAACCCATCGGCGCAGCGCAGAACGATCCGGTTGCGCTCCGACAGCGAACGCCTGACCCACTGTTCCAGATGCCTATGTGTGAATGATTTTTTGAGCAGAGACATTTGGGCGACGCGACGTGTCGCCTTGCCGCAGATTGACCTCCGCGATCTGGTTACCGCTTGGCGCGGTCCATGACGAGTGACGATCCCAAATTTGTGGATCATGACCTGGAACGAGGCGTTCGAACTTGTTCTTCAAAAGTTCGCGGATTTCGCGATATGCGCGAATCTGGTTGAACGTATTGCCTTGGCTATAGCCAGGAGGCCACATGCGCTCGATATTAGAGTACCAATAGACCGTGTCGCCTACCACCGCGAACGGACCGTTGCGCGTCTGCACTTCGAACCACTGCGTCCCAAAGGTGTGACTCTCCTTCGCCAGGTGAGCCGTTATGCCGGGCAGCACTTCCTCATCACCGCGAATGAATTTCACGCGGCCTTCGGATACGCCTTGTGCGGCTCTGATCAGATCCTGCGGATCGAAAGAAGAAAAGACCCATGCCTTTTCTTCCTCGGTTTCCATCTGATGAGCGGCACAAACCGCATCAGACCATCCAAGATACTCATCCAGCTGGATGTATAATTTAGCGTTCGGAAAGGCTTCGAAATTACCAATATGGTCGAAATGCATATGTGTCACGAGGATCACATCAACATCTTCGGGTTTGAAGCCAACACGCCCAAGAACGTCGCTTGGCTCCTCCCAGCTTGAAAATGCGTAACGCGTCAACCAATGATCGTTGCGGAATCCGCAATCGACCAACGCAACATGCTGCTTGCCGCCGACTTCACCACCTACAACCAACGTGTAGATCATGGGAAGACGGACAGTCCCGGCATTGCTGTACAGACCGGATCCGGCAACGAAATCCAGAGGCATATCAGATTGGCAGTATGCCAAGGGCCAAATAGAATAATCAGTATCCAGCTTGGTACCGAGTCCTATGATCGATGAGTTGGCCACGGCATAACTCCTAGTGGTGTGTTACAGAATAC
>NZ_JBFUKC010000048.1:0-3698 GCF_056401045.1 Rhizorhabdus sp. P4_G6 | reverse complement strand
GCCGATCCGGCGTACGGTTCCAGACCACAAGATCATGGCCCGCATCCAGCAGCCGCCGGGCCATTGCCTGGCCCATGCGTCCAAGACCTATGAAAACTACCTTCACAATAAAGCTCCGTATTCATCACGCCCGCGCATCAATGCGAGCCGTAAATGCCGACCACCGCGCAACACAGCGCCCAGAAGACCGGCCATTCGCTTCCGCCTATATGCCAGAGCCATTTGCGCGAGAGGCGGAAGTTCGCGACTGCGGCGATCAGGAGGTAGATGCTGGCGAGGTAAGCGGCGTATGCCGTCAGGATGCCGAACACCAGGCAGATCGCCAGGATGATCTCGATTGCCATCGCCGCGTAAGACCAGAATTGGGGCGGCTTCCAGCCAGCCAGCTTGAAGAAGCCCACCGAGGCCTCCCGCGCAGTGATTTTCCCCACGACATGGGGGACGAAGAAAGCGCCACACAAGATCCTCAGTACATCGTAGCCGTTTGTTAGGTCGAAGACGCTGTACACGGCGCATTTCTCCTCCGCCTAACGCACCCAGGGTGGGGGCGACCCGCCCGAACTTGGTCGAAACAACCACTCCACCGACGCCAGTCTCGCCCCACTGTCATAATTTATACATCGGTGCTTGACAGGGCAAGAAAAATCGACAATTTTACCGTTCAACGGCAAATGAACGAAATTTAGGCGACATTTTTCCGTTCGGCGAAATAATCAACAGGGCGGCCGCACGACGAGCGAAGGTCGCTGAACAGATCCGGCGCAACGCCGCATCTCCAAGTAGGACAGGGAAATTTTGGGTGAAGTATAATCGTCCACACGCCGGCGCCAGCTTTGGATCCCAGGCTAAGGACTGGGAACGGGGCATCGATTACGATCGCCTGTTCAAGGCGAGGCTTGCACGGGCACAGAATGCTGTCCGCCACGCCGGCCTCGGTGCGGTCCTTTGCTTCAATTTCGATAACATTCGCTATGTCACCGGTACGCATATCGGTGAATGGGCGCGCGACAAGTTCATGCGCTATGCGCTTTGTCCGGCAGATGGCCCGCCGTTCCTGTGGGATCCCGCACCACCTGCCAAGCGGTTGTCATCGCCGTGGATCGCCGACAATGTGGCCGCCCCGATCTCGACCATGCAAGGCGGGCTCCCGCCGTGGATGAACGTGCAGGGCGATTTCGCGAAGCAGATCAAGAAGGCTCTCGTTCACTTCGGGATTGAAAAGGAGCCGCTCGGCATCGACATCATGGAGCTTCCGATGCTCCGTGCGCTCGAGGCCGAGGGCATCATGGTGGTCGACGGCCAGCAGGCGTTGCTCGATGCCCGCGAAATCAAGACTCCGGACGAGATCGAGTTGCTCAAGATGGCTGCGGCCATGGTGGACGCCACCTACGTGGACATCGCCAAGGCTGTCCGTCCGGGGACCCGCGAGAACGAACTTGTGGCAATCGCTAACGATCGCCTGTTTCGCATGGGCTCGGAGCGCGTCGAATGCGTCAACTCGGTATCGGGTCCACGCGGTCGCCCGCATTCGCACACGTTCTCCGATCGTATGATCCAGCCGGGTGACATGGTGTTCCTGGACATCATGCACTCATACAACGGCTATCGGACCTGTTATTACCGCACCTTCATCTGCGGGGAGCCAAATAAATTCCAGATCGACGCCTACGAGAAGGCATCGAAGTGGATCAGCGCTTCGATCGACATGATCCGGCCCGGGGTCACTCCTGACGAAGTCGCGGAAGTTTGGCCGGACGCCACCGAATTCGGCTACCGCGACGAGGCGGAGGCATTTCTCCTGCAATATGGCCACGGCGTAGGGCTGTCGCTCTGGGAGCGGCCGATCATCTCCAAGCGCTACCGCGGGCAAAACCAACCGCTGCGCGAGGGTATGGTGTTTGCCCTTGAAACGTGGTGCGGTGCGGCGGACGGCTCAGGCGCTGCTCGGATCGAGGAAGAGGTGGTCGTCACCAAGGATGGTTGCGAAATCATCACGAACTTCCCGTCGGATCGATTGATTTCATGTGGTTTGCCGGGATGCGAGATTTTCTAGTCCGTCAAAAACCGGCAATTTGGTAAGTAATTATAGATCTAGTATATTGTCGTTATTGGAAAACAAAAAGTAGGTAATTGCAATATTAGGTCGCATGCTGTTGTCAATTTAGGGGAATGGTAATGAGGAAAGATCTTAAAATCCGAGCAACGTTACTTTGCGCCGTTGCCATTGGTGCGCTTGCCAGTCCCGCACTGGCGCAGGACGCCCCCGCCGCCGCTGCCACGCAAGACCAGGCGGCCGACGAAGGCGGTTCGGTTTTGTCGGACGAAATCGTCGTAACCGCGCAACGCCGCGAACAAAACATCCAGAAGGTGGGTATCGCCATCACCGCCTACTCCGGCAAGCAGTTGCGCGCGCTCAACGTGGTCGACTCGCGCGAGCTCGCAGCGCTTACGCCGGGCGTGCACCTCGGTGGCGCGCTCGCCGGCCAGAACAGCCAGTACACGATCCGCGGCGTTACCCAGAATGATTTCAACGATATCGTCGAGGCTCCCAACGCTGTTTATCTGGACGACGGTTACATCGCGATCGGCCAGGGCCAGACTTTCGCCCTGTTCGATATCGACCGCGTCGAGGTGCTGAAGGGGCCGCAGGGCACGCTGTTCGGCCGCAACGCGACCGGTGGCCTGGTCCGCTACATCACGCGCAAGCCCAAGCTGGACGCCGTCGAGGGCTTCGTTGACCTGAACTACGGAATTCACGACTCCCCCGGATCGCCCACCGCATTCCATGGGGAAGCCGCGATCAACCTGCCSATGRSCAGCACRWTGGCGACGCGCGTCGCCGTCATGTGGAACAAGGCCCAGCCCTATGTGCGCAACTCCTATCCGGCGGGCGCGGTCGGYGGGTCGCCGGGCCCCGGCGCCGGCGCCAATCTGGGCGACGACGATACCCTGRCCGGGCGTRTMACCACTTTGTTCGAGCCCAGCGATGGGGCGCGGGTACTGCTGTCCGTCAATGCGGCCAGAACCCGGATGTCGWCGGCACCCTATCAGSAGAAGCCGACGGTCGGCATATTCRATGCGGCCGGCGAGCTGGTCAATGTGGTCAACGCTTCCCCCACCGAGACGCGCGCTTCCATCGGCGCAAATAACCAGGATTTCGGCTCCGACCTCAATAACGACGGCGTGTTCGGCGACAGCTTTGGCCGTCCCGTCCCCGGCGCCGACTTCTTTGGCTATAAAGATCCCGATGGAAGCGATCCTCGCACGTCGAGCGACTTTGCATTCCGCAATCACGGGCGGGTGCGCACCTATGGCGCCAACCTCAACGGCGAGTTCGAGTTAAGCGACGGCGTCAAGTTGGCGGCGGTGACCGACTACAAGCATTTCTACAAAATCGGTTTCGTGGACACCGATTCTGGACCGGGCAACCAGTCCGGCGTGTATCAGGGCGTCAAAGCTTCCACCTTCAGCCAGGAAGTCCGGCTGACAGGAAAGAGCGATCTCGTCGATTGGACGGGAGGCCTGTTCTACCTTTACATCAAGGCGCACGCACGATCGGGGCTGAAATTCCCCGTAGGCAGCGTTGTGCCGGGAGCGCCATTCGATATCGGCGCCGATGGAACGCTCAGGACCAATTCCTACTCGGCCTTTGGCCAGTTGGACTGGCACATCGCCCCGCGACTGGCACATCGCCCCGC
>NZ_JBFUKC010000047.1:0-5087 GCF_056401045.1 Rhizorhabdus sp. P4_G6 | reverse complement strand
GGCATATAGGCGGAAGCGAATGGCCGGTCTTCTGGGCGCTGTGTTGCGCGGTGGTCGGCATTTACGGCTCGCATTGATGCGCGGGCGTGATGAATACGGAGCTTTATTGTGAAGGTAGTTTTCATAGGTCTTGGACGCATGGGCCAGGCAATGGCCCGGCGGCTGCTGGATGCGGGCCATGATCTTGTGGTCTGGAACCGTACGCCGGATCGGCTGCGCGAACTGCTTGACCTTGGCGCGACCCGGGCCGACTCGATCGCGCAGGCCTGTGCTCTCGGTGCGCCTGTGATCACGATGCTGGCCAATGACGATGCCCTGGAGCAGGTCGCCCACGGGCCGGGCGGCCTGATCGAGAGCCTCGCGCCTGGCGGCCTGCACATCGCGATGGGAACCCACCGCAGCGACACGATCCGCAACCTGACCGCCGCGCATGCGAAGGCCAGTCAGTTTCTCGTCGCGGCTCCGGTGCTGGGCCGGCCTACCGCCGTGGCGGCAGGGCAGCTCGGCATCATCGCGGCGGGCCCCGCCGACGCCGTCGCGCACGCGCAACCGCTGTTCGACGCCATTGGCAAGCGGACATTCGCCGCCGGCTCCGAGCCCGCCACCGCCTCGCTGCTGAAACTCACCAACAATATGGTGCTGGCCTGCGCGATCGAGGTCATGGGCGAGGCGTTCAGCCTGGTCGAGAAGGCTGGAGCCGACCCCGAAACGCTGCGCGACGTGTTGACCGAAGGTGTGTTCTCCTGTCCGGCCTATACCGGTTATTCGCGCGCGATCGTGGATCGCAGCTGGGATGATGTCGGCTTCACCGCCACACTGGCGCTGAAAGACGTCGATCTGGCGCTGACCACGGGCGCTGCCAACGGCGTTCCGCTGCCCAGCGCCGAGGTCTGCCGCGATCGCCTGTCACGCGCGATCGCCGATGGCGATGCCGAGCGCGACTGGATCGTCATGGCCCGTGCCCAGGCCCGCGCCAGCGGACTGGCCTGATTTCATCGCAAACCCATTTACTCAACCATCAAGAGAAAGCCTTCAACCCATGACCAGCACGCTCTTTTCGCCGATTAGCCTTCGCGACCTCACCCTCTCCAACCGGATCGTGGTCTCGCCGATGTGCCAATATAATTCGAACGAAGGATCGGCCAACGACTGGCATCTGGTCCACCTTGGCGGTCTGGCGATGGGCGCTGCAGGCCTGGTCATGGTCGAAATGACGAACGTCTCGCCGGAAGGCCGGATTTCGCCGCGCTGCGCCACCTTGTGCTCCGATGACAACGAAGCCGCCCTGAAGCGCGTCGTCGACTTCTGCCGCACCTACGGCGTCGCCAAGCTGGGCATCCAGCTCGGGCACGCCGGACGCAAGGGCTCGCAGCAGCCTCCGGCGCTGGGCGGCAAGGCATTGACCGCAGAGGAAGGCGCATGGGAAACGGTCGGGCCGTCGGCGATCCCGTTCGGCGACTATCCGGCGCCTCGCGAACTGACCAGGCCCGAAATTGTCGGCCTCGTCGAAGCCCATCGCCAGGCCGTCGCACGCGCCGAACGAATTGGTTTCGACCTGATCGAGATGCATGGCGGCCACGGCTACCTCATCCACCAGTTCCTCTCGCCGCTCGCCAACCAGCGCACCGACGAGTTCGGTGGATCGCTGGAAAACCGCATGCGCTTCCCGCTTGAGGTGTTCAAGGCGATGCGGGCGGAATGGCCGGCGCACAAGCCGATGGGCATTCGCGTTTCAGCGACCGACTGGGTCGATGGAGGCTTCAATCCCGATGAGGCGGTCGAGTTCGCCAAGGCGCTCAAGGCGCTGGGGTGCGACTTCATCGACGTCACCACGGCCGGGCTCGATCACCGCCAGCAAATTCCGCTGGCGGCCGGCTATCAGGTGCCGTTCGGCGAAAGAATCCGCAAGGAGGCGGATATCACGACCATGTCGGTCGGCCTGATCGGTGGCGGTGCCCAGCAGGCCGAAGAAATCGTCGCTTCTGGCAAGGCGGACTTCGTGGTGATCGGCCGCGACGCGCTGTACGACCCCCGCTGGGCATGGCACGCCGCCGAGGAACTTGGCGCGACGGCTGAGTATGCACCCAAGTACCGTATGGCTCAGCCCTCGCTTCGGCCACAGCTGTACGCCAATCACCGCGCACCTGCCTGAGGCCACGCATGCCGACCCCCAAACAGGATCTGAGGACGCCGGTCACATTGCTGACCGGCTTCCTTGGAAGCGGAAAGACCACCTTGCTCAATCGCGCCCTGCGCGATCCGGCGATGACGCGCACCGCGGTGATCATCAACGAGTTCGGAGAGATCGGGATCGATCACGCCCTCACCACGGCGAGTGACGACACGATCATGGTGCTGGAGAATGGCTGCCTGTGCTGCACGGTGTTCGGCGATCTCATCCAGACCCTCAACCGGCTATACCATGCCCGCGAGGCAGGCGAGGTCGACTTCAATCACGTCGTCATCGAAACCTCCGGCCTGGCGGAGGCGGGGCCGATCCTCCAGGCTTTTCTGTCCGAACCGACGCTCGAAGGGCTGTTCCGAATGGGCGCGGTCGTGGCCACCGTCGATGCGGTGAACGCGGAGGCGACCCTGRCGGATCATCCCGTTTCCGTGCGGCAGATCGCCCTGGCGGACAGCATTCTCCTTACCAAGACGGACCTGCTGGAGCCSGCCGAGCGCGCGGCGCGCAAGGCGGCGCTGATCGTCCGCCTGGGCCAGATCAACGGCAGCGCCCCGGTGCTGGAAAGCGATGATCTGGCGGCAGATCCCGTCGGCGTGATGCGCAAGTTGATGGCCGATCCGAGAGAGGATCGGCGCGCGGCGAAAGCCTGGATCGACGCCGCGCTTGGCGCTGCTTCCAGCCATGCGGCGTCCGACACGGARCATGGTCATGCAGCGCACGCGCCGCACGGGCACGATAGCAGCATCGCGTCGTTCAACCTCATCCGCGACGARCCGCTCCCGCGTGAGGCGCTGAACCTGCTGCTGACGTCTCTGGAAAAGCATCTCGGCGCCAACCTGCTGCGGGTGAAAGGGCTGGTGAACGTGCGCGAGGAACCCGGGCGGCCGGCGGTCATCCAGGGCGCGCAGCATCTGCTGCACAACCTGACCTGGCTTCCCGAATGGCCCGATGAGGATCAGCGCACGCGGATCGTCTTCATCACGCAGGAACTGCCCGCCGGCGAACTCGAGGAAATGGTCACCCTGCTCGATCGCATCGCCCACCGCACCGCGCTCGCACGCCTCAAGGCAGGGGGAGCCGAACCGGCAAGGCCCATTTGAAGGTGACTTCTGTCGCTTCTGGACCGCAGCGACGCCGCGSCCCCCTGGGCAAGGGGGGCAGCAAATGATGCAGAAGGAGCTGCCTGKCGATGCATCGCCGCTTCAGTTCTGGAATGGCGCCGGCCCCCGATACGCGACGTATCACGGGCGGGTCGGGTCGAATGCRCAGCCGCGGCTGGACGGCCATTCAGGGATTGGACTTTGCCGGATGCATCTCTATCGCTTCGCCCCGCCGCTGTCTCGGCGCCATTCTGAAAGAGCAAGATGGTTGACATGTTCCTGAACGACAAGTCCGCCGAGGATGCCGTTACCCCGACGGATGGAGCGGGAGAGCGCCAACCGGCGACGCTGACCCAGTCTGTCTATGCGCAATTGCGCGCTGACATTCTCAACGGGCGGATGCGTCCGGGCGAGAAGATTCGCGCGGAAGCCTTGCGCCGGCGGTTCAACACGGCGAGCAGCCCGGTTCGGGAGGCGCTGAACCGGCTTCTTTCAGAAGGCTTCGTGGCGCTCGAGGAGCAGAAAGGCTTTCGTGTAGCGCCGGTCAGCGCCGAAGAACTGAAGGAACTGGTCAAGACGCGCTGGTGGATCGACGGCCTGGCCATTCGTGAATCRATCGAGCGGTTCGACCTGGAATGGGAAGAAAATCTCATACTGGCGCTCCATCGCCTGTCACGGACACATCGCGGCGAGACCGGCCAGAATGAAAGCTCGGAATGGGAAAGCCGGCACAAGGACTTCCATCTTGCTCTCATCGACGGCTGCGGCAGCCGMTGGATAAAGCGGATCAGCGCCCAGTTGTTCGACGCCGCGGAACGCTATCGCCTCCTCGCGCTGGAGCAGGTCCTCGAGCGGAACGARCTGCAGGAACATCGCGATCTGGTCGATGCATGCATCAATCGCGATGCCGATCGCGCGATCGCCTTGCTCGACCATCACTACACCCAGACTTTCGAGGCGATCGCAAACTCTGGCTTGGACACCTGAACATCCGCGGATGATGAGGCGCGCCTGAGGCTTGGCGGGAAACGGCTTCTGACCGATAGAAGGCTGCGCCGTCGGTTGCTCGCCTCGTCGGAAATCCCATGGAATCAGCTATTTATGCACCTGTCTGCGCCCACCCGCGCACAGGCATCATGAGACCGCCGAAATCACAGCACAATGGAAGGGGGAGCAAATCCTCGGTTCGGTTGACAGCATCATCATGCCCCGGCCGGTCTGGAGGACCGGCCGGGATGCTCGCCGACGCTGCTTGCGCGGCCTGGTCGCGAGCGCTCATGTGCTTGACGCGATCAGAAGTTGTAGCGCGCGCCGAGCTGGAAGAAACGGGGCGGCTTGTAGGACACCTCGTTGCATCCGCATAAGGTCGCCAGATCGAAGCCCTGGATCCCCTGGTGCACGTCGGTCAGGTTCCTGATGCGAAAGTTCAGCTCCCAGACATCGTTCGACCAACCGAGCCCGGCATTGACCATCACCGTCCTGCCATACTTGTCCGCGTCGAAATTGCGGAGGTTGTAATAGAAGGGGTCGGTATAGCTCGCGTCGCCCTGCACCGAGAGCTTGCCGCCAAAGGCCTCCCATTCGTACCGGATGATGGCGCTGGCCTGCAGCGGCGGCGCATAGACGGGCTTGACGTCTCGCCGGATCGGGCCTCCGGCACGAAGCGGCACATCCTTCACCTTCGCATCGAAGTAGGACACGGAAAGACCGACATCGAGCCCCCTGACAGGCGAGGTGAAGAGGCTGGCTTCGGCACCCTTCGTTATCGCGTCGGCATTGATGACGATCGGCATTGATGACGA
>NZ_JBFUKC010000046.1:0-6197 GCF_056401045.1 Rhizorhabdus sp. P4_G6 | reverse complement strand
CTTCACAATCTCAAAGGCCAACAGGGCCACAACCCCAAGGCCGCTCTCAGTGTCGCGGGGTGGAGCAGCCCGGTAGCTCGTCAGGCTCATAACCTGAAGGTCACAGGTTCAAATCCTGTCCCCGCAACCAAATAACCAAAACCAACAATCTCAGCCCGCTCGGATAACTCCGCGCGGGCCGCTTCGCCTCCGGCAGGAGGCCAGGCCTCTCTACCTTTACGCGCGGACCGGCGCGTCCTCGCCCCCGTCGTCGACAAAGCGCCGCCCATCCGCCGCGTGGCCATGGGGACGAGCAGCCCCGATACCGGTTCGCCGACACTCAGATTGTGGACAGGGGCCAGGAGAGCGGTAGCTCGGTGACCCTGTTCACCATTCCATCCTCCATCCGTCTGATTTGACGTTGCTGCATCGGCACGCGGCGGACGCTATCGCAAGAAGCCTGGAGCAGCTCTGCGCGTTGCTCGCCACGGGAAGTTCAGCACGTGCGCTGCTTCGGCGGTTCATCTGTTTGTCGGGCGTGGCTCAGCTGGTGTGGAGAGGGAAGCCGTGGAGTTCGACTACATCATCGTCGGCGCCGGATCGGCGGGCTGTGTCCGCGCGAACCGGCTGAGCGCCAGGCCGGACAAACGCGTGCTCCTGATCGAAGCTGGCGGTGACGATTGGCCCTTCCATCGCCTTCGAACTCGAACGAGTTCAAGCCGACGATCAGGCCGATTCACCGATCTGATCCGATCAAGGTCTAACCATTGTCAGAGCATGATTCACGCTTTCGGAGGAAACGCCACGCGCTTCTACCTCGAACGATCATGCCCCAGGCCGATCCGAGAGCCGTTAGTTCTCCGCCGGGATCGACGCCGTGGTGCGGRGAGACACAATACGCTCCGCTATGCGCCATCCATCGGCAGTGCGTACAAGTATATCGTGATAGGTAGCGATCGACGATTGCCCCGTATCAAGTACCGCTAGGCAGCGCGAGAACGCCCGCACCGTTCCATCGGCATCGATCGTCGCTTCGGCATTGACATTGTTGTGAAGCAACGGATGCGGCGCGGTCCGGAGGAACCCTAGAATTTCCTCGGATCCGCGATATGTGCCGAGGCCGACGGCCTCGATGTCATACGCTGCGTCTGGCGTGAACACCTCGCCAAGTCGGGAGAACTGCCTTTCATCGATCATGTTCGAATAGCGTACAAATAGCTGCCTGATGTCGTCCAGATCAGTCGTGGAGATCATGCCATGCTCCTTTCGGTCCGCCCGAACATCTCGTTTGTGGAACGCCCGATGGCGATCGCCGCCTCCTTCGGTGGCAGGCTGCGAAGATAGGCGAACGCTTCCTGCTGAAGCGGCATCACGTAGACCGGACCGTCCGCGAGATTGGCCAGTCCCGCGTCGGCGACCTCCATTGCTGTGACCGTCGGCAAGAGCGGGTGCTCGGTAGGCTGGCCCATGCGCACCGCCGCAGGCGTGTATGTGCTACCTGCGATCAGGCTGAGAATATCGACTCCGTCGGGCGAAAATTCACGCCACAACCCCTCGACAAGAACGCGGCTGAAGGACTTGGCCGCGGCATAGGTCGCAAATGCATTGGCGCCGCAGCACCCCGCGATCGATCCGACGAGGATGATTCCGCCGTGGCCGCGCTTGCGCATCAGCCCGCCGAAATGATGAGTGAATGTGGTTTGCCCGATGACATTGAGATTTATCAGTCGCAGCCAGCTTTCCAATGGTTCGTCAAGAAACTCGGCAACGCGATCGGACGAGCCGGCATTATAGATGACGAGCCCGACCGCGATGTCGTCGGTCAGCGCCTTAACCTGATCCATCGCGTCCGCTGCGGTGAGGTCGATCGCGCGTGATCGCACCTCGACACCGAGCGCGGCCACCTGCGCGGTAACCTCCTCGAGCGGTTCGGGCTTGCGAGCGAGCAGGACAAGATTGATACCGCTTTCAGCCAGTCGTTGCGCAAAGGCTGCGCCGATCCCTTCCGAGCCTCCGGCGATCACCGCCCAAGGGCCGTACTTCGCAGGGTCCGCTCGTCGTGCGTCATCCATGAGCATAATTCCTTCCTACCGCTTCTTTGCTGTCACGATGAGCGCGTCGCACGACCGGACCGAACTTCGCTTCAGCTTTGGTTCGCGAACGAGATAAAGGCGCGGTAGTCTCGTCGCGACGGCGCGGCACATGCTCTGCTCTTCCTGCCGGGCAAGCCGGCTACCGAGGCGGAAATGGGGTCCGGCAGCGAAGCCGACGTGGCGATTGGGTGCGCGCATGAGGTCGAACCGTTCGGGATCGTCGTATACGGAGGCTTGCGCGTCGGATGCGGCGCCTGACATAAACGCAATCCCTTCCGATCGCCTGCCCTAAGCATGTGCGAGCCTTTCAATAGAGGCTGTGGCCTGCTCTATATGCATCGTCTTGCCGGACTATTGTCCCGCGACCCGATCAGGAACTTTGCGCGAACAGCTCCATCATATCGCCGATGTGGGTTTGATGAGCGAGCAGCCGCTGTCCGCTGGGTACGGTCGCGCCGGTCATGAATACCGCTTCGTCTGACGCAAGGAGCAACGCCAGCGCGGCAATATGCTTGGGCTCGCCAGGACAGGGCGTCAGGGTTTGCCACTCGAAATTGCGAGGAGCTTCGGGAGTACCGGCAGCGCGATCGTCCGTTCGCGGTAGGTACGGTGTCGCTCGATCGGTTAACCTCCGACTCCGTTCTTGATTAGAGAGGGGACCGATGGCGCGTTTGGCGGGAAAGATCATCGTCGTCACGGGCGCGGGGACCGGCATCGGTGCTGGCATTGCTCGCAGCGCAGCGCGAGAGGGCGCGCGCGTTCTCCTCGCGGATATCGATGCCGCGGCCGCCGCTGCGGTGGCAGTGGAGATCACGGACGCCGGTGCCGGTGCGGCGCATGTCAAGCATATGGACTTGTCCGACGAACGCTCGGTTCGCGCGATGGTGGATGAGGCCGTTGATCGCTGGGGCGGGCTTCACGCCATCGTCAACAATGCCGCAGACACAAGCCTGACTGCGCGCGATCTCGGTATCGAGACAATCGATCTGGAAATCTGGGATCGCACGATGGCGGTCAATCTGCGTGGGACGATGCTCGCCTGCCGCCATGCAATTCCGGCACTTCGTGCAAGCGGTGGTGGTGCGATAGTCAACATCGCATCCGGCGCGGCGCTGCGCGGCGGGCCCGGGCTCACCGCCTATGGCGTGAGCAAGGCGGCCATCGTCACGTTGGGGCAGTATATCGCGGCACAGCATGGCCATGAGGGTATACGCTGCAATACGATTGCGCCTGGCATCATCCTCACTCCGAAGACTCAGGATGTGTTCGGGAGCGACGAGGCGTGGCCTAGGATCATGCCGCACATGCTGTCGCCACGGCTCGGCGTACCGGAGGACATCGCCGCTGCCGTGTTGTGGCTCATCTCGGCCGAAGGCGCTTATGTTAACGGCCAGTGCATCTCGATCGATGGCGGCCAGATGAGCCATCAAAACACGCTGATCGGCGCCGTATCAATCAGGCCTGGAGAATAAGGCTTGCGGCGGGCGGCTTGGGAACCAGCCCGACTTGACCGAGCGGATATCATCGGGCCAAGCGCGATCCGAATCTCGGTCTAGATACCTGCGCGGCGGTTTTGACGCGCCGTCCCGGGGGCGGCGCCGGGACGGAATAGCTGAAACGCGAATGTCCGTCAGACCAGCAGATCGATGATGTTGCGGATCACTTTGCCCGCGCGCAGCGCGTCCAGTCCTTCGTTGATCTGCTCGAGCGGATAGGTGTCGTTCACTAGGCCCTCGAAATCGAGCTTGCCCTGTATATACCACTCGACGAGGCGGGGCCCGTCGTAGCGGCCGCGCAGATCGCCACCCGCCGAAGTGCGGATTGATCGGCCGATCCCGAAATCCGCGGGCTTCAACTCCAGAACCGCATCGTCACGCATCATGCCCACTACGATGCACTGGCCCGAGCCGAACCGGACCGAACGCAGTGCCTGGCGGACGACCAACGGATGACCTGCAGCCTCAATCGCATAGTCCGCGCCGCCGCCTGTCAGCTCCTGGATATGGTCCGCTACGTCGACGTTCAGGTCGCGCGGGTTGATGAACTCGGTAGCGCCGAACCGGCGCGCGGCCTCCTCTCTTGCGGGGTTGGTGTCTATCGCGATGATGCGGGTGGCGCCTGAGAAACGCGCGCCCTGAACGCTGTTCAACCCGATACCGCCCATCCCAAACACTACCACGGTCGAGCCTGGGGCGACCTTCGCGGCGAACACGGCCGCACCGACGCCCGTCGCCACGCAACATGCAGCAAGGCAAGCACGGTTGAGCGGCGCGTCATCACGGATCTTGGCCACCGCCGATTCGCTCGTGACGGTGTATTCGGTGAAGGTGCCGGCGTGCATGAACCGACCGATCGGCTTGCCCTTGTAGGAAAACGGCGAGGATGTTCCGGCGAAGCCTTTGAACGTATCGGCGCAGAGATTGGAGCGCCCGCTGAGGCACTCCTCGCAGCGCCCGCATTGCGGTAATGGTGCAATCATCACATGATCGCCCGGAACGACCGAGGTTACCGCCGCGCCGACCTTCTCGACCACTCCGGCGCCCTCGTGCCCGAGCACTATCGGAAAGGCTCCGAGCACATTCTCCCCATCCAGCGCGGCGATGTCGCTGTGGCAGAGGCCGGTTGCGTGCAGCCGCACCATCACCTCGTGCGCCTCCGGATCGCGCAGGTCGAGCTCGACGATCTCGAGTGCCTGCGATTCCCCGAAGGCGACGGCGGCTTTGGTCTTCATTCTGTGTTCTCCCAATGCGCAAGCGAGGTCGTGCTACCCTGGCAACGCACAGTCTCGAAACCGTTGCAGATGGCAGCGCACCCTTCCTCGTCTCGTCGGACGATTGCGGGGGCGTTGGTGCTCGACCATCTCGGTTAAGGCGAAGCGGCCAAACTTGTGCTCGAAGCGATGAAAGGCGTCCTCGGGGTGGAAAGCACTTGACGCCCGACCTCGGCGGCTCGGCTAATACCCGCTCGATGGTGGAGGCGATCACAGCGCGTATCGCCGCCCCATAACTGCGGAATCGCTCGTCCGAATGAGGTATGCTTCGCACGAAGCGCGAGGTCTAGAGTTCAATCAATCGGGGCATGCCGACGACGATCGGACATGCTGGAACTATCGGGAGTCATTGGGTGTCTACTGAAACCGCCAGCGTCAGCGCCCCGACGTTCAACATTCCCACGATCGATGAACTCGTCGCGCGGGCTCGCGCGCTGATCCCTCTGATGCGCGAGCGTGCGGATGAGGACGAGCGTAACCGCATCGTCAATCCCGATACCGTTCGCCGCATCAACGAGGCGGGCCTGTTTCGTGTACTCCAGCCGAAACGCTGGGGCGGTTATGAGCTCGGACAACGCGCCTTCGCGCAGGTGCAGATGGCACTTGCCGAAGGTGACATGTCGGTTGCCTGGATCTACGGCGTCATTGGCCTGCATAGCATGCACATAGGCTTGATGGACGATCAGGCGGCGCGGGACGTGTGGGGGCAAGACGACTCGGTCCTGATCGCGTCACCCTACATGCCGGGGGGCAAGGCGACCCCGGTGGAAGGCGGTTACGAGTTGAGTGGCCGCTGGTCCTATTCCAGTGGGTGCGAGCATTGCCAGTGGACTTTTCTGGGTGGCTTTATCGACGGTGATCCGGCCCAGTATCGGTCCTTCCTTCTGCCCCGCAAAGATGCCAAGATCGTCGATACTTGGCATACCACCGGATTGGCCGCCACGGGCAGCCACGACGTAGTTGTCGACAAGGCGTTCGTGCCCGAACATCGTACGCACAAGTTCACGGATGGCTTCAACGGTACCAATCCTGGCCGCCCGTGGAATTCGGGCCCGCTGTTCCGGATGCCGTTCATGCTCGTGTTCATGCGCGGCATCACGAACGGCCATATCGGTGCTCTCCAGCACTTGACCGACCTGTTCCGTGAATATGCTCGCGACAAGGTTTTCATGGGCAGCAAGACGTCGAAAGATCCCGACGCGCAGCTTGCGGTTGCGTCTGCGGTCGCCGGAATCGATGAGATGAAGAAGTCGATGTTCGCCAACTTCGACATCATGAGTGAGTATGCCGAGCGCGACGAAATGCCGCCACTCGAGATGCGTCACATGATGCGCTTCCAGAGCGCGAGCGTGGCG
>NZ_JBFUKC010000045.1:0-6996 GCF_056401045.1 Rhizorhabdus sp. P4_G6 | reverse complement strand
GCGTAATCCTTGTCGAAGAGATTGTAGACGCGGACGTCGACCGCGACATTATCGGTCACGGCGTAGCTCAGGCCAGCATCGACGACGGTATAAGACGGAACGCGGAAATCATTCGCGTCATCCGAATGAGAATGGCCAACATAACGAAGACCGACACGGCTTTGGAAGCGCTGGAAGGCATCCCAGCGCAACCAGAGATTCCCGGAAGTCTCCGGCACGCCGGCCGGCGTGTTTCCGGTGTAAACCGTGCCGCCACTTACGAAGCTATCGAAGCGAGCCTCGAGCACTGTACCGTTCGCGTCGATTCCGAAACCAGCCGGGAGGTCGATCGAGACCGACGCCTCGAAGCCCTTGGACGATCGTTGGCCGATCTGCTCAATAGGGCTGGTCAAAAACCGCTGCGAGAGGAGGTTCTTCTTCACGATCTTGTAGGCCGCCACCGTTGCTGTTCCGCGTCCGTCCAGGAAGGCGGCCTTGGCACCGAACTCGATCTGGTCGCCTTTCGCGTTACTGAAGGCGGTCTGTGAACCTGAGAAGGTGGTCAGCGTCCCGATGGGATCTGTACCCGTCGAATATTGCCCATAGAGCGAGACGGTCGAGGTCGGCTGATAGACCGCGCCGACGCGCCAGGTTGTGTTGCGCAGCTTCTTCGTGAAAAGGCGTGCGCCGATGGCCCCGGAAGGATTGATGTTCTGGCGGTACACCCGATCATGCTCGTCGCGAATGCCAGCGACCAACGAGAACTGATCGCTGAAGCGGATACGGTTCTCCGCGAAGAAGCTATACTCGCCGGTCCGCGTCCGATAGCGCGGCGCGATCCCCTGTGTGTCGAAGAACAGACCGGAGTCGAAGCTGAGCGGATCGACGAAATCCTCCTGCAGGTCCGATCCGAAGTCGTTCGAGTAGGTGAGCTTGATCTTGTTGACGTCGAAGCCGACGACGAGATCGTTCTGGATATCGCCGAAATCCGCGCTCCACTTGACGCTACCCTGATTGCCGATCTGGGTCTGGTCGTGGATGATGCCAAGATTGTCGGTCCGGTAGATCGTGCCGGGGGTGCCAGACGTGCCGTTATAGCCGTTCGGGCAGTTGCCGCTGCCACCGATCCAGCAATAGCTCTCCAAATCCTTGAAGAGCCGCTTGCTCGTCAGCCGGTAGGTGGTGTTGGAGATGCTGATCAGATCCGAAGGCGCCCATTCGACGGTGAGAAGCGTCCGGTTGTCACGATAGTGAAGGCTGGCGTCCGCGACATTGTAGTTGCGATGGCGGATGCGTGTGTCGAGCTCGCCGTTGATCAGCGGCGTACCGAAATACTCCATAGGCCGCAGGTTCGCATAGTCGTCGCGCAGCGTGAATGAGAGCGTCTCAGTCGGCGCGAAGCGTAGCGCCGCCGACACCGCATAGCTCTTCGAATCGCCGTGATCGACATAGCCGTCCGATTTCCGATAGCTGCCATCGACCCGGTAGGAGAGCTTGTCGCCAAGCGGACCGCCGGCTCCCGCCGCGGCATGCCAGCTGTTCTGCGAGCCATAGCCGGCTTCGGCTTCGACCTCGGTTCGCTCGCCGCTCGGCTTCTTGGTGATCACATTGACCGCCCCGCCCAGCGCTCCCTGACCGTAGAGTACAGACGCCGGTCCGTTGAGTATCTCAATCCGATCGATGTTCCATGTATCCTGGGGGAAGGTTATCGTCCCTGCGACCGGAAAGAGCCGGACGCCGTCGTAAAGCTGGAGCACCGAACCTTGCCCTTTGAAGCCACGAACGACGAGCGCCGTACCGCCATCGCCAGGCGTGGCCGCCGTCGTGATGCCCGGCGCGCGAGTGACCGCCTCGACGACTGAGATGTCGCCCCGCGCGCGGATCGCATTCCCGTCGATAATGACTACGCTAGCCGGTGTCTCAAGGGCAGTAAGACCGAGGCGGCTGCCCGTGCTGGTTGGTACAGTCAGCGCCGCGCCAAGCCTCCCCGTAACGAGGATGGTGTCCTCGTTGGATTGAGCGCTTCCGTCTGCCGCGGCGTCCTCCGCAAAGGCCGGCGATGCCAGCGCGCCCAGGATGGCAAGCGTGATTAGCGAGCGCGGCGCGCCGATGATGTTGGTCTCTTTTTTCACTTGATTCCCCCATCGGCGCCTAACGACGATGGCGGGGCGTACCGTTCACGAACGGTCGGCACGCAGAGAGGCCGGGCGCCCGGGGGCGACCACCATGCGTTACCGTGCGGCCCCAGCCGCTCGTTCGTCGCTCAGACGGAAAACACCGTGCCCCGGCCATCCCCTGGACCAAAGCAAGAGCGACCAGACGCAGGCAGGTCTCCTGGCTCACGGGTCATCGCTTGATGCACGGCCTTCCCAGGCCTCGCATGAATTAGCGTCCGGCCCAGTGGCTGGCGGCTCGGGACGTCTTGCCCAAACCGCACATATGCATCGCGCTCACCGCTTACAGTTGCAGGGACAGCTGCGGATTTGAGAGTGTCCGATTTTCACCGGCCCCCCGCACCGCATTCCCATTTTAAGCCCTCTCGGGCACCGGCGCGATCATGTCGGCGCGCGACCTTTCGGCCTTTGCGCGAACGAAGCGGCAGTTACGGAAGTTGATGCAGCCCTGCAAGGACAACGTGCGTGGACCGCAACGACAGCGGAATCAGCCACTTCGATCCAATATATCGGCTCGGCCTCCGGTGATCGCCTGAAGCCGCCAGCCGCCGTTGAAGGACAGCCTGACCGCCGTCAGCGGCGCGACGTCGATCCGCATGGTTGCCGGCAGAGAGATGTCGAGCGCTGCCGACAAGATCGCGCGAATGACCATAGGATGGGTGATCGCCAGAAGGTGAAGGTCTCGACGGGCCTGCGCGTCGAGCCAGGGAGAGATGCGATCTCGGGCGTCGATAAGGCTCTCGCCATCAGGCGCACCTTTTGCCGGATCGGCCAGCCACGCGGAAAGGGCCGCCGCATCACGCTGATGAATAGTCTCGAAGCTATGGCCCGCCCAGCCGCCTTGATCGACATCGCGCAGGCTGTGGTCGATAGACGCGTCCAGCCCCAGCGCGTCCGCCGTCTGCCGGGCCGCGAGAGCCGGACTGACCATGAAGAGGTCGGCCTTGCCTTCGGAGAGGCGATAGTCGTTTGCCTTCCGTACACCGCCATCGTCGAGTGGATCTTCGGGCGCAGGGAAAGCTCCTTCTCGCATCGCTGCGGTCGCCGCATGGCACAGAAGCGTCAATCGGGCTGCCAGGGGACTTCTCCAAGGATCGTTGACGCCTCTCATGCATCCGGCCTAGTGCGGAGCCAGCAATGACCGAGGAAGAAGCCGGTGTGATTCCGGCACGGTCGCGCCACTGTTATCGCCAGCGCCGATGCGCTGTCGAGAGTCAGACCTTCCTCGGGCGATTTTGACACGGTGCCGGGACGCGATATCCCGAAAGGAGCATGACCATGGCGAGCAAGCCTCTCTTCGCAGACGACGCCTTCATTCCGCTTCCGGGAACAGGGGTGATCCCCCTTGGTGACATCATCCCCTGGGGCATCTTCGGCGCGTTGCTGGCCATGATCTTCCTGTATTTCGTCAGCACCGAACAGGGCGCGCTGTCGCTGTTCAGCGGTATGTACGTCCATGAGTTCGTCCACGACGGACGTCATCTGCTCGGCTTCCCCTGCCACTAAGGCGGGGATGCTACCATGACCCGAAATTTGCTGATCCGCGGCATGGTCGCCGGCATCCTCGCCGCGATCCTGGCCACCCTGTTCGCCCGCGCCCTGGCCGAGCCTCAGGTCGACCTCGCCATCGCCTATGAGGCGTCGCATTCCGCGCACGAGGCGCACAGCATGCCGGGCATGCCGTCGGCTAAAGAGCCCGAGCTCGTCAGCCGGGGCACGCAGAAGGGCCTTGGCCTCCTCACGGCGCTGACGCTCTACGGCGCAGCAGTTGGCGGAATCTTCGCGCTGGTATTCGCGGCCATATATGGCCGGATAGGCTCGATCGGCCCGCGCTCGCTAGCCCTGCTCCTTGCCCTCGCCGCCTTCATAGCCATGGCCCTGGTACCGGCCCTCAAATATCCGCCGACGCCGCCAGCCGTGGGGCAGCACGAAACTGTCGCCTTCCGGACGATTGCCTTCTTTTCGATGATCGCCCTCTCAATTGTCACGATGGTCGTCGCGGTCAAGGTCTCCCGGGCACTGAGGGATCGACTGGGCTCGTTTAATGCGACTCTCGCTGGCGGAGCCGCCTATATCGTGCTGATAGCGGCGGTGCAGTTCGCCCTGCCAGCGATCAACGAGGTGCCTACCGACTTCCCAGCAGTCGTGCTCTGGAATTTCCGGGTTGCCGCGATCGCGATCCAGTTTCTCCTGTGGCTGACCATCGGCACTATTTTCGGTGCCCTTGCCGACCGGACATTGCGTCAGGCCCGCTAGCCCGCGGCTCCCTGTGGGCGGTGCAATACATGTTCGACTTGCTTCCCGTCCCCAGTCGAGCAATCTGCCCCCGCTCCCGCGACACCCGGCAGTGGGGCTTAGTAACCTCCTTGGTAGCCAACTCGGTCGAATTCAATCATCGGAAAATCCGATCTCGATCGTTCGCTGGAGACCAAGGATTTGGTCGCTGCTGTCCAATGGACTGATGCGGGAGCGTCATGCCAGCATCAACGAGCATCCATCACCGAAGAGCGGCGCAGGATCAGGTGGCCGCTCGGGCGCCGGGAGGCACCGCCTGCTCCATCGCCTTACTGACTGTTTCGACCGCCTCGGCCCTCGGCATCGCCTGGATTGCTCGCGCGATCCCCTCGCTACCGTCCATGTGCCAGAGCGGCCCACCGCCGAGCGCCGAAAGCGCTTCCTCGGCCACCTGCGATGGCTCGACAACGGGGTAAGCGGGATTGTCGAGCGGCATGCCCATTTTTACCATCGCGGGCGTCCTCGTCGTGGTCCCGACCACGCACAGCACGTCCACGCCATAGGGGCGCAGCTCGTACCAGAGGCCCTCGGCCAGGATCGCCGAATAGGCCTTGGACGCAGCATAGGTGGCTAGTCGCCCCACGCCGGAGGCATAAGCCAGCGATCCCATCAGGATGATCCCGCCGCTGCCCCGTTGCCGCATCGGCTTGCCGAAGCGTACCGCGAACGCCGTCTGGCCGATGGTGTTGAGATAAGTCAGCCGGAGGGCCTCCTCGTCGGGTTGATCGAGGAGGTCGGCCATTGCGGGGGCCGCGCCGGCATTGCATACCAGCAGGCCGATCTCGACATCGGCGCAACCGCGCTCCACCTTATCGACAGCTTCCGGATGGGACAGATCGGTTGCGATCGTTCGGATCTCGACGCCGCACTCGGCGCGCAGCCGGCCGGCCAATTGTTCCAGCGGCCGGGCTCTGCGCGCGACGAGCACCAGATTGAGGCCCTCCCTGGCCAGCCTCTCCGCGAACGCGGCACCGATCCCTTCGGACGCTCCCGCGACTAAACCCCAGGGACCATAGCGTTCGACATCCATGGCCGTCCTCTCCGCTTGTTATCCGCGCACTGCATGACAAATCCRGCCGAACCGAGCCATCGTCCAATCCGACTATGCGGGCTCGCGCGCGACATGGGATGTCAGAGGGCGCTGGCGGCGGCGCGTGCGTGATTGCGGTACAAGGCGGCGGAGCGGCTGATCGCTTTCCAACAATGAGAAATCGCCCCTCAGCAGCGCCAGGACGAGGACCATCTTATGGACAAGCGCATATCAGTCAGGAACGTCATCACCGCCCGGGAAACGAGCGACCTCGTCCTGATGATGGAACAACTAACGGACGGGGCAACATTAGAAAATATACCGATGAACCGACCATGAGCACTCCGGCGGTGCAGCTCGACCCGCCCCTCGCGGACGAGATTGATTCGCCCAAGATGAGCGGCGAGCAATGGGACGGACTGGCGATCTATGGCGCGGAGGTGATGACCTTCGGCCAAGCGATGGCGATGCCCGCGCAGGGCGTCCAGGGCGCGGCCGACCGGTGGCGGCGAATGTGCCGCTGGATCGTGGAGGAACACGCCGGTGCCTGACGACGATCGGCCGGCATCGTCCAACGCCTTGCTGTGTGTCCAGCTGGCGATGCCCGAGGGGCCGGTCGCGCTGCTCGACGGCAGCATCGCCCTCGTCGAGATGGGCGAGAGCCGAAAGAGCCTGTCGATCGTCTCGCCCGATGGATCGCACCGCATCCTGTGCCGGCATGGCGGCAATCCCAATGGCCTCGCGATTGATGGCGACGGCTGCTTCTGGGTCGCCGGCGGCCCCGATCAATCGATCATGCGGATCGCGCCGGATGGCGAACTGCTCATGCAGATCACCGGAGACGGCGAACGCGGCTTCCTGTTTCCGAACGATCTTGCCTTCGGCCCCGACGGCCTGCTCTATGCGACTGACTCGGGGATCGATCCAGCCAGGATGTTTTCCCAACCAGCCGGAAGCCGCCTTCGCGATCTGGACTATGACGGATCCGTCTATCGCATCGACCCGCGTGCGGGCAAGGTGGTCACCAAGCTGGCGGCCGGGCTCAACTTCACCAACGGCATCGCGTTCGGCCCCGATGGCGACCTCTACTTCAACGAAACGCTCACCGGCATTGTCTACCGTATGACCGACGACGGCGCCATCGAGCGTCACGCCAACGTGATCCGCTCGCCGAGCGACGACTTCAAGGGACCTGACGGAATGGCGTTCGCGGCCGACGGGACGCTGTACTGCGCGGTCCTCAACGAAGGCCATATCTGCGTGGTGGCCCCCGACGGCACGATCGCCGATCGACTGCCCACGAACGGCGAACTGCCGACAAACGTGGCGTTCGACATCGAGCGCGACCGCATCTACGTCACCGAGCTATCCGGGGGCAGCATCGAAATCATCCCGATCGATCGCCCCGGCCTGGCGCTCCATGCCCCCTCGCTGACGCTCTAGATGTGTAGTCCCGGAATGTGATGGTGCGAATCGATTCAACGATTGATGCTGCGGCTCCCCAACAGGGTTTGGGAC
>NZ_JBFUKC010000044.1:0-7717 GCF_056401045.1 Rhizorhabdus sp. P4_G6 | reverse complement strand
CGCCGCCGCCGACCGCGCCTGGGCGGCGCTCCACCGCGAAGCCCGCATATTCCGGCTGCCCGGCATTTACGGCCCCGGCCGCTCGCCGCTCGACCGGGTGACGGCCGGCGCGGCGCATCGCATCGACCTGCCCGGACAGGTGTTCAGCCGCGTCCATGTCGATGACATCGTCGGCGGGGTGCTGGCCAGCCTGGAGCGGGGGCCGGCGGGCACGTATAATCTTGCCGACGACCTGCCGGTCGCCCAGAACCGGGTAATCGAGGCGGCGTGCGACCTGCTCGGCCTGCCCTATCCGCCGCTGCTGGCACTTGAAGACGCCGGCTTGTCGCCCGCCGCCCGCGCTTTTTATGGCGAGAACCGGCGCGTCGCCAATGGCAAGGCGAAACGCCTGCTCGGCTGGACGCCGCGCTACCCGGACTACCGCGCGGGGCTGCGGGCGTTGAGAGGCTAGGGTCTGTTTTGTTCGAGCTGAGCAAGACACCGCTCGTCCTGAGGAGCTACTGAGCTTGGCGAAGTGGCGTATCGAAGGACCGTCCTTCGATACGGGTCTTCGCCAAGCTCAGCCCCTACTCAGGATGAGCGGTTTACTTGAAAAAAGGGCGCTAGTTCTTGCTGGGCGCTGCCGCCGCACGGGGCGGGGGCGTGAAGCGGCCCGTCACGCGGCCGCCACCGCTGCCGCCGACCGCGCCGCCGTCGAGCGTGGCCAGGCCGGTATTCATATTGAGCACCATGCGGTTGCCGCGGGTCTCGCCCTGGCCGGGTCGCGACAGCACGACGCCGCCGATCATCGTGACGAGCCGGCTGCGCAGGTCATAGATGCCGAACTGGGCGCGCGCGGTTTCGGTGCGGCTCGTCAGGGTGACGCCGCCCGAGGCGTCCATGCGGGTGACCTGGGTCTGGTTGGCAGAGGTGTAGGCGATGGTGACGCGGCTGGCGCGCAGCCGCATGTCGCCCTGGGTGATGTCGACATTGCCGGTCAGCACCGCACGGTCGGCACGGTCCTGCAATTCGATCCGGTCCGCGGCGAAATCGACCGGGGCGCCGGCATCATGATTCTTGAGGGCGGACACGGCCTGCGCCGAAGCGGACGCCGCCGCCCCGGCGAGAAGCGCGACCAGCAGCGTTTTCGCCAGCACCGCACGCTGCATTCCTTCGTTCCTTCCGCTCGTCATGTCGCCGCTCACTTGGCCCGCCGCTGGTCGATATGCAAGCGCGCGCGCCCCTCCAGCACCACCACCCTCGAGTTCAGATCGGCGGTGAAGCGGTCGCCTGAAAAGGTCCCGATGTTCATCCGTCCGTCGACCGGGCCCTTGCTCGCGGCGGTGCGGCTCTTGAGATCGATGCCGACGTCGCGCGTCTCGATGCGGTAACCGTCCGCCGAGCGGAACAGCACCGGACCGTCGATCGCGACCTTTTCGCTGTCCATGTCGTAGCGGCCATGCCCGGCGTCGACCCGTGCCGGGCCATCCTCGAGCCGGATCGTCGCGGCGAGCTTCTGCAGCCGCACCACCGGATCGCGCGACGAGACCTGCACCGCCGAGGCGGCGTTGAGCTCGAAGGGCTGACCCTTCGAATCCTGGCCGCGATAGGTGGCGGCGGTGACGCGCATCCGCTCGCGCGCGACGTCGACCCGGTCCTTGGACAGCACGAAGCTGATGTCCCGGCCGACGGTGAGCGGCGCGAGGGCGAGCAGGATCACCAGCGCGACGATCGCCACCGGCAGGACCAGCCGCAGGATCGCGATGACGCGGTCATGGCTGCTGCCGGTCGCGGCCCAGAGCTGGCGTTCGCTCCTGGCGCGATCGGCCAGTTCAGACATGCGCGAAGATGTCGATCTCGGGCCAGCCGGCGAGATCGAGCTCGGCACGGGCGGGCAGGAAGTCGAAGCAGGCCTGGGCCAGCGCCATGCGGCCTTCGCGGACCAGCCGCTCGTCGAGGATCGTGCGCATCGCGTGGAGATAGCGCACGTCGGATGCGGCATAGTCCTTCTGCGCGTCGGACAGCTCGGCCGCGCCCCAGTCGGAGCTTTGCTGCTGCTTCGACACTTCCTGGCCGAGCAGCTCGCGGACCAGCTCCTTGAGGCCGTGGCGATCGGTATAGGTGCGGATCAGCCGCGACGCGGTCTTGGTGCAGTAGACCGGCGCGGCCACCACGCCGAGATAATGCTTGATCGCGGCGAGATCGAACCGCGCGAAATGGTAGAGCTTGATCCGTTCGGGATCGGCCAGGACGGCGCGCAGGTTAGGCGCGGCATAGTCGCTGCCGGCGGCGAAACGGACGAGATGCTCGTCGCCGCCGCCATCCGAGATCTGGACGAGGCACAGCCGGTCGCGCGGCGTGACCAGCCCCATCGTCTCGGTATCGACCGCAACCGGCCCGGGCGCGAGAACGCCTTCGGGCAAGTCCTCCTGGTGCAAATAAACTGTCATCGCGCCGCCTTAAGGCTCCGACGGGGGCAGGGCAAGAACCCCCGCGCCGGCGGCGCGCGCCACGGCGCTATTGCGCCCGCCTCCTGCGGGCCTTGCGCTGGACCATGTTCAGGCTTTCGACCAGCGCCGAGAAAGCCATCGCCGCATAGATATAGCCCTTCGGCACATGGACGCCGAAGCCCTCGGCGATCAGCGTCATGCCGATCATGAAGAGGAAGGCGAGCGCGAGCATCACCACCGTGGGATTCTTCTCGATGAAGCGCGACAGCGGGCCGGCCGCGGTCATCATCGCGCCGACGGCGGCGATCACGGCAATGAACATGATCGGGACATGATCGGTCATGCCGACCGCGGTGATGATCGAATCGATCGAGAAGACCAGGTCGAGCAGGATGATCTGGACGATCGCGGCACCGAAGCCGAGCCCGGCCTTCTTCGCGTCGAACATGTCGCCTTCGTCGTCATGGTCGACGTTGTGGTGGATCTCCTTGGTCGCCTTCCACACCAGGAACAGGCCGCCTGCGATCAGGATCATGTCACGCCACGACAGTGGATGGCCGAACGCCTCGAACACCGGCCGCGTCAACGTGACGATGAAGGCGATCAGGCTGAGCAGCACCAGCCGCAGGCCCAGCGCGAGGCCGATGCCGATCATCCGGGCCCGCGCGCGATATTGCTCGGGCAGCTTGTTGGTGAGGATCGAGATGAAGATGAGGTTGTCGATGCCGAGCACCACCTCCATCGTCACCAGGGCGGCCAGCGCCGCCCAGTTGGCGGGGTCGGCGAAAATGGCGGCGAGATCGGGCATGATGTCCTTCAGGTCGTTCAGCGGGGGATAAGCCGGGAGTTTCGCCGGACGTCGGATACGTCCTGCGACTCGGCAAGCCCCTTGCGGCGAATCGTGCGCCAAGCGAAGCCGGGAACCGTGAGAAAACACGGTAACATTCTCGATCCGGCCTCACTTTCGGTCCTGTCGGCGTAACTTCGGGGGGCTATCGGCCGTGAAAGCGCTCGCAGCCGGTCGCTAATTGCTTTATGGCTTATCTTTGGCGCGACTGGTTTTCACGCCCGGAGGATGATGCGCCCGCGCCCGGCGCATGATCCTTTCGAGATATGGGGCGAGATTCGGGAAGAACTGCAAGGCATGGGTTTCGATAGAGGTAAGCGCGGTCCGCGCGGCGGCAGGGACAAGCGCGACGGCTTCGGTGACGAGAGTTACGGCGGCTATAGTGGAGGCGGTTTCGGCGGTGGCGGTGATCGCTTCGGTGGCGGCGGCGGTTATGGAGGCGGCGGTGACCGTTTCGGCGGCGGTGGCGGCGGCGGTGATCGCTTCGGCGGCGGCGGCGGTGGCGGTTTCCGCGGCGGCGGCGGCGGCGGTGGTTTCGGCGGTGGCGGCGGCGGAGCCCGTGGCGGCATGCCTGCCCAGGTCATCGGCGAAGGCAAAGGCGTCGTAAAATTCTTCAATGGCCAGAAGGGCTTCGGCTTCATCGTCCGCGATGATGGCGGCGAGGATGTGTTCGTTCACATCTCCGCGGTCGAGCAGGCGGGGCTGACCGGTCTGGCCGATGGCCAGCCGCTCGAGTTCACCCTCGTCGATCGCGGCGGCCGGGTCTCGGCGACCGATCTCAAGATCGACGGCGAGCCGATGGCCGTCGAGGAACGCGCCCCGCGCGAGCCTCGCGAAGGCGGCTTCGGTGGTCCTGGCGCCGCCGGCGGCGCTCCGCGTGGCGGCCCTTCGCGGCAGCTCACCGGCGAGAAGGCGAGCGGAACGGTCAAGTTCTTCAACGCGATGAAGGGCTTCGGCTTCATCCAGCGCGACGATGGACAGCCGGACGCCTTCGTCCACATCTCGGCGGTCGAACGCGCGGGGATGACCAACCTCAACGAGGGCGACCGACTCGAGTTCGAACTCGAGGTCGATCGTCGCGGCAAATATGCCGCGGTGAACCTCACCCCGCTCAGCTGATCCCCGGATCAGATGGGAAAAAAGCCCGGCTTCCGCAAGGAGGCCGGGTTTTTCGTGTCCTGTCCAAGGAGGGTCTGTCATCCCGGCGGAGACCGGGATCGCGGTAGGTTACGCGCCGCGCTATTCTCCTGAGATCCCGGCCTTCGCCGGGATGACGACGAGGCAGAGGTCGAAGGTGGTTCAGCCTTTCGGCACGAACGCCAGCGCCACGCCGTTCATGCAATAGCGCTTGCCGGTGGGTGGCGGGCCGTCGTCGAAGACATGGCCGAGATGGCCGCCGCAGCGGCGGCAATGCACCTCGGTGCGGGCAAAGCCGAGCAGATGATCGGTACTGGTTTCAACCGCCTTGGGCAGCGGCGCCCAGAAACTGGGCCAGCCGGTGCCGCTGTCGAACTTGGTGCGCGACGCGAACAGCGGCAGCGCGCAGCCCGCGCAGGTGAAGGTGCCGACGCGATGCTCCTTGTTGAGCGGGCTCGAAAAGGGCGGTTCGGTCGCCTCGTGGCGCAGGGTCTGGTAGGCGGCCGGGCTCAGCCGCTTGCGCCATTCGGCGTCGCTGAGACTGACCTCGAACCGCTCCTGCGGCGCCGACATAGCCCTGCCCGCGATGATGGCCGCAACCGCCGTCGCCATCCCTGCGCCCAGCACTGTCCTGCGATCGATCATCCGGCCTCTCCTCTCGCGCCCATGTGGGAATGGAGCAGATACGCATCAACCTTGGCGAAGGTTACGCAACATCCCTAGATTAGGAGCCGATGACCATCGACGACCCGTTCGCGTTGCGCGAAGCGATCCGCGCCGAGGCGCTGGCACTGGGCTTTGCCGCCTGCGGCTTTGCGCGCGCCGATGCCGCCCCGGAGAGCGCGGCCCGGCTGGATGCCTGGCTGGCGTCGGGCGCACATGGTTCGATGGACTGGATGGAAGCGCGCAAGGGGCAGCGCGGCCGGCCGCAGGCGCTGTGGCCCGAAGCCGCCAGCCTGATCATGCTCGGCATGAGCTACGCCCCGCGCGAGGACCCGATGCGGCTCGCCGGCGAGCCCGGCATCGGGCGAATCTCGGCCTATGCGCAGGGGGCCGACTATCACGATATCGTGAAGAAGGCGCTCAAGGCGCTCGCGCGCTGGTTGATCGAGCGCGGCGGCGGCGAATTGAAGGTGTTCGTCGATACCGCGCCGGTGATGGAGAAGCCGCTCGCGACGGCGGCGGGACTCGGCTGGCAGGGCAAGCACAGCAATGTCGTCTCGCGCGACTTCGGCAACTGGCTGTTCCTCGGCGCGATCATGACGACGCTCGACCTGCCGCCCGACGAGGCGCATGACGATCGCTGCGGCAGCTGCAATGCCTGCCAGGCCGCTTGCCCGACCGACGCCTTCCCCAGCGCCTATGTCGTCGATGCGCGCCGCTGCATCTCCTATCTCACCATCGAGCATCGCGGCCCCATTCCGCCGGAATTCCGCGCGCCTATCGGCAATCGCATCTATGGCTGCGACGATTGCCTCGCCGTCTGCCCCTGGAACAAATTCGCCGAACATGCCGCCGCGAACCGGGCTTTTGCCGGCCGCGCCGAACTGGCCGCTCCCGAGCTCGCTGACCTGCTCCGCCTCGACGATGCCAGCTTCCGCGCGATCTTCGCAGGTTCACCGATCAAGCGGATCGGCCGGGACCGGATGGTCCGCAACGCCGCCATCGCCGCGGGCAACAGCACGCTGCCGGCGCTGCTGCCGGCGATCCGGCGCCTGCTCGACGATCCCGCGCCGATCGTGCGGGGCGCCGCCATCTGGGCGCTGTCGCGACTCGACCCGTCCGGCTTCGGCGACGAACGGGCGAGACGGCGGCCCGTGGAGCAGGATCCCGCCGTCCTCTCCGAATGGGACATGCCGATTGCGGCGGAGGCGTCCGCCCGATAACAGGCGGCGAAGCATCATGGCGGAGGCAGCATATGGACATCATCGGAGTGGTCGGCGCGGGACAGATGGGAGCCGGAATCGCCCAGATCGCCGCGCAGGCCGGCATGAAGGTGCTCCTGTCGGACGTGTCGCTCGACGTCGCCGCCAAGGGCAAGGCCGGAATCGTCAAGATGCTCGACAAGGCGGTCGAGCGCGGCAAGCTGGAAGCCGAGAAGCGCGATCGCGCCGTGGACCTGCTGGTGCCGGTCGCCGATCTCGAGCCGATGCGGGCGGCCGACCTGATCATCGAGGCCGCGACCGAGCGTGAAGCAGTCAAGCGGACGATCTTCGATAGCATCGGCAAGGTACTGAGCCCCACCGCGATCCTCGCCACCAACACCTCGTCGATCTCGATCACGCGGCTCGCCCAGGCGGCGCCCGATCCGGCGCGCTTCATCGGCATGCACTTCTTCAATCCCGTGCCGCTGATGCCGCTGCTCGAACTGATCAAGGGGCTCGCGACGAGCGACAGCTCGATCACCGCGGCGCAGGAGTTCGGCCGGCGTACCGGCAAGACGACGATCATCGCCGTCGACAGCCCCGGTTTCGTGGTCAACCGTATCCTGGTGCCCCTGCTCAACGAGGCATGTTTCGCCGCCGGCGAACGGCTTGCGTCGATCCCCGACATCGACGCCGGCCTGAAGCTCGGCGCCGGCCATCCGATGGGCCCGCTGACGCTGTGCGACATGATCGGCCTCGATACCATCCTCGAGGTGCTGCGCGTCTTTCAGGGTGACTTCGGCGATCCGAAATACCGCCCCGCGCCGATCCTGCTCAAGATGGTCGAAGCCGGCTGGCTCGGCCGCAAGAGCGGCAAGGGCTTCTACGACTATTCGGGAGAAACGCCGGTACCGAGCTTTTAACGTCAGGCGCCGGCGGGCGCATCCGCGCCCCGCGTTCGAGCACTGAAACAACGCTGGGCTCGACCCCGTTCAGATCGAATCGTCACCCGCTCATCCTGAGTAGGGGCTGAGCTTGGCGAAGACCCGTATCGAAGGACAGTCCTTCGATACGCCATTTCGACTTCGCTCAACGGCTACTCGGGATGAGCGGTTCAGCCTAGAGTGATTTCGAGGCGGATGGAGTCATCTGCCGGCTCGGAAATCACGGAAAACTGACAAAATCCAGACTCGATCCGGTTCAATCTGAACTGGATCGAGTCTAAGTGGAACAGACCCTAGGTGGTGTGGACAGTTACCTGAGCCATAGGACGATGGCGGCGAGGGTAACGACAGCGCGATAATTCCGGGCGGTTTTCTCGAAGCGGGTGGCGACGCGGCGGAACTGCTTGAGCTTGGAAAAGCAGCATTCGACAAGATGGCGCTGGGCATAGAGTTGCTTGTCCAGACGGTGTTTGAGTGCGCGCGAGGGGTTGTTGG
>NZ_JBFUKC010000043.1:0-8101 GCF_056401045.1 Rhizorhabdus sp. P4_G6 | reverse complement strand
TTCGGAGAGAAGCATCTCGATGCCCTGAAACAGATCGATGACGTCGAGATCATTTCGATCGTTGGACGGCCCCTCGAACCCACCCGGGCGCTTGCCGCCAGATATGGCGTTGCGCACGCGACCACCGACCTTGCCGAGGCGCTCGCACTGCCCGACCTGGATGCCGTAATCCTGGCCACACCGACCCCGCTACACGCTTCACAGGCTATCCAGTGCATGGAAGCCGGCAAGCATGTTCAGGTCGAGATCCCACTGTGCGACGGCTTGGCCGACGGTGAGGCGGTGCTGAAGAAGCAGCAGGAAACCGGCCTCGTCGCGATGGTTGGCCACACCCGCAGATTCAACCCGAGCCATCAATATATTCACAACAAGATCCGTGCGGGCGAGCTGAACATCCAACAAATGGACGTGCAGACCTATTTCTTCCGTCGAAAGAACATGAACGCAAAGGGTGAGCCGCGGAGCTGGACCGATCATTTGCTATGGCATCACGCCGCGCACACGGTCGATCTCTTCGCATATCAGGCGGGCCCGATAGTACAGTCGGCCATCCTCCAGGGGCCGATCCATCCCGAACTCGGCATCGCAATGGACATGTCTATCCAGCTGAAGGCGGAGAGCGGCGCGATCTGCACGCTTTCGCTCAGCTTCAACAATGACGGCCCATTCGGCACCTTCTTCCGGTACATCTGCGATAATGGCACCTGGATCGCGCGCTATGACGATCTCGTCACGGGCAAGGAGGAGCCGATCGACCTGAGCGGCGTGGCCATTTCTCCAAATGGCATCGAACTGCAGGATCGCGAATTCGTAAGCGCCATCCGCGAGGGCCGCGAACCCAATGCCTCGGTGGCGCAGGTCATGCCCTGCTACCGCGTGCTGGACGTCCTGGAGAGGCAGCTCGGCGCATGAGGCCGGTCCCGGGAACGACAATAGGCGCAGAAACGCAGGTCGCGATCGTCGGAAGCGGTCCCGCAGGACTGCTGCTCGGACATCTTTTGCGGGCCGCTGGAATAAACTGCGTCATCGTCGAGCGACAGAGCCGGGACTACGTCGAAAGCAGGATTCGCGCTGGCGTGCTGGAGACGGTCACGACCGATCTGCTTCGCAAGCTGGGGGTCGATACCGGGCTGAACGCCGTCGGACTGAAGGAGGAAGGCTTCAATCTGGCCACTGGCGAAAAGCTTATCCGTATCGACATCGCCCGGCTCACCGGCAGGCATGTCATGGTCTATGGCCAGACCGAGGTGACGCGCGACCTGATCGACGCGGCGCCCGATCGCGGGCTTGATATCATCTTCGAGGCCAAGGACGTCGAACTCCACGAGCTGGAAGGTGACAAGCCATTCGTGACCTTCGCCCAGGACGGAATCGAGCAGAGGATCACCGCCGACTTCATCGCGGGGTGCGACGGCTTCCACGGGCCGTCGCGCCGAGCGATCCCCACGGCCAGGATTCGCGAATTCGAGCGCGAATATCCCTTCGGGTGGCTCGGCATTCTCGCCGACGTGCCGCCATGCCACCCCGAGTTGATCTATTCAAACGGCCCTCGCGGCTTTGCGCTTGCTTCGATGCGCTCGCGTACCCGCAGCCGCTACTACATCCAGGTACCACTGACCGAGCGGCTGGAGGACTGGCCCCCGGAACGTCTGTGGGACGAACTGGCGCTCCGGTTCGACCCGATCTCTGAACGTGGCGTCACAACTGGCCCTGCACTGGAGATGTCGATCGCGCCGCTTCGGTCCTATGTGTTCGAGACAATGCGGCACGGTCGATTGTTTTTGGCCGGGGATGCGGCGCATATCGTTCCACCGACCGGAGCCAAGGGCCTCAACCTTGCTGCATCCGATGTGGCCTATCTGTCAGATGCCCTGATCGCCCACTATCGCGATGGCAGCGACTCCGCACTGGAGGCCTATGAACAGCGGGCGCTTGCCCGCATCTGGAAAGCCGAGCGCTTCAGCTGGTATCTCACCAAGCTGATGCATCGTTTCCCGGAAGATGGTGATTTCGAACACCGGATGCAGATTTCCGAACTCGACTATGTTGCCTCGTCCGAGGCAATGCAGCGGGTGATCGCGGAGAATTATGTGGGGCTTCCGCTTTGACCCGGCGACGAGCCGACGCGGCTTATCCGGCGCCAGGGCGTTCAGCTCAGGCCGCATCGACCTGAGCCACGCCTGGGACGTTGCATCCGGTCCACCAACCGCCGCTGTCGTCACCGGCATGTCCGGCGAAGATCTCGTCATTTGAGATCCGGCTTATCCTCCGGCAACGATTGTCCATTGTGCAGATAGGCCGGCGCTTCGATCAATACGAACGCGATGCGGCAGGGCTTGTCTGTCGTGTTGCGCCACAGGTGGTTCGTACCCCGCTGCACGACGATCCCGCCCTGACGCACCGTACGCTTCGCCCCATCATCGAGTTCAAGCTCGACCTCGCCTTCCAAGACGATGCCGTAGTCGATCGAGTTGGTGCGATGCATCGGGCTTTCCTTGCCCGGCAGCATGTCGACCACGCGGATCACGGATCCTCCTTCCAGCGTCAGCCCTGCGTCGCGCTGACGGCCATCGGTCTCATCGTTGTTGTCGGCCGGCACCGTCGGCGTCGTCCAGATCAGCAGAAACGAGGCATCGCCCGAAGGGATCAACTTCGTCGGCGCCACATCCTCGGACTTGAACACGGCGCGGCCGTTTCCGTCATGCCCGGTGACAATGCGCTGCACGGGAGGAAGGCCGGAATCGGAAATCTGCATGAGGATAGGCTCCGTTGGAATCAGATGAAACGTAAGGCATCGACAAGCAGGAAACGGACATCGCTCGCCGCGTCGAGTGTGGCCACGGTCCGCGCTACCGTGGCGACGTCGGCGCCGGGATCGAGGCCGATCTCGTCAAACCAGCGATGATCGAAGCTGTCTTCGATCACGCGGCCAAGGTTGGTCGTTACGCCCCGCACACCAGGCAGCGAAATGACCGCCGAAAGTCTGTCTGCCCGCACGTCGAGATCGTCATCGCCGCTGGTGCGAAAGGCGAACAGCTTGCGCGGAGCATCGTCCGTGCCGGGTGCTATGGCCTGTTCCTGCGCGAACATGGCCACCGAACCTTCGATTTCGCGAAAGTTGTCCTCGTCAGGCCCGATCCGCTCACGGTAGGCGGCGCTCGCCCTCGAGGCAGCCATATCGGCAAGCGCATCGAATCGGATCACCGTCACCGCATCGCGATCTTCCAGCACCGGCTCCACCGGACAGTCGATGGCGTAGTGATGGACATAGCCGCGAAAGGTACCGGAGACCGCAGGCTCGGACATGACCATCGGCCCGTGCACGGCCGAAAGGTGGCGGCGCAATCCGGCGCGCCCGAGGCCTGCAAGCGTGCGCGGCAGGATCACCAGCTTGATCGGGCCGAATGGCGGAGCTTGGTCAGCCACGGACAACGGTCTGTTCGATCGCGCCGAACGGAGCGCGGCCCCGCGCGTCCACGGCTTCCATCTTCACCCTGTCCCCGAACCGCATGAATTCCGTGCGCGCGGCGCCCTCGTCGATCACTTCGATCCCGCGTCGCTCGGCAATGCAAGACGATCCGATCTCGCGGAAATTGGCGTTCGAAACCGTGCCCGATCCGATGACTGTCCCCGCCACAAGATCACGGGTCCGCGCCGCATGGGCTATCAGTTCATGAAAGCCGTGGCCCATCGGCTTGCCATTGGCCGCACCGAAGCGCCGGTCGTTCCAGTCGACAATGAGGTCGAGGCAGGCGCGCCCATCGCGCCACTGGTCACCCAGTTCGTCAGGCGTGATGGCGAACGGCGCCATGCCGCACGGAGGCTTGGCCTGGACCCAGCCGAAACCGGTCTTCATCTCCGGGCCCGCCAGCGTGCGCAAGGACCAGTCGTTGATCTGCACCAGCAAGCGAATGTGCCGCATCGCGTCTACGCTGCCGGTGCCCATCGGCACGGCATCCACGATCACCCCGAACTCGCCCTCGAAGTCGATGCCCAGAGCCTCATCGGGGAACTTCACGTCGTCGGTTGGGCCATAGAACTTGTCCGAGGTGCCCTGATACATGAGCGGCACGTCGGTCTTCGGCTTGGCTATGCCCAGAACCGCGTCCATCAGATCGCCGTGGCTCTGGAAGGCCGAACCATCGAGCCACTGCCACGCGCGCGGCAAGGGCGCCATTATCCCGGCGGGATCAAGAGGGTCGGGAAAGGTGGTAATCCCACTCAATGCGGGTTCGACCTTGCCCCAGTTCTCCAGCGCCTGCTGCATGGTCGGCACCGGAGCCGACGCACAGGCCAGGCCATCGGGCGATACGACGACCAGCCGCCCGTCCCGCGTGCCATCGCGCAGTGTCGCCAGTCGCATCCTGCCATATCTCCCGAACCGCTGCCTGACCCTGTCGATATAAGGCCCGCCGGCGCTGGACAAAGGCATTCGGTCGATAGTCTTGCATCGATACAATGCGATGGTGGCTCGGCGTGCCCTACTGCAAGGGTAGCACGACCGACAACAGCCCTGCGGGGAGAAGCATGTTCGAACCCTTCCCAGGAAACTACGTCTGGAACCTCGGCATCAACCTCGCCCTGATCGCGGGCGGCAATCATGGCGAGCTGGACGCGGTGTGCCGCCCGGTTCGCGAAGGGGCCAGGGCTGGAGCCGACGCGGGGTCTGCCATGCTGTTCGACAGCTGGATCGCGGTGGCCGATCAGGTCACCCGCAACGCCGAACGGGACGAGGCCGAGGGCTTTCTTTTGTCCGCCGGTGCCAAGTTCCTGCGCGCATCGGGCTATTACCTCGGCGCCGAACGCCTGCAGAGCCGCGACTACGCACCGCGATGGGTGGCCTACGACAAGGGCCTCGATCTTTACCACAAGGGCTGCGCCCTGCGCGGCCTGCATGTCGACAAGGTCGAAATTCCCTACGAAGGATCGAGCTACCCCGCGATCTTCGTCCACGATGGCAGCAGCACGGCGCGCCCTACGCTGGTCTCGGTCAACGGTCTCGATTCGATGAAAGAACAGGTCGCCATGGCGGGCCACGGCGCGGTCAATCTCGAGCGCGGGATGAACACGCTGTTCCTCGACCAGCCGGGAACCGGCGAGGCGATCCGCAAGCGCAACCTGCCTGCCGTCTTCGCTGCCGAACGCTGGGGCAGTCCCGCCTTCGACTATCTGCTGACTCGCAGCGATGTGAACCATTCGAAGATCGGTATCTTCGGCCTTTCGTTCGGCGGCTATCACGCTCCGCGCATTGCCGCCAACGATCCCCGCTATGCCCTTTGCGCGGTGATGGGCGCCAACCACGTCTGGGGCCGGCGCCAGCGCGAACGGGTTGCCAACGAGGGCGAGAACCCCGTGCCGCACTACTGGGACCACGTCATGTGGGTTTTCGGCATCGACGATCGCGATGCCTTCCTCGAATATGCCGACCAGATCACGCTCGACGGACAGGTCGAGAAGATCCGGGTGCCGTTCCTCATCACCCACGGCGAGAACGACCGCCAGATTCCCGCCTTCAATGCACAGATGAGCTACGATCAGGCGGTGAACAGCCCCAAGCGCACTCTGCGCATGTTCACGAAAAACGACTTCGAGGTCGAACATTGCGGGGCCGACAATGGTACCGGCATGCGCGACTATATCGCCGACTGGTGCGCGCAGATCTTCGCGGAGATGGGCTGACCGGCAAAGCCCGCGCGCAGCCGCTCAGCCATGGCACGCAAAAGGACCCTTGCGTTTCGAGCTGTTCGAAGGACTGCGCCGCTGACCCTGCCCGCGCTCAGATGGCGTGCTCGTCCTCGGCGGTCAGCTTGGCCAGATCGCCGTCGATCTGCTGCTTGCCCGGCTTTGCCCGGCGGAACGGCTCGAAGCTCCTGCGGTCCTGATCGAACGCCATATCCCACGGAATGCCGTCGCCCCGGAAAATCGCAGGGGCATTGGCCGACCACAGCAGCGATCCGAACTTGAAGTCCCAGGCCCGCGGCACCCAGTTGTCATCGAGGTAATCGGTATCGGCGTGGTACTCGGCCTCGCCCGCATCGCCCGGAATTTCGCAATAATAGTAGATTGCGCTGGAGATGCGGTGGCGGGAGATGCCGCCGCTAGTGTTCATCGTGGTGTTCTTCCAGCCCTTGTTGTCCATGATGTTCGCGCCGAGCATGACCTCGTCGATGTCGTCCATCCCGAACGCGATGTGCATGAACCTGAAGTGGTCTGGCGCAATCGGCAGATCGCAGTTTACCCAGAAGATCGAATGGTGCTCGTAAGTTCCGCCCGGCCGGGCAAAGATGCCGGTGCCCTTCGAATGGTCCACATATCGAAAGCCCATGTGACGCTCGTAGAACTCGAAGCTGCCGACATAGTCCGGGCTGAAGAACACCACGTGGTTGATCGTCTTGGGAGTGGCCTTGCGGCGCCAGATGCGATGCTGGTTGAAACGCGGCCAGCTTGACGGGGTGTTGACCGGGCTCGCCGCGGAAACCACGGCACGCTTGTCCCACACCCGTAGCGCAATGGGCTGGCCATCGGGACACAGGCACCGCACAGTGCCATCGGCATCGCGCCGGACTGCCACCTCCGTCGCGAGGCTTGCGGCGATCCTGTCGAGATTTCCGGCGCAGTCCACGCCCCACACGGTCTCCTTCACCCCGTCGCCGGGGAACGGATCAGGCGAAGGCAGGCGCGCATCGCCGTGGCGCAGCAGGATCACACGGCTACCCGAAGCCAGACGGAACACGCTCTCGTCTTCGCCGCGGCTTTCCAGCGGCAAGCCAAAGTCGGTCCAGAAGCGGGTGTGCTCGGCAAGGTCGGCAACGCCGAAAACCACGCTCTCGACCCCGAGTACGGCAGAAATGCTGGCGAGGCAGGGTTGTTGGTCGGACATGGTTCTCTCCGAAATCGTCTCAGGCTGCCGTCATGCCCAATGCCTCCGCCTAGCGGAAACCGATCTTTCGGCAGGGCAGCTATCGACAGTCTGGATACATGGAGGCCCGCGACGACTTCGATTGCGCAAGGGCCTGATTACCGCTGCGGGTGGTGCATGCGGTATTCGACCTCGATCTCGCCGCGATCGAGCGTGGAGGCGGTTTCGAGCGGCACCACGTTGGCATCGCGCACCGGCGCGGTCGCCAATGCCGCGGCCTGAAGCCTCTCAACCACCCACCGAAGAGCGCGGTCGTTGCTGTTGGCGATGTTCCATTGCACGCTCTCACGGATCGGCGGGATCGCGAAAGGAACCTCCCGCATCACCAGCGGCATGGATCGCACCACGATTTCCGCCATGCGCCGGTGCATCGTGGCAATGCGATTGGTCCCCCCGATCAGGCCCGGCAGCGAAAGGAACGTCGGCGCCACCACCTCGACCCGGCGCTGCTGCTTGTGGCGCCGCACGAACCAGTCCTCAAATGCTGGCACGCGAGACTTGCCGAAGCGCGCGGAAACATGGCCAAGGCCGAAGTAGAGTTCCCTCGTCATAGGCTGGTGCATGGCGGGATTGTCCTGAGCGCCAACAACGACGTAGTCGTCCTCGAACAGCAGCTGGCTCGGGTGATCGGGAGAAATCGCATAGTCGATCGTGAGCAGGAGGTCGACGTGACCCCGGTCGATCGCCTCGATCGGGTTGTCGTTCATCGTCTGGATCTCGAAACGTATGTTCGGTGCTTCAGTCTCCAGTTTGGCCAGCATAGCTGCCAGCAGGACTTCGGTCGAATAATCCGAAGCCATGATCCGTATCAGGCGATCGGCCGTCAGGGGATCGAACGGCGGGGCTACCGCGACGGTGGTGCGGATCTGTTCGAGCACCGCCCGGACCGGATCTATCAACTCTTCGGCCCGCGCGGTGAGGATCATGTTACGCCCCTTCACCACCAGCAATTCGTCACCGAAATACTCGCGTAAACGGCCCAGCGCACTCGATGTGGCCGACTGCGAGAGGCATAGCCGGTCGGCCGCAAGGCTGACGCTGCGCTCGGCCAGCAATGCATCGAGCGCCACGAGCAGATTGAGGTCCAGTCGTCCGAATCGCATCGCCACCTCCGCCGCGCCTTCAAATCGTTGCGAGGGCGCTTGCCACGAGTGTAGCAAGGTCTTCATCATGCGCAAAACC
>NZ_JBFUKC010000042.1:0-8438 GCF_056401045.1 Rhizorhabdus sp. P4_G6 | reverse complement strand
ATTCTCTTGTCCATCAACGCGGCGAGAACCCGGATGGCGTCGGCGCYGTATCAGCAGAAGCCGACGATCGGCATATTCAATGCGGCCGGCGAGCTGGTCAATGTGGTCAACGCTTCCCCCACCGAGACGCGCGCTTCCATCGACGCTAATGGCCAGGATTTCGGCTCCGACCTCAATAACGACGGCGTGTTCGGCGACAGCTTTGGCCGTCCCGTCCCCGGCGGCGACTTCTTTGGCTATAAAGATCCCGATGGAAGCGATCCTCGCACGTCGAGCGACTTTGCATTCCGCAATCACGGGCGGGTGCGCACCTATGGCGTCAACCTCAACGGCGAGTTCGATTTGAGCGACGGCGTCAAGCTGGCGTCGGTGACCGACTACAAGCATTTCTACAAGATCGGCTTCCTGGATGTCGATTCCGGCCCGGGGAACCAGGCTGGCGGTTATCTGGGCGTTCGCGCTTCCACCTTCAGCCAGGAAGTCCGGCTGACAGGAAAGAGCGATCTTGTCGACTGGACAACCGGGCTTTACTATCTTCACATCAAAACCCATTCCCTCGCTGGATTGAAGTTCCCCATTGGCAGCGTGGTCCCGGGGGCGCCGTTCGATCTGGGGGCTGATGCGACGCTTAAAACCAATTCCTACTCGGCCTTTGGCCAGTTGGACTGGCACATCGCCCCGCGGCTTACGTTGATCACCGGCGCGCGCGTGATCCGGGAGCAGAAGAACYWCRACTTCWTCCAGGGAATMTGGGGGACTGTGGACTCCCGTGAGGCGGCGGAAGGCACACCCGTTGTCATTGGMCCGCTGTTCGGTGCGAGCGGACCAGCGGGTTATGCSGACAARTCCARAAAGACGCTMTGGGCCGGCAAGGTSCAGCTCGACTWCCAGGTCAAYCCGGAYCTGCTCATCTATGCAGGCATCAATCGCGGCGTGAAGGCGGGCAGCTACAACGCCCCGGTTCCGGGCGGTCTTGCGGTACCTACGAGCTCGCTTCCCTACAAGGCAGAAACCCTCACCAACTACGAGGGCGGYGTSAAATATACTTTCCCGGACGGGAAAACGAGGTTCAACGCATCTGCATTCTACTATGATTACAAGAACTACCAGGCATTCCTCTTCKCYGGCGTTRGCGGYRTCGTCATCAATGCCGACGCGATAACGAAGGGTGCCGAAGCCAGCCTCTTCACCTCGCCTGTCAGGGGGCTCGATGTCGGTCTTTCCGTGTCCTACTTCGATGCGAAAGTGAAGGATGTGCCGCTTCGTGCCGGAGGCCCGATCCGGCGAGACGTCAAGCCCAACTATGCGCCGCCGCTGCAGGCCAGCGCCATCGTCCGGTACGAATGGGAGGCCTTTGGCGGCAAGCTCGCGGTGCAGGGCGACGCCAGCTATACCGACCCCTTCTATTACAACCTCCGCAATTTCGACGCGGACAAGTATGGCAGGACGGTGATGGTCAATGCCGGTCTGGGCTGGTCCAACGAGACCTGGGAGTTGAACTTCCGCATCAAGAACCTGACCGACGTGCACCAGGGGATCCAGGGCTTCGACCTGGCGACCTTCTGCGGATGCAACGAGGTGTCCTACAAGCCGCCCCGCTTCTTCCAGCTCGGCGCGCGCTACAACTTCTGATCGCGTCAAGCACATGAGCGCTCGCGACCAGGCCGCGCAAGCAATGTCGGCGAGCATCCCGGCCGGTCCTCCAGACCGGCCGGGACTTGATAGGATCCGGAACGAGCAAGGATGTTGGGATGGCGAGCTCCCTGACTAACGATTCCGATCCCGCCTATGAGTGGAAGGCGGTACTGCTGCTGAGTCTMGGGTTCGGGCTCGTGGGGCTGGACCGCTGGATCATTGCACCCTTGGCTCCRGAGATCATGCACGACTTGGGGATGAGCCCCGCGCGGATCAATGTCCTTGTTGCCATCCTCGGGATCACCTGGGGGGTGGCTGCGGCCGCGATGGGGCATCTCTCGGATCGGGTCGGCCGCCGCAAGGTCATGCTGCCGGCGCTACTGATCTTCTCGCTCGCTTCGGGACTGTCAGGCCTGGYCGGCGGGTTCACCAGCTTGCTCTTGATCCGAGGCATAATGGGCGTCTCCGAAGGCGCGTTCTGTCCCGTCAGCTTCGCTGCGACCGCGGAAGCGTCGAAGCCATCCCGCATCGGGTTCAATCAGGGCCTGCAACAGAGCATGTTCGCGTTGTTCGGACTGGGATTCGGCCCCATTCTCGCGACCTGGCTGCTTGAATTCACGTCGTGGCGCGGGGTCTTTGCTATTGTTGGCCTACCCGGCCTCGTGCTCACGGTTCTGTTGTGGAGGGTCATCCGGGAGCCGGACCAGGTGCAGCAGGCCATCCACACAGGCGCACCACCGAGATCCACGCGCAAGGCGCTCAAGGTGCGAAACATCCGCCTGGGGATGGTCGGATTGCTCTGCGCGATGTGCGGCATTTTCGTGATCAGCGCGAACACGCCGATCTATCTGGCAGAATATCTCAAGCTGCCCCCGATGCAGGTGGGGCTCGTGACCTCGGCGATCGGGTTTGGTGGATTTGTCGGCCTTTGGATGCTCCCGGCACTGTCGGATTTCTTCGGACGCCGGGTGATGGCCATCCTCGGCTTCGTCGGCGGGGCTGCGTTCACCTATTTCTTCATCGTGCTGGGCGCGCAGCCCACGTTCCTGTTCGCCGCGCTGTTCGGCGCAACCGCCTGCAGCTTCGGGGTGCTCTCCCTGCTTACCGGGCCTGTGGCATCGGAGTCGGCCCCGCCTGGCATGGTCTCGACGGCATCCGGGGTGATCATCGGCGTAGGCGAGATCTTCGGAGGTGGGCTGGCCCTGCTTGTAGCCGGCTACATCATCGCAGCCTTCGGCATCCAGTACATGCTCTATCTGGCGCTGGGCGGGCTGATGCTGGGCGCCGTCGTGATGACTGGTCTGGAGGAAACAGCGCCCCGCAAGCGGCCGCAGGTAGGTGGGGTAGCGGCGGTATGACCGACAGATTTTTGAGAGAATATTCCGACGTGTCGGTGGGCAAGACAACAAGGGTTGAGCGAATGCAAATCTGCTTCGATTCTGCTACTAAGTTGCTGGAGATTTAGGAGAGTTTTATGGCACCCCCCCTTGTCGGTCTAGGACCGCGGCTTGATACCGATTACTCGATCTGGCCCCTGGCGTATTGCCAATCCGAGATGCCTCAGGACTTCTTCGGAGGAGCCATCAAGTTCAGCAACATGGGCACGATCCGTGTGCCGATGATCTACACGCTGCTGGTCGGCGGGGAGGTCGGCGGCAAGCAGCACGTCGCTCTGGTCGATTGCGGCTTCCGCAATGACCATTGGGCCGCGAAATACGGGTTCGCCAGCTGGGAGGAACCGCGCGATGTTCTGGCCCGCGTCGGCTTCGCCCCCGAAGATGTCGAGGTGATCCTGGTCACCCATATGCACTTCGACCATATCGGCAATTTCGAAGCCTTTCCTAATGCCAAGCTCTATATCCAGATCGACGAGTATCTCGGTTGGTCGGACATCGTGTGCTCCGCGCACCAGTATGAAACCGAAGAGGAAAAGGCTTTTATCTTTTCGTCCTTCGATCCCGCGGATCTGATCCGCGCCGCACAGGGTTTGGCCGAGGGTCGCGTGCGTTTTATTCGCGGTGACGAGGAGGTTCTGCCGGGTATCACGGCGCGGCTGGCCAAGGACAGCCACACCTTCGGCAGCCAATGGTTCGAAGTGCAGACCCGCAACGGCCCCTTCGCCGTCGTTGGCGACGTGGTCTACTGGTATTCGAACATCGAGAGCATGTGGCCTTCGGGCTACCATCAGGGCAACGTGATGAACCAGCTGAGCGTCTTCCGCCAGATTCGCGAGACGTTGAAGCAGAAGATCGACCGGGTCATTCCCGGACATGATCCCAAGGTGTGGGATCGCCACAATTCATGGTTGGCGCCGAGTGGAAATCAGATCGCGGAGGTCAACCTGCGAGAGGGTGACACCACGAGGAAGCCGGACGTGTCCGTCCAGAAGATCATTCACACATGATCTGCGCCCTGCATACCGACCTGATCCAAGGAAAGGGACTTTGATGACTTCCCTCCCGGTTTCCGATGTTAATCCGTTCGACCTTGAACGGCGGCTAGAGCCCTACGCGTTCTACGAAGAACTGCGGGAGATGGGCCCTGTCGTGCACCTGCGGACGCTTGACCTCTACGCGGTCAGCCGCTTCGCCGACGTGCGCCGGGTCCTTGGCGATCAGCGCGTCTTCTCCTCGGCGCAAGGCGTTGTGCAAAATGCCGCGATGAATGCAGCGATGGCGGGGTCGATCGTCGGCACCGACCCGCCGGAGCATACCCGCCTGCGCGGGATTCTCGGTCGCCCGCTGACCCCGGCGAGGCTCGCCCCGATGCGCGACATGCTCTCCCAGCTCAGCGTGCGGCAAATTACGCGAATCCTGGACAACGGTGGCGAGGTCGAGGCGGTGTCGCAGATCGCGTGCCATCTGCCGCTCTCGGTGGTCACCGAGTTGGTTGGGATGCCCGACGATGCCACCGACCGCATGCTTCCCTGGGCCGCCGCCAGTTTCAATGGCATGGCCCCCGATATCATGCCCGGCACGGCCCCCGCGCTGGCCACTATCGGCGAGATGATGGGCTATATCGCCGACCCGGGATTGCCTGAACGGCTGCGGCCCGGCAGCTGGTCCGCCCAGCTGCACGAGGCATCGGTGGGTGGCGAGATCGATTACGAGCAGTTTCTCAGCATGCTGCAGGGCTATCTGATGCCGTCGCTTGATACGACGATCTTCGCGATGTCGAACCTGTTGTGGCTGATGGCCAACAATCCGGACCAGTGGGAACTGCTGCGATCCCGGCCCAGTCTCATTCCGCGCGCCATTCACGAGGCCATTCGCCTGGAGAGCCCGGTGCAGTTCTTCTCGCGCGTGGCGACGGAGGACACGGAAATCGACGGTGCTCCGATCAAGGCTGGTTCGCGCGTGTTCGTCATCTATGCGTCGGCCAATCGCGATCCCCGTCGCTTCGAGAATCCAGACCAATTCCAGATCGAGCGCGACAGCACCGACCATGTCGGCTTCGGGCACTCGGCTCACCGCTGCGTGGGCATGAACCTGGCGCTGATGGAACTCACCGCAATGCTCACGGCTCTTGTCGGCAGGGTGGGCGCGATCGAGCTCGTCGAGGCCAAGCGGGCCGACAACGCCATCCTGCGGGGTTTCCAGAAGCTCGCGCTTCGTCTGGTCCCATTGGCAGGCGCCTAGCGCCCATCTTCAATCCCTAATCCTCATCTTTGCAAAGGATCGAATGACATGTTTGTAGTAAGGAATCCCCAGTCGATCGCCAATCCGGTGGGAGCGTACAGCCACTCGGTCGAAATCCCGGCCGGCGCCCGAATCCTGTCAATCGCTGGGCAGGCCGGCATCAAGCCCGACGGAACGCTGGCTGAGGGTTTCGAGGCCCAGCACGAGGAAATCTGGAAGAACGTGCTGGCCATTCTTGCCGAAGCGAACATGGGGCCGGAGAACCTCGTCCACCTCAACGTCTATTCGACCGACGCCAGCGCAATCCGCTTCCTGGCGCCGCACCGCAAAAAGTACCTGCCCGAAGGTTACCTGCCGACTTCGACCTGGGTTGTGGTGTCCGCTCTCGCCAACCCGAACTGGGTAGTCGAGATGGAAGCCATCGCCGCTAAGGTCGACTGATCGCTCAGCACTGCCCTCGCCGCCTTTGCGGTGGCCAGGGCAGTGCAGCCGTCGGCTTCAGGCCAGGTCTCTGAGTTGCGCAGGGTTCGCTGCTCTCGTGTCCGATGACTTGAATTCGGTTCTTGCACATGCCTCGGGGGGTATCATGAATGCTATCGTATTTCCGGATTTGACTGACGCCATTGTCCAGCTTCGCATTCTCTGCGGACTCCTCTTCATTCCGCACATTCTCGCGCAGTTCACCGCCAAGGATGCCGTTTTCGGCTTTTTCGAGGCCACCGGGCTCAAGCCAGCATGGCTTTTCGTGCGGACTGCGTTGGTCGTTCAGACGCTCGTGCTTTTCGGTTTGGTACTTGGGATCTACGTATTCTACGCGGCGTGGCTGGGTGGCATCTTCATGATCTGTGCGGGACTGGCGGCGTTCAAAGTCTCCAAGGGGCGCTGGGTCTGGAACCTCGGAGGCTGCGAGTTTCACATSTTCTGGGGCTTRTGCTGCATTATCGTCGCRCTTCACAGCCCGGCATAATGTGTAGAGGCRYATAGAGCGCGCCGCTCMGATGKTGAAGCGACTGATGGGGTCGGAGAAGTGGTGCAGTCCCGTWTCCGAGAACGTCCGTCGCCGAGACGGRCAGGTCGTTGTCTACCTTAAGCAATTCCAGGAGTACCGACATGGCATTCAATATTCCTGACGTGGACATCGATATATACTCGGCGGAGGCGCTTGCCGATCCGTACGAGAATTATCGCATTTTTCGCGATACGGCCCCGATCGTGCGCCTTCCCAAATACGAYCTCTATCTCATGGCGCGGTTTGCGGACGTGCAGGCKGCGYTGAAGAACAATACCTTGTTCGCCTCCGGGGACGGCGTYGCSATGAACGACCTGATGAACAAGGCGATAGCGGGCAGCACGCTCYWYACSGAYGCRCCTTMSCACAGCACCTTGCGCTCGATCGTCAGCCGGCCGCTTACGCCMGCCCGACTGACCGAGCTGCGTCAGGGACTTTACGATCTCGCCGAAAAACTGGTCGAGCGCCTGGTGGCCAAAGGCGATTTCGATGCCGCGACCGAACTMGCGCCGCATCTYCCGGTCACGGTGGTCTCCGAACTGGTCGGCCTGCCCGAGGAAGGGCGTGAGCGGATGCTCACATGGGCTGGAGCGGTGTTCAACTCCTTGGGGCCACGGGGCCTTGAGCTGACGGAAACCGCGCTCCCGATAGTGGACGAAATGGTGACCTATGCCCGCGGTTGCACCGCCGATCGCGTGAAGCCGGGCAGCTGGGTCGCCAAACTCTATGAAGCGGTCGAGGCTGGTGAGCTGCGCTTCGAGCAGGTCGGGCCGGTGATGGGCGACTATCTGGGTCCGAGCCTGGACACCACCATCCTTGCCACGGGCAGTGCGATCGCCCTGTTCGCTCAGAACCCCGATCAATGGGACAAGCTGCGCGCGAGCCCGACGCAGATCCCCAACGCGGTCAATGAAGCGATCCGGCTCGAGAGTCCGATACAGGGCTTTTCCCGCGTGTTGACCGATGATTTTTCGGTGGAAGACCAGCGCCTCCACAAGGGCGCTCGGGTCCTSGTGATGTATGCATCGGGCAATCGCGACGAACGGCGTTGGGAAGACCCCGAGCGGTTCGATATCACGCGGCGCGCGAACGARCAGCTGGGCTTCGGCCACGGCATCCACATGTGCATGGGCGCCAATCTCGCCCGGATGGAAATCTCTGCGTTGCTTTCCGCACTCATACCTCGGGTGGAACGGTTCGARCTGCACGAGGCTGAACGCATYTCGAACAATGTCCTGCGCGGCTACAAGTCGCTCAAGCTGACCGCGCATGCGGCGAAGTGACAGGTCCCGTCGGCCGCATCGCGCGACTTGGCCGACCGGCGGTGAAACGATAGCGGTGATTTGCGTCCCTGCGCCTGCGAAGAAATACGCGATGTGAGAGAGCACCTACCCAGAGGAATGCGGCCATGAATGACAACCGTCTCTCGGAAACCATTGAAGACCACGCCCTGGAACGGGTGCCCGACGATCAGCGCCAGGGATGGCTGGCATTGACCTGGAGCACGGCTGGCGTGGTGGTCTCACTGGTCCAGCTGTTCTTTGGCGCGCTGGTGACATTTGTCGCGGGGTTCCAGGTCGCGGTAATCGCCGGCCTGATCGTGGCCGTGATTTGCTGGCCTCTAAGCTGGGCCAGCTCTCATGTCGCCTACCGCACCGGATTGTCCAGCACTGTCATGTCCCGATACTTCGGATTCGGCAAAAAAGGGTCGGTAATATCTTCGATAATATATTCGTTCATGATAATAGGCTTTCTAGCCCTCGAGAATGTCCTCTTATATCGCGGATTTTTATTTTACTTTGAGCTTCACGACACGCTGACCAACAAGATCCTTATCTATGGATTGATGACGACCCTCTGGATTGTTCTTACCTCCTACGGGTTCAAGCTGATCGCCCGGACGTCGTCGATAACGCTCATCCTGTCCTCGCTGGTGCTGGTGTATATCACCTACCTCGTGGTTTCTAACGGCGACCGTTCGGTCGCTAGTCTCGTTACGTTCGGCCCCCAATTCCCCCACGATGCTCTGAAGGCCATGGGCGCCGACAGCCCCGCAGGCCGGTTCATCTTCGCGATAAACGTGCTCATTGGCTCGGCGGGGGGGATGGCGATGTTCGGCGCGGATATCGGCAGATACGCCCGCCGCTCGAGAGACG
>NZ_JBFUKC010000041.1:0-9352 GCF_056401045.1 Rhizorhabdus sp. P4_G6 | reverse complement strand
GCTGGGCGCACCGCTCGCCCTGCTGCCCGCGGCGGGCGGACTGCCGCTGTTCGGCTTCGCGAGCATCGCGCTGCTGCTCGCCGGCGGAATCGCCGGGGTTCCCTGGCTCGCGCGGCAGACGCTGGGCTGGTTGTCGCGGCGGCCCGCCCGCCATGTGCCGCAGCTGCTCGCCACGCGGCACGTCCATGGTGCGCCGGGCGAGGTGGCGACTGCGCTGTGCGGGATCGTCGCCTCGACCGCGCTGATGATCGCGATGGCGACGATGGTCACCAGCTTCCGCGTCGCGGTCGACGGCTGGCTGGGCCACGTACTGAGCGGCGACCTATATGTTCGCAGCGCCCTGCCGGGCTTCGCACCCGCCGACCAGGCGCGGCTCGCGGCGACACCGGGGGTGGCGGAGATGCGTTTCTCGCAGCAGATCCCGCTGATGATCCGGCCTGACAGGCCGCCGATCATATTGGTGGCGCGTCCGGTCGGCCGGGAAGGCCGCGATCCGCTGCTCGACCTGATCGAGACCGGCCCGCCCGCACCCGCTGGCAACGTGCCGGTCTGGGTGTCGGAGCCGGCGTCGCGGCTCTATGGCTGGCGGCCGGGCGCGACGATCAGCCTGCCGATCGCGCCGGGGCAGCGCTTCGCGATCCTCGGCATCTGGCGCGATTATGCACGGCAGAACGGCGCGGTGATCATCGACACCGGCGACTATCAGCGGCTGACCGGCGATGCGATGCGCAACGAGGCCGCGATCGCCGTGCGAGAGGGTGCGGTGCCGGCACAGGTCGGCCGCGACCTTGCCGCGCGCTTGCCGGCGGCGCTGGCGATGCAGACCGAGATCAGCGAGCCCGCGGCGCTGCGCCGCTTTGCGCTCACGCTGTTCGACCGCAGCTTCGCCGTGACCTATCTGCTCGAGGCGGTGGCGATCCTGGTCGGGCTTGCCGGGGTCGCCGCGACGATGTCGGCGCAGACCGTGGCGCGCACCCGCGAATTCGGGATGCTGCGCCATCTCGGCGTATCGAAGCGCCAGATCATCGCGATGCTTGCCACCGAGGGGGCGCTGCTCGGCCTGATCGGCGGCCTGGCCGGGGTGCTGCTCGGGCTGATCCTGTCGCAGGTGCTCATCCATGTCATCAACCCGCAGTCCTTCCACTGGACGATGTCGACGCATGTCCCGGTCGGCACGCTGGCCGGGGTGATCGCGGCGCTGGTGGTGGCCGCGGCGGGCACGGCGATGCTCGCGGGGCGCCGGGCGACGTCGATCGACGCGGTGCTGGCGGTGAGGGAGGATTGGTGATTCGCGCACTGGGCATACCGCTCGCGTTGATCGCGACGGCCGCGATGGCGGCGCCTGCCGCGGATTATCCCGCGGTGAAGCCGGGGCTGCAGTTGCGCTTCCCTGCCGACCATGGCGCGCACCCGGCGTTTCGCACCGAGTGGTGGTACGTCACCGGCTGGCTCAAGGCACAGGATGGCCGCGCCTTCGGCTTCCAGGTGACCTTCTTCCGCAGCCGAGCCCGCGTCGACCCTGCCAATCCGAGCCGCTTCGCCGCGCAGCAGATCCTGTTCGCGCACGCCGCCCTGTCCGATCCGAAGCTGGGCCGCCTGCTGCATGGTGAGCGCGCGGCCCATGCCGGCTTCGGGCTCGCGGTGGCGGCGATGGGCGACGCCGATATCCGCATCCGGGACTGGCGCCTGCGCCGCCTGTCCGACGGCCGCTTCGCCACCCGGGTGCAGGCCGATGGCTTCGCGCTCGACCTCGCGTTCCACCCGACGCAGAAGCCGATGCCGCAGGGCGAGAACGGCTATAGCCGCAAGGGACCGAAACCCGGGCAGGCGAGCTATTATTACTCGATCCCGCACCTCGCCGTTGCCGGCACTGTCCTGCGAGACGGCACGCCTCTGCGCGTGACGGGCGAGGCGTGGCTCGACCGCGAATGGTCCTCCGATTATCTCGCTCCCGACGCCGCCGGCTGGGACTGGACCGGCCTGAACCTCGACGATGGCAGCGCGCTGATGGCGTTCCGGATCCGGCGCAAGGGCGGCGGCGTGCTGTGGGCCGGCGGATCGTTTCGCCGCCCGAACGGAAGCGTCACCCGCTTCGCGCCGGGCGACATCAGCTTCCGCCCTCGCCGCACCTGGAAGAGCCCGGCGACGGGGGCGGTCTATCCCGTCGAGCAGCTGCTGAGCGTGCGTTTGCCCGAGGGCGTGAGGCGCTTCCCGCTGGTGCCACTGTTCGCGGCGCAGGAGCTCGACGGCCGGCGGACCGGCCTGCCGGTCTATTGGGAAGGGGCGGTGCGAACCAGGGGGGGGCGCGGCTATCTGGAACTGACCGGATATGCAGCGCCGCTGGCGATGTAGGCACGGCCTCGGGCCGTGTCGGCAGATACGGGGAGGATTGCTGCAATGGTCGGGGCGATAGGATTCGAACCTACGACCCCTGGACCCCGAGACCAGTGCGCTACCAGACTGCGCCACGCCCCGACACATTGCAGGTGGGTGCGCCTAGCTGGGCAGCCGGTCTGCATCAAGTCAAAAAGACTCTGAAGCCGGACACGCGCTGCTTTTTCAGGCCGGCTCGGCGTGCGGCGAAGAGCGGTTCGGATCGGGCGATGTTGGCCCTTGGGCATCGATCGGTACACACTGTGCAACCGCAAAAAGAAAGGCCCCTGCCGGGGGGCGGGGCCTCTCCGATTATCTTATGAACGCGAGGGCCGGAGCTTCAGGCCGCCTTCGCGGCCTTCGCGCGCTCGATCGCTTCGAGCACGATCTGGCGGGCTTCCTCGGCGCCCCCCCAGGTGCCGATCCGCACCCATTTCTTGGCCTCGAGATCCTTATAGTGAGTGAAGAAATGCTCGATCTGCTGCATCACGATCTCGGGCAGATCGTCCTTCTCGCCGACCTTGGAATAATAAGGGAAGGTGCCGTCCACCGGCACGGTCAGCAGCTTTTCGTCGCCGCCGGCTTCGTCCTCGAGCTTGAGCACCGCGATCGGCCGTACCCGGACGACGCAGCCCGGCACGAACGGCGAGCGCGCAACGACCAAGGCATCGAGCGGGTCGCCGTCGGGCGACAGCGTGTGCGGCACGAAGCCGTAATTGCACGGATAGCGCATCGGCGTGTGCAGGATTCGATCGACGAACAGCGCGCCCGACTTCTTGTCGAACTCATATTTGACGGGTTCGCCGCCCACCGGCACTTCGATGATGACGTTGAGGCTGTTCGGCGGATCATCGCCGATCGGGATAAGGTCGATGTTCATAGGGCGCGGCTTTATGCTGCACTGCACCGAATGCCAAGCGGGAATAAGGCCGACCGCGCTGATTTCGGCGACGAAATGCAGGAGGGGCGGCAATCTTCCCTCCCGCCCCGAATTTGTTCTAAGGCCGCTGCGATGAGCAAGATCGAAACACCGCGCCCGATCCGGGGCACGCAGGACATGCTGGGCGAACAGGCGCGGCGCTTCAGCCATGTCGTCGACACCTTTGATCGCGTTCGCCGCCTGTACGGCTTCGGACGAGTCGAGGTTCCGGTGATCGAGCCGACTGCGGTGTTCGCGCGGTCGCTGGGCGAAACCACCGATGTCGTCTCCAAGGAGATGTACAGCTTCGACGACCGTGGCGGTGATTCGGTGACGCTCAGGCCGGAATTCACCGCCGGCCTCTGCCGCGCTTATCTGACCGAGGGCTGGCAGCAGCATGCGCCGCTGAAGATCGCCACCCATGGCCCGCTTTTCCGCTACGAACGGCCGCAAAAGGGGCGGTATCGCCAGTTCCACCAGCTGGATGCCGAGGTGATCGGTTCGGGCGAGCCGCAGGCCGATGTCGAGCTGCTGTGCCTGGCCGACCAGCTGCTGCGCGAGCTCGGCATTTCCGACGGCGTGACGCTGACCCTCAACACGCTCGGCGACGGGGCGACGCGCGACGCGTGGCGTGCTGCGCTTGTCGCGCATTTCGATCGGCATCGCGGCGAGCTGTCCGAGGACAGCGTCGATCGTCTCGATCGCAATCCGCTGCGCATCCTCGATTCGAAGGACCCGCGCGACCGGCCGATCGCCGACGCGGCACCCGAGATCGACGCCTATCTGTCGGCCGAGGCCGGCGCCTTTTTCGAGGCGGTGACCAAGGGACTGGAGGCGGCCGGGATCGCCTGGGTGCGCAACCCCCGGTTGGTGCGCGGGCTCGATTATTACCGGCACACCGCCTTCGAGTTCGTCACCGACCGGCTCGGCGCGCAGGGCACGGTGCTCGGCGGCGGCCGTTATGATGGGCTGATCGAGGCGTTGGGTGGCCCGCCCACGCCGGCGGTCGGCTGGGCCGCCGGGATCGAGCGGCTGGCAATGCTGATCGATGCGCCCGATACCGAGACGATCGATGTCGCGGTGGTGCCGATGGGGGACGGTGCGCAGGCCGTCGCCGGTACGGTGCTCGCCGATCTGCGCCGCGCCGGCATCGCGGCCGATATGGCCTATAAGGGCAATATGAAGAAGCGGATGCAGAAGGCCGATGCGTCGGGAGCGACCTGGGCGGTGATCATCGGCGATGACGAGGTGGCGCGGGGCGAAGTGGCGCTGAAGCAGCTCGACGACCAGACCCAGCGCTGGGTGCCGGTCGGCAAGCTGATCGAAACGCTGCGGGGCTGACGCCGATGGCCGGGATAACATCGGCGCGGATCGCGCAGATCGAGGCGCGTCGCGACGAGCTCCAGGCGCTGATGTCCCGTGGCGATCTGCCTTCGGATCAGTTCGTCCAGCTGTCGAAGGATTATGCGGAGATCGAGCCGGTCGCGGTGGCGGCGGGCGAGGTGCGGCGGCTGCGTGCCGAGCTCGAAGTGCTCAAGGGGCTCGCGGAAGACGACAGCAGCGATGCGGACATGCGCGCGATGGCGGCCGAGGAGGTCGAGGAGATCCGCGCCAGGCTGCCCGAGGCGGAACGCGACCTGGCGCTGAAGCTGCTGCCGCGCGACGCCGCCGACGAGCGATCGGCGATGCTCGAGATAAGGGCGGGGACGGGCGGCGACGAGGCCGCCCTGTTCGCGGGCGACCTGTTCCGCATGTACCAGCGCTATGCCGAGGATCGCGGCTGGCGGGTCGAGCTGATCTCGGCCAGCGCTGCGGATCTCGGCGGCTACAAGGAAGTGGTGGCGAGCGTCACCGGCGCCGGCGTGTTCGCGCGGCTGAAGTTCGAGAGCGGGGTCCACCGGGTCCAGCGCGTGCCGGTCACCGAATCGGGCGGGCGGATCCATACCTCCGCGGCGACGGTGGCGGTGCTGCCGGAGGCGGAGGAGGTCGACGTCCAGATCGACGACAAGGACCTGCGGATCGACGTCTATCGCTCGTCCGGCCCGGGCGGCCAGTCGGTTAACACCACCGACAGCGCGGTGCGGATCACCCATCTCCCCTCCGGTCTGGTGGTGATCCAGCAGGACGAGAAGTCGCAGCACAAGAACAAGGCCAAGGCGCTCAAGGTGCTGCGCACGCGGCTCTATGAGCAGGAGCGCGAACGGCTGGCGAGCGCTCGGGCCGGCGCGCGCAAATCGATGGTGGGGTCGGGCGACCGGTCGGAGCGGATCCGCACCTATAATTTCCCGCAGGGGCGGGTGACGGACCATCGCATCAACCTGACGCTGCACCGCCTTCCGGACATCCTGGAAGGACCTGGGCTGAACGAGCTGATCGGTGCGCTGATCGCCGAGGATGAGGCCGAGCGCCTCGCCCAGCTGGATAGCTGAGGCCGATGGTCGAGAAGGTTCGCACCGCGCTAGCGCGTGCGGCGGCGATCCTGTCGGAGAGCAGCGGCAGCGCGCGACTCGATGCCGAACTGCTGATGGCGCATGCGCTGGGTGTCGATCGCGGCGTGATGCTGCTCGGCTGGCAGGACATCGCGGCGCCCGAGGGCTTCGATGCGCTGGTGGCGCGGCGGCGCGCGCATGAGCCGGTCGCCTATATCACCGGTCGGCGCGATTTCTGGACGATCAGCCTGGATGTGGCGCCGGGTGTGCTCATCCCGCGGCCCGACAGCGAGACACTGATCGAAGCGGCGGTCGATCATTTCGGCCGGGCCGGGCCGGCGCGGGTGCTCGATCTCGGCACCGGATCGGGCGCGCTGCTGCTCGCCGCCCTGGCCGAGTGGCCGCGTGCGACCGGCCTCGGGATCGATCGGTCGGTCGCTGCGGTCGACATCGCGCGCGGCAATGCGGCGCGGCTCGGGCTGCTTGGCCGGGCGGAGCTCCGGGAGGGCGACTGGGCGGCGGGGCTCGACGAGCGTTTCGACCTGCTGCTGTGCAATCCGCCCTATATAGCCAGCGATGCGGTCCTGCCGCCCGACGTCGCCGATCATGAGCCGTCGACGGCGCTGTTCGCCGGGCCGGCTGGGCTCGATGACTATCGGCGGCTGGCGCCCGAGATCGGCAGGCTGCTGGCCCCGGGCGGCCTGGCGGCGATCGAAATCGGTGCAGATCAGGCAGATAGCGTAGTTGCGCTGTTCGCGGCCAACGGCATGGACGGGGCGGTTCGCCGCGATCTCGCCGGGCGAGACCGCGCGATCGTCGTCAGAGGCTGATCCTTTTATCGCATGGCCACATATTGTGCTTGGAAATCGCGGCGCGACCCCCTACATCGGGGCTATTGACGGGCCTTGGATGCGTATCGCACCGGCCCATGCTACGACCTCCAATGCCAGGGGCGCTGTTTTTTCGAGCGACCATGACGTAGGCGGATGCGGACCGAAAGGGTTCGTGCCTGTGGGCGGCGTGCATCTTTTACGGTTTGGGGGCGATGGCCCCCTCATGGCTCCGGGACGGTCCCGGTGTAGGGAGTGGTGAACCGATACCACCAGTGACGAGGACATCGGAAAGTTGATAAATAATCGGCAGAACGGCCGCCGTCGCGGTCGTGGCGGTGGTCAGGGTGCACCCCCGCGCAATGGTTCCAGTGGTGGCGGTCAGGACCGCGGCAATCGCATCGACAATCGCGCGCGCGGCAATGCCGCCCAGCTCCATGAGAAGTATAAGGCGCTGGCGCGCGACGCGCAGATGCAGGGCGATCGCGTCAATACCGAATATTATCTCCAGTTCGCGGACCATTATTTCCGGGTGCTAAGCGAGAGCCGGTCGCGCTTCGAGGAGCAGCAGCCCCGTCCCCGCCGCGATGACTATGCCAACCAGTCCGACGAGGATTATGGCGACGAGGGCGAGCGGATCGGCAATGACGACCGCCAGGCGCCAGAGCCGATCTTCGCGATGCGGGAAACCGATGCGCAGCGCGATTTCGGCGACCGCGAGACGTCCGACGGCAATCGTGGCGACGGTAACCGCGGCAACCGCGACAATGGCAATCGTGGCGATGGACATCGTCGCGCCAGCAATCGCGACGATGTCCGCAGCGACGGCAACCGGAACGAAGCGTCGCGTGGCGACGCCAATCGAGGCGGTGGCAATCGAGACGACGTGAATCACGCCGACGGCAACCGCGGCGATGGCGAGCGTGGCGAGGAAACCGAGCGCCGTCCGCGCCGCGGCCGTCCGCCACGTGCGGAACAGGGCCACGTGGCCGCCGAGCAGCGCCCCGCACCCGTGGAATTGAACCTGGGGCCTGTCGCCGAGAGCAGGCCCCCGGTCCAGGATGCCCCGTCGGCCGAGGAAGAGCCGCGTCCCGTCCGCCGCCGCGGTCGTCCGCCCAAGGCGCAGCCGGCCGAGCAGATCGAGGTCGATCGCCTGCCGCCGTCGCTTTCGCTGAAGACGCCGGTCGAAGATGGCAGCGAGGGCGGCGACCGTCCGCGTCCCCGGACCCGCAAGCCACGCGGCGAATCTGCCGTGGCCTGAACAGGCTGGCATGGCTCAAGGAAAAGGGCGGCTCGCGGGCCGCCCTTTTTGCATTCGGCGTGGATCAAACTGTGCCCACTCTCCGTAGATGTGCCGCAATGTCGGGGTGGTCGGCTCATTCGAGCCGACTTGAAATCCCTTAATCCTGCTCGTCGATATGGCCGACATCGTCGTCATGGCCGGTGCCCGAGCTCAGGAATATCAGCCCCATCAGCGCGCCAGCCAACAATATGGTGAGGGCGACACCGGCGCTGGTGGCGATGATCATCGTCGCGGTGAGCGGCGAGCCGTCCGCCCTGAGGTAGATCAACGCGGCGGCCACGCTGAGCGCCGCGGCCGCAACCACCCAGCGCATGATCCAGCGATAGCGCGCCCAGGCGCGCGCCGCATAAACCGGATCGGAAAGGCGATTCCGGCGTCGGGGTGGTCTTGTCATGGCTTCCATTTGGGAAGGAAAAGTGGGACTATCAAGGCGGTGGAGACCAAACTCCGTTGGGGATGCGCCTGCGTCCCTGTCGAGAAGGCGGCTCCCCAGCGTGGCTTGGCCTGCCCTGCATGGCCGGGCGTAGAACGGGGGTAGGAGGCCGATATGACGATTGCGGCAATGCTTCATGGGCGACCCAACAACAGCATTATCAGCGTGTCGCCGGATATGCCCGTGAACGGGGTGCTCTCGCTGCTGGCCGACAAGCGGATCGGCGCGGTGCCTGTCATGGAGAATGAGCAGCTCGTCGGCATCCTGTCCGAACGCGACATGATCTATGGCATCCGCCGCGACGGAGCCGATTTTCTGAACCGCCAGGTGCGTGACGTGATGACCTCGCCGGTGATCACGGTGACCAGCAACACATCGCCACTCGAGGCGCTGGCGATGATGACGCAACGTCGGATCCGCCATCTGCCGGTGCTCGACGATGGCGTCGTCATCGGGTTCGTTTCGATCGGGGATCTGGTCAAGTTCAGGATGGAGCGGATCGAGAGCGAGGCCGCGGCCCTGCGCGAATATATCCAGACGGCCTGATCGGGGCTCGCGCCGGCTGGCCGTTGAGGGGTGTGCGCTGCGGGGTTCGTCGCGAATCTCTGCGATCCAGAGTAAAAGCAGCCTCTATCAATGACTTGGCGGCTCGGAAATTTCAGCAGTGCCGAATCGGAAAGGTTGATTCGGCTCGGCCGGATCCCATATCGGTTTCAACGATGGCGCTGAAATGCCCGGAAAATCTGGCTCGATTGGCGCTGTCGTTTTTTTGTAATTTTGTTGTTGACCGGGTGGGGCCTCCCCCATAGAAGCCGCTCCACCGACGGGGGTGACGCGGTTTCGACCGGGCCTCCACCGTTACTTTCCTGATCGTTAGATCGATCACCCGAAGAGATTATTCTTGGGGGAGGGAAGGTTTTCGGTTCTTTCTCATTGTTGGATTGATGAAGGGACATGTGGGCGGCGGCTCCGGTTTCTGGCGGCTTCAAGGCGTCGGAGGATCGGTTTAAAGTCAAGTCGTTCCATGTCTTAATATGCAAACACACTTTGTGTATTGTGCAGGAA
>NZ_JBFUKC010000040.1:0-10003 GCF_056401045.1 Rhizorhabdus sp. P4_G6 | reverse complement strand
GTTAAGGCCAATTCAGTTGCGGCACACAGGTTTCGGATCATTGATAGCCGGCATATTTACATAAAAGATATAATTTCTCGGATTTGCGTCATCGGAGTTGCGTCAAGCGATCCCTATGTTTCCTTCTTATATTCGGATCTCGGTCAGTCGGGGACACGAGATCACCGCTATGACGTGCTCAAGGAGAACCAATGCCTTCCGCTACGCTCTATTTTGCCCCGGGCTCATGCGCCTTTGCGTCGCTGATCGCCCTCAACGAAGCCGGGCTGCAGTTCAAGGCGCGTAGAGTCAAACTCGCGGATCGAGAGCAGGACAGCCCCTGGTTCCGGGCCCTCAATCCGCTGGGCCGCGTGCCAGTGCTTGAAATCGACGGCAAGGTCGTGACGGAAACGATCGCCATATTGAGCTATGCCGCGCATTCGAATCCCCATGCCGACCTGCTGCCGTTCGGTAATCCGACGGCGCTCGCCAAGGCCTATGAATTCATGGCGTGGTTGGCGAGCAATGTGCATGTCACCATCGCTCAGTTATGGCGCACGGAGCGATTTGTCGATGACCCCGCCGTCGCGGAGGCGGTGATGGCAGCGGCGCCCGGGCGGCTCGAGAACGCCTTTCGATGCATTGAGCAAAAGCTGGTTGGCCCTTGGGCGCTTGGGTCGGAGTTCAGCGTGGTCGATGGTTATCTGAGTGTGTTCTTCCGCTGGGCTCAACGGCTCAAGATGGACATGGATTCATTTCCCCGATGGTCCGAACATCAGTCGGCCCTGCTCGCGCGGCCATCGGCCATCTCCGCCCTGGCGACCGAACTATCCGAGTAATCCCTACCCAGGCCTATAATTGCTCGACCGCTTGCAGAAGGATGGATTTCAGCGCCTCGCAAGAGGGAGCGGCCGTAGCGGACTGAAGCAGGCAATATCCGATGCGCGGCAGCATCGGCAGCGCGGAGAGCCTGAGCACTTGCTGATCCGGCGCCATGAACCCCGCAGTCCGCGGCGTGACACCCAGGCCCGACACGACGGCGGCGTGCAGCGCCGAGGTGCTGGCTGTTTCGATCGCGATCTCATGTTCGATGCCGGCATCCTGGAGCGCGGCGAGGGCCTGTGCCCGGAACAGACAGGGCGCTTCGAGCAAGGCGAGGGGGAGAACCGGACGCTCGAGTAATGCTTCCGCGCCGAACCAGTGAACGGCGCGCGTAGCGATGACGCCGTCCTCCGACGGCAGCCGCATGCACAGGGCGATATCGATCCTGCCCACCTCGATCAGCTCGCGCAATTCGACCGAGCCGCAGACCCGAAGCTGGATTTGGGCATCAGGATTGAGCTCCGAGAAGCGCTTCAGGCTACCCACCAGGACGGTTCGCGCGAAATCCTCGACCATTCCAACCCGGATCGGACCGGTGGCGCGCTCGCCGGCGAGCACGGCCATCGCCTGATCGTTCAGCGCAAGGATATCCTTGGCGAAACGAAGCAGCGTCTCTCCCGCTGTGGTAAGGGTGAGCATGCGCTTGTCGCGGAAGAAGAGCGGCGCATTCACGATCTGCTCGAGGCGCTTGATCTGCAAGCTCACCGCGGACGGGGTCAGGAATACGCGCTCGCTTGCCCTCAGCATGGAGCCGGCCTGAACCACTTCAACGAAGGTTTTCAGCAGTTCGCTCGGGAGACTCGTCGACATAGTTCGATAAACCTTTCTCATCTCAGCCTACGATTGAGATGAGATTTAGTCAAAGATTAGCCAGGCCTAGCGTGGCTCCCGGCGCCTCGCTCTTTCGCCGTGATCGCCTTCGGCCAAGGGCAAAGACGCTACAAATCAGGCCAGTAAAGCCGGGTCGGATTATCGACGAGGAGCTTGCGTTGAAGTTCCTCGGTCACTGCGATCTCGGGAATGACGTCGACCAACAGACCGTCATCCGGCAACACCTTTTCCATATTCGGGTGCGGCCAGTCCGTGCCCCACAACACCCGGTCGGAATAGGCCTCGACAAGTGGACGCACCGAACGGACGAAATCGCCATATGGCGGCCCGGCGGGGTCGAGACGATCCGGACAGGTCACCTTGGTCCAGATGTCGTCCCTGCTGTCGAGCAGCGCGCGAAACGCTCTCATATCGGAGCCGTCCGGTCCCTGCGTCACGTCGGGCCGGCCCATATGATCGATCACGATCGGGGTCGGGATCGCCCTCAGGAAGGGGCGCATCTCGTCGAGGATATCGGCCTCGAAATATACTACGACGTGCCAGCCCAGCCGCTGGATGCGATGCGCGACATCAAGGAACCTGTCCTTGGGCGCATCGTCCACCAGCCGTTTGAGAAAATTGAATCGCACGCCGCGGATGCCACCACGATGGAGCGAGTCAAGCTCGGCATCGCCGATGGCCGGATCGACCACGGCTACGCCACGCGCCATGCCACCCGACCGGGCGATCGCATTCAGGGTAGCGCGGTTGTCGGTGCCATGGCAACTCGCCTGGACGATCACGTTGCGCGCGAAGCCCAGCCGATCGCGCAGAGCGAACAGAGCCTCGGGACCGGCGTCCTGCGGCAGATATTTGGCCTTCGGACTAAACGGGAAGCCGGCCTGCGGACCAAAGACATGACAATGCGCATCCACGGCACCAGACGGTAAAGCAAACCGCGGCCGCGAAGGCGAAAGCGCCCAGGAGCGGATGCGGCCATCCTTGTCGGTGATCATGCGAAAACTTCTCCGTCCATCAGCTTGCGCGCGGTCCGCAGCATTCCCGCCTCGACCGGCTGTCCACCGGCATCGACCGTAACGACGCATTCCGTCACGCCGGTCGGATGCTCGACGCCCAGGGTGAGCCTCCTGCCCACGGGCAGTCGGGCACTGGCAGCGGCCGGCGAGCCCCGGACCAGGCAGGCCGTCGCGACGCTCACCGCGCCAAGAACGCCTATCGATGCGTGAACGCGGTGTGGAATGAGTGAGCGCACATTGATCGCACCGCCTTCGCGCGGCGGCGCCACCAGCATCATCTTCGGGACAGACTTCCGGGCGACATCGCCAAGGTTCATCAGCGGACCCGCCTTGAGGCGGATCGCCTCCACCCTGGCTTTCATTGCGATGTCGGCATCCAGGGTATCGCGATCCTCATAGCCGGTTACGCCGACGTCGGCAGCGGCCAGCACCACGCAGGGCATGCCGTTGTCGATGAGGGTGCACGCGATACCGTCGATGTCGTCGACGCCGTTGCCCGTCGGCAGCAGTGCCCCGCAGGAAGAACCCGCGGTATCGCGGAAGGCGAGTGGGATCGGCGCGGCGGTTCCAGGCACGCCGCTGATCGCGGCGGCGCCATCATAGCAGACCTGGCCTTCGCGGGTCCGCACCGTTGCGACAGCAACCTGGCCGCTGTTCTCCATGAAGATCGCAACAGGCGTTTCCTCGCCGACCGCGGTGATCAGTCCCCGCTCTATGGCGAACGGGCCCACGCCGGCGAGCATATTGCCGCAGTTCTGGCTATCGGTGACGATCGCCTGATCGACAAACACCTGGAGGAAGAGATAATCGACGTCGACGCCTTCCCGCTCCGAACGACCCACCACCGCTACCTTCGATGTCAGCGGGTCCGCGCCCCCCATCCCGTCGATCTGACGGGGATCGGGCGAGCCCATCACACGCAGCAGGAATGCATCGCGGGCCGCGCTGTCGGTAGGCAGATCGTCGGCGAGGAAGAAAGCACCCTTGGACGTCCCGCCCCGCATCCACATGCAGCGCACGCCCTTAGACATATTTAAGGCCCATTTCGGCGAGACGCGCCCGCATGCCATAGAGGTCGAGACCGAGTTCGCCCGCCCCCAGACGCTGGCGCTTTGTCGCCTCGACCGCCTCGCGCGCCTGCGCCTTTTGCAGCACTGTTTCAGCGTCCGCGCGCTTGACCACACAGACGCCGTCGTCGTCCGCCACGATCACATCGCCTGGTTCGACCGCCGCCCCGGCGCAGACGATAGGCACGTTCACCGAGCCTAAGGTAGCCTTTACCGTGCCCTGCGCGAAAACCGCTTTGGACCAGACCGGGAACCCCATCGCCGTCAGGTCGCGAACATCGCGAACTCCCGCGTCGATCACCAGGCCGCGGCATCCGCGCGCCATCGCACTGATCGCCAGCAGGTCGCCGAAATATCCATCGGTGCACGGCGACGTGGGTGCAAGCACGAGAACATCGCCCGCCTTCAACTGCTCGATCGCAACATGAACCATCCAGTTGTCGCCGGGCGGCGCGGAGATGGTGACGGCCGATCCCGCGATGCGCGCGCCGGTATAGATCGGCCGCATCCTATGGCTGAGCAATCCGGTGCGCCCCTGGGCTTCATGGACGGTAGCGACCCCGGCATGGGCGAGACCGTCGATGATGCCAGCCGCCGCGCGCTCGATATTCTGTACAACCACGCCCATGCTCGATCTCCTTTGTCATGGAGCCGTGCGCCCAACGCTCGAATATGTGCCAATCCAACTTGTGCACGGGCAATAAGTTTTTGCTATGTTTGTGTCGTGATCAAGCCATTCGACATCAATCTGCGGCACCTGCGCGCCCTCAGCGAGGTGATGGCGCAGCGGAGCCTCAATCGCGCGGCCGAGACGGCCGGCCTTTCACAATCCGCCTTGACCCAGGGTCTGGGAAAGTTGGAAAAACAGCTTGGCGTGCTCCTCTTCGAGCGACATTCGGACGGGGTGACGCCGACCATCGCGGGCAAAGCCCTGATCGAGCGCGCGGAGAGGGCCTTCACGCACCTCGCCACGGCGGCGCGTCGCTCTTCACGCGGTGGCCCGCGCAGCTTTTCCAGCCCTGAGCGGTTGATGACAGCCACCCAGCTCCAAGCCTTTCTGCACTTCGCAGATGCACAGGGCTTTGCAGGTGCCGCTGCCGTCAGCGGCCTTTCCCAGCCGGCCATCCATCGCGCCGTCCGCGAGCTTGAACAGGTCTGCGCGGTTCCCCTGGCCGAGCGGCGGGGCCGCGGAATGACCCTCACCGCAGCGGGGCACGCCCTGGCCCGAGGTGTGCGCCTCGCTGCCGGTGAGATCGCGGCGGGCATCGGCGAGGCCAGGGACGAACCGAACGAAGGTGCGCGCATTGCGATCGGCGCGATGCCGTTGAGCCGAGCGCTGGTTTTGCCGAGGGCGCTGGCGCATTTTCTCCGCGAATCGCCCGCAACCGTGGTCAATGTCGTGGAAGGTTCCTGGCGGGAGCTCGTCGATCCTTTGCTCGACGGCGTCATCGACATCATGATCGGCGCGCTCCGCGACGAAGTTACGCCGGGCATCGATCAGATACCCCTCTTCACCGACAGGCTCGCCATTTTCGGCCGCAAGGATCATCCGCTCGCACGCGGCCCAGTCACCCTGGATGATCTACGCGCGCAATCCTGGATCGTCGGCCCGGCCGAAACGCCGCTGCGCGCCCATTGGGAGGCATTGTTCGAGGGTGCGCCGCAGCCGCCCATGCCGGTCGAATGCGGCTCCGTGATGGTGATCCGGGGCCTGCTCATGCAGAGTGATCTGCTGACCCTGCTGTCGCCCGATCAGATCGCCGTGGAGATCGAGAGTTCCATGCTGGTGCGTATCGGCCCCGGCCTGTCGAACCGCGTCCGCACGATCGGGCTCAGCATGCGCAGCGACTGGCGGCCGACACGATCCCAGCAGCGGCTGATCGACCTCCTGAACCTGGCCTCGATAGAAACAAGACTTCAGGAAAATCACTAGGCCATACTCGATTTGGATTGGGGGTCGGCGCTCCGTTCGCTTACCCCGACCGCATGTCACCGATTGTCGCATATATCGGCTTTGGAGAGGCCGGCCGGGCATTCGCCTCGGCCGGAGCGCGCGCGTTCGACCGAAAAACCGGTGAGGCGGCATTTCGTGACGAGATGGTTGCCGCCTTCGCCGCGGCAGGCGTCGACGGCTTCGAGGACGCGGCCCTGGCTCTTCGAGGTGCTGGCGCGGCGATTTCGCTCGTCACCGCCGACGAGGCGCTGGCTGCAGCTCGGGACTATGCGCCATATCTCACGCCGGACGCCCTGTGGCTGGACATGAACAGCGTTGCGCCAGACACCAAACGCTCCGCCGCCGATGCGATCCATGCCGCAGGTGGCCGGTATGTCGATGTCGCCATATTGGCACCGGTTCATCCTGCCGGCCGCGACGTTCCCCTGCTCGCAAGCGGTCCCCATGCGGAAGCGGGACTGGCTCTGCTGGCGGCGATGGGATTCACCCGGATCCGCAGGATGGAAGGCGGGATCGGCGCGGCGTCGGCTGTCAAAATGATCCGGTCGGTCATGATCAAGGGAATGGAGGCGCTGACGGCGGAATGTCTGATGGCTGCCGAGGCGGCGGGCGTCCGCCACGAAGTGCTCGCCTCGCTCGACGCCGGCGAGAAGCCGGGCAGCTGGAGCGAACGCGCCGATTATAATCTGGAAAGAATGCTCGTCCATGGCCTGCGCCGCGCCGCCGAAATGGAAGAGGTCGTCAAGACCCTCGACGGTCTGGGGACCGGCAGCGCGATGTCGCGCGGTACCGTCGAGCGCCAGCGGGCGTTGGGCAGCCTCGGCCTGGGCGCGCCCCACGGACTCGACGCCAAGCTCGATGCCCTCACATCCCGAAGGCATGAGAAAGCAGCATGAGCCTGATCATCGACTGTCACGGCCATTACACCGTCCTGCCCAAGAAGCATGACGCCTGGCGGGAAGAGCAGAAGGCCGCGTACAAGGCGTTGACAACGCCCCCGGCCTATCCCGACATTGCCGATGCCGAGATCCGCGAAACGATCGAGGCCAACCAGCTGCGCCTGATCCGGCAACGCGGCGCAGACATCACCATCTTCTCGCCGCGGGCCTCCGCGATGGCGCCCCATGTCGGCGATCAGGGCGTCGCGCGGGAATGGTCGGTCCGCTGCAACGATCTGATAGCGCGTGTCGTCGGCCTGTTCCCGGAAACCTTCTCCGGCGTCTGCATGCTGCCGCAGAGTCCGAACGCCGACATGTCGGCCTCGATCGCCGAGCTCGATCGCTGCGTGAACGAGCTGGGCTTCATTGGCTGCAACCTCAATCCCGATCCGGGCGGCGGCTATTTTCAGCACCCGCCGCTCACGGACCGCTACTGGTATCCCTTTTACGAGAAGATGGTCGAGCTGGACGTGCCGGCGATGATCCACGTCTCCGGCAGCTGCAATCCGGCGATGCACGCGACCGGGGGCTATTACATCGCAGCTGACACCATTGCCTTCATGCAGCTGCTGGAAGGCGATCTGTTCGCCGATTTCCCGACCTTGCGCTTCATCATCCCGCACGGCGGCGGCGCGGTGCCCTATCATTGGGGACGCTATCGGGGACTGGCCGACATGCTGAAGAAACCATCTCTCGAGATCCACCTGATGAACAACATCTTCTTTGACACTTGTGTCTACCACCAACCGGGGATCAACCTGCTTGCCGACGTAATCGAGACTAGGAATATCCTCTTCGGCTCGGAAATGATCGGTGCCGTGCGCGGCATCGATCCGACCACGGGACATTATTTCGACGATACCAAACGGTATATCGATGCGCTCGAGATCAGCGATGCCGAACGCCGGGCGATATTCGAGGGCAATGCGCGCCGCGTCTTCCCGCGGCTCGACGCGCAGCTGCGGCAGAGGGGGTTGTGACGACCTGGATCACCAACGCCTGGTATGTCGCCGCCTGGGACCATGAGATCGGCGATCAGCCGATCGCCCGGACGATCTGCGGCGTGCCGATGATGTTCTATCGCAAGCTCGACCGGTCGGTCGTCGCCATGCGCGATGCGTGCCCGCACCGCCTTCTCCCGCTGTCGATGGGCCTGCGCGAAGGCGATTCGATACGCTGCAAGTATCACGGCCTCAAGCTTGCCGCCGACGGCATGGCCGAGGAAATGCCGCTCAGGACGGAAAAGGTGAACAAGCGGATCTGCGCGGAGACCTTCGTCGTCGAGGAGCGCCATCGTTTCGTCTGGATATGGGTAGGCGAACGGCGGGCCGCCGACCCGAACCTGATCCCCGATCTCTGGCCCTGCTCCGCGCCAGGCTGGACCGTGGACGGCGGCTACTACCATGTCGCGGCCGATTATCGGCTGATGATCGACAATCTCATGGACCTGACCCACGAAACTTATGTCCATGCCGGCTCCATCGGCCAGCCCGAATTGATGGAAGCGCCGCTGGAGACGAGGGTCGATGGCGATCGCGTATTTGTGTCGCGCTGGATGCCGGGCATCGATGCGCCCCCCTTCTGGCGCGGCGCCCTGAAGAAGGATGGTCCGGTTGATCGGTGGCAGATTTGCGAATTCATCCCACCATCCGCGGTTATCATCGATGTCGGCGTGGCGCCCGTCGAAGCGGGGGCGACGCTGCAAAATCACGATCAGGGCGTGCGCGGCTTCGTGATCGATGTCGCCACGCCGGAATCGGACACAAGCATGCACTATTTCTGGGGCATGGCGCGCAGTTTCGATATCGATGACGCAGGCTTCACCGCACGTTTCAAGCAACAGCAAGGCGGCGTCTTCCTGGAGGACAAGGAGATCCTGGAGGCGCAGCAGCGCGCGATCGCCGCAAACCCCGCGATGAAGCTCAACGCCTACAGCATCGATCAGGGCGGCACGCGAGCGCGGCAGATCATCAGCCGGATTATCGCCAGCGGATCGGCCACCGCATGACCGCCCCCCGCGACATCCACGAGTATCTCGCGGAGTTCGAGGATATACCCGGCACGCGGGTGTTCACCGCGTCGCGCGCGCGACAGGGATATCATCTCAACCAGTTCGCGATGAGCCTGATGAAGCCTGAAAATCGCGAACGCTGGAAAGCCGACGAAAAAACCTATCTCGATCAGTGGCCACTGTCGGGCGAACAGAAGGCCGCGGTGCTCGCGCGCGATTACAACCGGATGCTCGATCTCGGCGGCAACATCTACTTCCTGTCGAAGATCTTTTCGACGGATGGACTGAGTTTCGTCCAGGCGGTCAGCACGATGACCGGCATGACCGTCACCGACTATCAGGCCATGATGAACGCTGGCGGCCGATCGCCCGAAGGGCTGCGCTCCAGGAAGGAACGACTCTGATGGCTCGCATCACCGCCGGCGTCGGCTCCAGCCACGTTCCTCTGCTCGGAGTGGCACATGATCAGGGCAAGGAGGGCGACGATTACTTCGGACCGATTTTTGCCGGTTATGAGTGGACCCGGAACTGGGAGAAAGCCGCAAGACCCGATGTGGTGATCCTCGTTTACAACGATCACGCCTCCGCTTTCGACATGAAGGTCATCCCGACTTTCGCCATTGGCTGTGGCGAGCGATACAAGCCCGCTGACGAGGGCTGGGGACCTCGCCAGGTGCCCGATGTCATCGGGCACCCGGACCTCGCCTGGCATATCGCCCAGAGCCTGATCCTCGACGAGTTCGATATGACCATCATCAATGAGATGGACGTCGACCATGGCTTGACGGTGCCGCTTTCGATGATGTTCGGGCGCGTAGAGCAATGGCCGTGCCGGGTGATCCCGCTGGCGGTGAATGTCGTGACCTATCCGCCGCCTTCGGGCAATCGGTGCTGGGCTCTGGGCGAAGCTGTCGGCCGCGCCGTCGCCAGCTTCCCGGAGGACATCAATGTCCAGATGTGGGGGACCGGCGGGATGAGCCACCAGCTCCAGGGCCCTCGCGCGGGGCTGATCAATGCCGCGTGGGACAACATGTTTCTCGACGGGCTGATCGGCGAGAGCGATCATTTACGGCGGGTCCCGCACATCGAATATCTGCGCGAAACCGGGTCCGAAGGGATCGAAATGGTGATGTGGTTGATCATGCGCGGCGCGCTCGGGCCGGCGACCCGCCTCCTCCATCGCCATTACCACGTCCCATGCAGCAACACCGCGATTGGGCACATCGTCCTCGAACCCGTCCCCTCTTCCAGCGGAGCCTGATCCATGAAAATTGCCCTCGTCGGCGGCGGCGCTTTCGGAGAGAAGCATCTCGATGCCCTGAAAC
>NZ_JBFUKC010000039.1:0-10224 GCF_056401045.1 Rhizorhabdus sp. P4_G6 | reverse complement strand
CACCAGGGCCCGCATCCATTGGGAAAGCTGGTTCTCGGCCATAATACGCGCCCTTCACATGAAAGCTTGGTGGGAGGTGCATTCTCCCAATAAGAAAACACGCGGGCTCCGACTTCGTTTCAGGAAGCGATATATTTTTCCGCGACTCGTCGCTTAAATCCGGCATTCGGGCTTATGCCGAAACGAATCTGGCACGGAGCATTGAGAAAGCCGCCCGCATTCCGAGCGCGTCGCCACCCTTGGGTCTGCCCGGCCTGGCCGTCGGCCGCCAGGCGAATGTATCGAAGTGCGCCCAAGGCGTACCTTGAGGCACGAACCGCTCGAGGAATAGCGCTGCGGTGATGGCGCCGGCCATCCCACCTTCGCCGGCGTTGTTGATGTCCGCAGCCGTCGACTTGAGCATCTCGGCATAATCCGCCCAAAGCGGCAGCCGCCATACCGGATCCGAAACCTGCTGCGCCGCGAGAGCGATATCGACCGCGAGCCCCTCATCGTTGGTGAACAGGGCTGGGAGGTCAGGGCCAAGCGCGGTTCGGGCCGCGCCCGTCAAGGTGGCGAAGTCGAGGATCATCAGAGGCTTGTCCTCAGCCGCGCGCGCGAGGGCGTCGCCGAGCACCAGGCGGCCCTCGGCATCTGTGTTGCCGATCTCCACGGAGATCCCCTTGCGGCTGCGCAATATGTCACCAGGCCTGAACGCTTCCGCCGACACGGCATTCTCGACGGCGGGGATGAGCAGGTGAAGGCGAACCGGAAGGCCCGCGCCCATCACCAGTCGCGCCAACGCCAGCGCGTGCGCCGCGCCGCCCATGTCCTTCTTCATGTTGAGCATTGCCGAGGATGGCTTGATGTCGAGTCCACCCGAATCGAAGCAGACGCCTTTTCCGACGATCGCTACTCTCGGATGCTTCGGATCGCCCCATTCCAGCTCGATGAGCCGGGGCGCGCGATCACGGGTCGCCGCCCGCCCGACCGCCGCGATCATGGGATAGTCCTGGTCGAGTCGGTCGCCCTGGGTGAGCCTGAAACTCGCATCATGCTCCCTGGCGACGGCTTCCGCCGCCGCGGCGAGCTCGGCCGGCCCCATGTCGGCGGCCGGCGTGTCGACTAGGTCGCGGACCAGCGCAACGGCCTCGGCCAGTGCAACCGAGGTTGCGATGCCGGCCGCATCTTTGGTCAGCAGGACGCGTGCCGGGACCGGCTCCGGCTTTTCCAGATAGCGATCGAAGCGGTGGTGCGCGAGGAGCCAGCCGAGCGCGCCTTCGGTCGGAGCCTCTCCCTCGAGCCGGTAGCGGCCCGCCGGAAGCTTTTGCGCCACCGCCGCGATTTCCCACGGACCGGGATGCTTGGCCGCACCGAAGACGGCAGACCATTCACCGTCCTTGCGGCCGGGCAAGATCAGCAGTTCGCCCGGCTTCGCCTTGAACTGGCCGGCTGCAGCCAGGGTGCGGACCTGCACTGGCTGCGCTTTCAGCCAATGGCTGAAAGCCTCGGCGGGAAGCGCGGTGAGAAGATGGGCGGGTTCGCCCCGATCGGGGAGGAGCAGGTCGGAAAAATCGGTCATCCAGCGTTTGTAGGGCCGGATCGTCGGGCGTGGAAGCGCTTGCAGCAGACTGCTGGTTTAGGTCGGGTTCCCTCGCAATGTTCAGCCGGCATAAATCCTCTCGACGACAGACTTTCTGTCATCGGTATCATGCGTGCCGATGGCAATAATCGAACCAGACTGGGGCCGTTGATGCCGCGTTATTATTTCCATTATCGCTGCGATTCCATGGATCTTGACGACGAGGAGGGCGTCAGGTTGCGCGATGACGAGGCGGCGTCGGAACAGGCGTTAAGAGGCGCGCGCGATATTCTTGCCGCCGAGGTACGTGAGGGGCGCCTAGCCTTGGACCACCTTATCGTGGTGGAGCGCGACGGCGGCGTGCCGGTGTTGACGCTGAGCCTCGGTGAGGCTGTCGGGGTGCCAAGGATAGTTTCAATTCGGTAGCTGCGCATCAAATTATTGTGATTATGGGCATAAGCTTGCGCATGGTTAGATGCTTGTCGGGATAGCCGGAGCGCAGCAATCGCCCCTCGACATGCTCAGGCGAAACGAGTTCTGCCACAAGGCGAAGCTTGTAGAGACGTTCGTTCGTGCCCCACAGGCAGGCGATGGCCGGATCGTCGTCGTGGCGCGTGATATCCAGCCATCCCGAAAGCTCGCCCCTGCTGACGTTCCCCGAGCCGAGATAGGCGAAATTGCTGTCGCCGCCGAACAGCCGCTCCGCCTGCACCTGCAGGACCCCACCGCGCATCTCGTGGTCGAGGCACCCAAAGCTGCCGCACCGCATCGTCCAGATCCCGTCGAACGAGGTACTGGATGAGTTGCCCTTCGTGGCATAGAGATCGTGCGATTTCATAGGGGCTTTTGCCGACGGCCGTTGGAATGCCTCATGGATAGCAGCTAAAATGTTGAAAAATGGTTGTTCCATGCCCTGCTTGATAGGCGGCGGGATAATGTCCGGCGCAGCGGGAACGCCGGCTGCCCGAACTCGTTGTGACTACAAGTGGTCATATCGGACGGGTGGCCGGAGGGGGATGGCTGGTGGACAGAAATTTGGTTTTGGTCGTGGAAGATGAACCCGTCATCTGTTCGATGATAGAGGACGCCTTGCTTGAAGGCGGGTTCCAAGTCGCCTGTTGCGGCACTGCCGACGAAGCGCTCCTCTTCCTCGATCAGGAGGGTAATGGCCCTGCCGGCCTGGTGACTGACATCAGAGTGGCCAGCGACATATCCGGATGGGATGTCGCTCGACATGCGCGGGAGTACTATCCTCAGGTGGGCGTGGTCTATGTCAGTGCGGATAGCGGCAGCGATTGGAGCGCCTTCGGGGTTCCAGGCAGCATCTTCATCCAGAAGCCCTTTGCCTCTGCCCAGATCGTTACAGGCATATCGACGGTTCTCAACCAGTCTGGCGGATCGATTGCGGAGTGAGCGCGCTTTCCATCCGCCGATCGTAAGCCCACGGCAGGCGCGGGACAGTGGTCCGGATTGAACAGGCCGGCCTTTGCGCTGGCGGATCCCTGCGTTTTATGAGCGGCTATCGATCCAGCAACAGGTGCATCCGGGCGGTCGCTATCGGCCTGCTGCGGTCGTCCTGCCAGCAGACGGCGCTGGCATTGGCGACGCGCTTCCCCACGCGCACGATTTGCGCCACCGCATGCGTGTCGATCATGAGCCCGCCGCGGAGATAGTCGACCGCGACGTTGATGGGCTTGATGCGGGTATGGTCGCCGTTCCCGAACTCCTGGTTGATCGCTTCATAGCAGGCCATTTCGAGCAGCCCCGCGATCACGCCGCCATGAACGAAGCCCGGCCGCCCCTGGATTTCGATCCTCCACGGTATCGTGAGGATAGGTTCGCCGGTGGCTTGGCTGTACCGGGCGCCGATGACTGYGGCATAAGGCGGCTGCTGCTCCATCTCAATCCGCCGTGAAGAAGAAGCTGGACATGGACTGTGCGACGAGATCGTCCGGGTCGCCATCATGCGCTTCGCAGCGCACGAATGCGACATGGCGCGTGACGCGGTAGCAGGTGGCGCGCGCGGTGATTGCACGGCCAGCAGGCGCCGATCGCAAATAGTCGATCCGCAAATCGAGCGTCGCCAGGGGCCGCACCCGCTTTATCTTGGCCATTATCGAGAGACCGGACACGCTGTCTATCAACGAGATGATCGGGCCAGATGCGAGGATACCGGTTGACCGGGTCATGGCGAACCGCGGATCATAGTCGAACGCCATTTCGGCCCAATCCTCGCCATGGGCTACGTAGCGCAGGCCCAGTTCCGCCGTGTGGCCGGCCAGGGCGCCTCGCAGCTTCTGCAGTTCGATCTCGTCCATGATTGGTTCCGGCATAGGATTTTGCGCGTCGGGTGCAAGCCCCACGCTCATCTCGCCCGCTTCAGATCGTTGTCTGCGAGCCAAGTTCCACAACCCGGTTCGGTGGGATCTTGAAGAAATCGGTCGGGTCGGAAGCATTGCGATGCAGGAAAATGAACAGCAGGTCCTGCCAGAAAGGCATGCCGCTATTCTTGGAGGGGCGCAGTGTCGAGCGCCCGATGAAGTAGCTGGTCTGCATCGGCTCGAGCTTGTTGTCGCCATGGCGAAGCGCGAAGGCGAGGTCGCGTGGAATGTCGGGGCTTTCCATAAAGCCGTAGTTCAGCACGGCCCGGGAGAAATTCTCGTCGATGTCGTGCATCTCCAGCCGGTCCGCGCCATGGACCACTGGACTGTTCACCGTGTTGATGGTCAACGCCAGATTGCGTTCGTGGAGGATCTTGTTGTGCTTGAGATTATGGAGCAGCGCACTCGGCGCGGCTTCCACGCTGGATGATAGAAAGATCGCCAGGCCCGGCACGCGCTCGGGCGGCCGCGTGCGGAGCATTCGGGCAAGTTCGTCGAGCGCGATCGCTTGGCTCTGGTCTATCGCCAGCAGCAGGGCGCGCCCGCGGACCCAGGTCGCGATCAGGAGCCCGACGCCCACTGCGACGATCAATGGCGCCCAGCCCCCTTCATAGACGCGCAGGATATTGGCGCCGAAGAAGAAGATATCCAGCAACAGCAGCGGGGCGATTACAGCCAGCGTGATCGGCAGGCGCCAGCCCCAGGAGCGGCGCACGACCACGAATCCCAGGCAGGTGGTGACCACCATGGTGCCCGACACCGCGATGCCATAGGCGGATGCCATCGACGAGGAGGAGCCGAAGCCGAGCACGAGGATCATCACGCCGATAAACAGCAGCAGGGTGATCGATGGCAGGTAGATCTGGCCGGCGGCGTGTTCGGAGGTCTGGCGGATCTTGAGGCGCGGCAGCAGCCCGAGTTGGATTGCCTGCTGGGTCAACGAATATGCGCCCGTGATGACGGCTTGGCTGGCGATCACGGTGGCGCAGGTCGCGAGCAGAACCAGCGGTACGCGCGCGGCGCCCGGCGCCATCAGGAAAAACCAGTCCTGGTTGGTGAAATCCACGCCGCGAGCGGCGGCGACTTCGAGCCGGTGAAGGGCGAAGGCGCCCTGCCCGAGATAGTTGAGCGCAAGCGCCGGGAAGACGATGATGAGCCAGCCGAAACGGATCGGCTTTGCGCCGAAATGGCCCATGTCCGCCGTGAGCGCCTCCGCGCCAGTCACGGTCAGGAATACCGCGCCCATCACGAACATTCCCGCCAAGCCATGATTCGCCATGAACAGCACGCCGTTGTGGGGCAGGAAGGCCATCAATATGGCGGGTTCGTCGAAGATATGGATCAGGCCGATCGCGGCTATCGTCAGGAACCAGATCAGGCAGATCGGACCGAAAAGCCTGGCCACGAGCGCGGTGCCTCGCGCCTGCATCAGGAACAATCCGACGATGATCGCCGAGGTGATCAGGATGATTTCGCCGCGGGATATGGCGTGTTCGAGACCAGGGATGGTCTTGAGGCCTTCCACGGCCGACAGCACCGACAGGGCAGGGGTGATGATGCCGTCACCGTAGAAGAGTGCCGCTCCCGCCGCGCCCAGCACCAGCACCAGCATCCGGCGCTTGCGCGCGGATCGCTGCGCGAGCGCCATCAGGGCAAGCACGCCGCCCTCGCCGTTATTATCGGCCCGCATCAGGAACATCACATATTTGCAGGTGACGACGAGGATGAGCGCCCACAGCGCAAGGCTGAGCACGCCCAATATCTCGCTGGCATTGATGCCGCCCTCCGCAGCCTGGCCCAGGGCTTCGCGGAAAGCGTAGATCGGGCTGGTACCGATATCGCCGAAGACGACGCCAAGCGCTCCCAGCGTCAGCGCCGCCATCGTGTCCTTCCGACGCCGCGTAAGCAGTTGTCCCACTTGGGGGTCGGCCATATCACTCTGCATCAAGCAGCCCTCGCACGGCAAATCGGCGGCGGAGTAGGCCCGTGCCGGAACAAATGCACGTGAAATGTTGCTGCGGCGCGGCAGCGTTTGCGTGGGGGCGGCAATCGCTGTAAAGGCGACTTCGAACTGCCTCGGTGGCGCGTCCGAATCGACGTTGTCTCCGGGGCTTCTCTGTTTCCCGCGCCCCCGGAGGCCCGACCGATGACCCGCCGCCGCCAAATCTACGAAGGCAAGGCCAAGATCCTGTACGAAGGTCCCGAGCCAGGTACCTTGATCCAGTATTTCAAGGATGACGCAACCGCCTTCAATGCCCAGAAGAAGGGCACGATCAATGGCAAGGGCGTGCTCAACAACCGGATCTCGGAGCATATCTTCACCCTGCTCGGAACGATCGGCGTTCCGACCCACTTCATCCGCAGGCTCAACATGCGCGAGCAGTTGATCCGCCAGGTCGAGATCGTGCCGATCGAGGTCGTGGTGAGAAACGTGGCCGCGGGATCGATCGTCAAGCGCCTGGGGATCGAGGAAGGCACCCAATTGCCCCGCACGATCATCGAATATTACTACAAGGATGATGCGCTCGGCGATCCGATGGTCGCCGACGAGCATATCGCATGTTTCGGCTGGGCGAGCCAGGAGGAGATGCACGACATCGCCGACATGGCGATTCGCGTGAACGATTTCATGTGCGGGCTGTTTGCCGGCATCGGCATCCGGCTGGTCGATTTCAAGCTCGAGTTCGGCCGCTTCTGGGACAATGACTATAGCCGCGTCATTCTGGCCGACGAGATCAGCCCTGACGGCTGCCGGCTGTGGGACATGGTAACCGGCGAGAAGCTGGACAAGGATCGCTTCCGCCAGGATCTGGGCGGCGAGGTCGAAGCCTATCAGGAGATCGCACGGAGGCTTGGTCTGATGCCCGAAGGTGACAATATGATCCTGGACCTGGAAACCCATCGGAAAAACAGAGGTAAGTGATTTCAACCACTTAGATCGGGTTTCTGACGAGAGTGGTTTAATCCTTTCCGCTTGCCGCAATCTCGCCGCATTTGGTCGCACTGCTATTTACAACTTAGACGCTAGACATATGGTTCTGCATGACTTCTGGCCGGTTCGGGCCGAGTCGAGGAGGATCGAAGCATGGCGAAGTCCCGTTTCGAGCACCCATCCGCAGCGGCGGTGACGCTGTTGTTGCCAGACCTCGATTGCGATGCCGCCGGCTATTGGCAGCGCCATTGGACCGAAAGCCGCATCGATTGTCGCGCTGTCGATCTGGGCAGCGCTCGACAACCCGATCGCAACAACTGCGTGATGCGGCTCGATCATGCCCTGCGCGGCGTGGGCGCTCCGGTGATTCTGGTCGGACACGGGCTCGGTGCGCTCACCATTGCCGCCTGGGCCGGGTTGATGAGCAGCGAGAGTGAAAACGCGGTCGCCGGAGCCCTGCTGATCGGGCCTTGCGATCCTTCGGCCGACAGCGCCGACCCGCGGCTGCAATGTTTCGCGCCCTTGCCGACCACCATATTCGCATTCCCTGCTCTGGTCGTAGCCAGTGACGATGATCCTGCGGTCCCGGCCGACCGCGCGTTCAGCCTGGCACGGCAATGGGGTGCCGGTTTTGCGCGCTTCGGCGAGTGCGGCCACTTCATGCCGTCCGACGGGCTCGGATGGTGGGACGAAGGCGAGGAATTGCTCGACCGTTTTATCGACCTGGTCGAGCCTGGCTCTTCTCAGCCGATCCGCAGCCTCGACGATATTGCGACCCCCAGCCGCCTTGCCGCATCCGGGCCGGCACCCATGTTCCGTCCCTAGGACGGTTCGCGCCCCGTCCGCTCCATCTCCGGGGAGCGGGCGGGGTTGCTTTTGCGTCGCCCATCTCGCCATGATCGAGCGCACATGTGCGCCGCATGAAGCTTAGCTGTCCTTCGGCCAAATTATTCCGATGTGGCGTCTGCCTATCCGCCCCATTAAGGGAGCGCGCACGATCACGTATCAATGGGAAGGACGCAAACGATGAGCAGCCGGACGGAAGCGGTAAAGATCGCGCCGAACGATTCGTTCAATATCCAGACAGTGCTCTGGGTGAAGCATTGGAACGAACATCTGTTCAGCTTCGCCGTGGACCGGCCCGCATCGATGCGATTCCGTTCGGGCGAGTTCGTGATGCTCGGCCTGCCGACCGACGCGCGCCCCTTGTTGCGGGCCTATTCGATCGCAAGTCCGTCATATGCCGACGAGCTCGAATTCCTCTCAATCGCCGTCGAGGAAGGTCCGCTGACGTCGCGGTTGCGCCACATCATTGCAGGCGATGAAATCTATCTTGCGCGGAAGACGACGGGCACGTTGGTCGCAGACGCCCTGACGCCAGGCAAGCGGCTGTTTCTCCTTGCCACCGGTACCGGGCTCGCGCCCTTTCTGTCGGTGATGCGCGATCCAGATATCTATGAGCGCTATGAGCAGGTCGTGATCGTTCACAGCGTGCGCCGGCTGAGCGACTTGGCCTTTCGCGACGTGCTCGAGACGCGGCTGGCCGGTGATCCGCTGGTGGAGGAGGAGGCGGCTGCGAAGTTCCGCTATGTCCCCACGGTGACCCGAGAGCCGTTCGAGCGACAGGCACGGATCACCGCGATGATGGAGGATGGCGGCATGTTTGCCGGCGTCGAGGGCGAACCGAAGTTGGATCCGGCGACCGATCGGGTGATGATGTGCGGCAGCATGGACATGATCCGGGATTGCTCCGCGATACTGGAGAGACTCGGCTTCCAGGAAGGCTCGAATGCCAAGCCCGCCGATTTCGTTATCGAAAAGGCTTTTGTGGGCTGAGCCCGCGCAGGGATTTATTGCGTGGAACCCACCGGAAGGGGAAACTGCCGATGGGTTCCTAGCCCCTTTTATGAAGCGGCCCGAAAGCCGCTCCTATGGATAGAACTATAACGCCTGCGTTTCGTTCCATGCGTTGCCGGCCCAGGGGAACTTCGTACCGCGGCGGCTAACATTTGCTAACACAGGCCGCCCAAGGCTCCGGTACAGGCTGATCCGTCCAGGTTCACCGAACGGAGGCGGCCGTTGTCCGATACTCTCCTCGCCATCACGGCGAATATCGTAGCGGCTCATGTCGCTGCCAACGCTGTCCACGCCAGCGAAGTGCCCGGCATGATCAAGGCCGTCCATGCGGCTTTGGTCGGGCTGGGCGCTCCCGTCGCTTCTCCCGCTAAGCAGCAGGAGCCTGCGGTTGCCGTCCGGGGATCGGTGAAACGCGATTATCTCGTCAGCCTCGAAAGCGGCAAGCGGATGAAGATGCTCAAACGCTATTTGATGGCCAATTACGGGATGTCGCCGGACGATTATCGCCGCAAGTGGAACCTGCCAGCCGATTACCCTATGGTTGCGCCGAACTATGCCGATCGGCGTCGCGAAATGGCGAAAAAGATCGGCCTCGGGAAGAAGCCGGTGCAGGGTAGCGAAGCATCGCGTGACGCGAGGCCCTCCCAAGCGGCCAGTTGAGCCACTTCCTTTGCGTCTGCCGGTGGGCAAGGCCATGAATGATGACCATCGGCCCACCGGGACGCTCCATTCCTTATCGGAAGGCGCCGAGCACCTCCTTAAATGACGGTCGCATATTCGACGCTCGCCAAGGTGCCGTGGCCAAGCTTTATCGCCACGTCATATCCGGCATGGCTGCTATCGGTTTCGGCGAACAGGAAGGCATCGGTTCCAACCTGAAAGGCGGCGATCTTGATCGTTCCCTGCGCAAAGAGGGTGTCAGCCTGGCCCTGCGCGGCGGCGAAGGTGGCCGCTTTCGCTTCCATATAATTGGTCGCGCTGCCGGAGATGTCGAGGTCGATCTTGTATCGGCTCTGCCAGTCGACGATTCGATCGAGCCCGGCTGCCGTCGCGCCAAGTGAATCGCCTGAGGCGAAGCGGAAGACATCGTCTCCGCCGTTTCCGGTCAGTGTGTCGACGCCTGCACCGCCAATAATGAGGTCCTTGCCCGAGCCGCCCAGGATGATGTCGTCGCCCGCATTGCCAGACAGGCTATTGCCGCCGCCTCCCCCATAGATCGAATCGTTGCCGTTGCCTCCGAAGATCTCGTTCTGGCCGGTGCCGCCATCGATAAAGTCATTGCCGGCGCCTCCGTAGAGCTTGTCGTTGCCGCCAGCACCGTAGAAGGTGTCGTCACCACCCGCGCCGATGATCGTGTTGGCCTGCGCATCGCCATAGACCTGATCCTTGCCCTCACCGCCCAGAAAATCCGGTCGGGTGGCGGACAGCCTGCTCGTCAGGGAACCACCGGCAGGAGCGGAACCGCCGCTGATCACCAGCGACGCGATCAGTTC
>NZ_JBFUKC010000038.1:0-10818 GCF_056401045.1 Rhizorhabdus sp. P4_G6 | reverse complement strand
GGGCTATGTGCCGAACGACTACCAGGTCGGCCAGACCGGCAAGATCGTCGCGCCCGAAGTCTATATCGCGGTCGGCATCTCGGGTGCGATTCAGCATCTCGCCGGCATGAAGGACTCCAAGACGATCATCGCGATCAACAAGGACGAGGACGCCCCGATCTTCCAGGTGGCGGATTTCGGCCTGGTCGCCGATCTGTTCAAGGCCGTGCCGGAACTGACCGGAAAACTGTAAAGGGGCACGCCTGCTAGTCGATACGGTCGGCACTATACGAACGGTGTCACGATCGCGACCGCGCACCGCAAACCGATGGCGTGAGTCTGTCGCAAGCTGGCCCAGAGGCGGGCGATCGCTTCGGATAGCCTCCCTCGGCAGGCTGAGACTGACTGGACCCCGGCCTGTTGTCGGCTGTCCGTTGGAATACTTACCGGATATCTGGAATCATCACGCATTCCAGCTCAGACGCGAAGCGATGGCGGTGCATTTGCGTCATCGTTGTTGACGGCAGTGCAATGCACAGAGACAAGTCATGCGGAGATTTGCGGAGGTCTAAATCTGCAAACCCTGGCCTCTGATGCGGCTTTCCTTGGCTCTGGTGACTATTTTTGCATGATTGGTGACACTCGTTCGCGCAATTCTGACCGTGCTCCTGAGCCATGCCAGAAATGGCGGGGCGCGCTGCTGGCAGTCACTTGGCGACGGCAGCAGCTTTCCCATTTGGCTAGAACTACCGTCTCGTGGAGGCTGCCATGAATATGAATTTTGCCGGCCGATTGGCATTTATCTCCGGGGGCGCAAGCGGGATCGGCCGGGCAACTGCCATCGAGCTTAGCCGGCAAGGGATGAAAGTCGCCGTGGCCGATATCGATCTGGCCGGGGCAGAGCGCGTCGCTGCGGAGATAGACGGAGCTTCGGCCGTACTGCTCGATGTTCGCGATCCGGCCAGCTGGGGCGCGGCGCTGGATCAGGCTGAGGACCGTCATGGACCGCTGGCTGTGATGGTGAGCAACGCCGGCGTTGCCGGCAGCACGGATCCTCTCAGCCAGACATCGCAGGCCGCGTGGGAATGGTCGCGATCGGTCAATCTAGACGGCAACTTCTACGGCTTGACGCAAGGCTTGAGCCGCATCCTTGCATCGGGCCTTCCGGGTCACCTGGTGGCGACCTCGTCGCTGGCGGTGCTCAACGTAAAGACCCGGATCGGCGTTTATTCCGCGATGAAGGCCGGGGTGCTTGCACTGTGTGAGGGGCTTCGCGACGAACTGGCCGGCGGCAACATCGGGATTTCGGTCCTGCTTCCCGGGCCGGTGAGGACCCAACTGCTGGAGGCGAACGCCTCCCGGTCGCCCGGCCAAATTTCGGTCGACCGGTTGGAATTCCAGGAGGAACTCCTGCGCAACGGCCTTAACCCTGAGGAGGTTGCGAACATGGTTGCCGATGCGATCGGGACAGCGAGCTTCTGGCTCTTTCCGAACCGTGACCTGGAAGACCGGATCGATACGCGTGCTGCAGACATGAAGGAATCATTCCGGTCGCCTGCCATGGGATGAGACACGTGCCGAACAAAGGAATAAGTAGCGGAATAACAAGCTGCGATGTTTGGTATGCTGTAGCTGATCGCGGCGCTCGCGATCGGTTCAAGGGGGAAGGCAATAACTTCTCGCCCCATGGGAGAAAAGGCGTGGTCACGGCAGGCACGGATGTCGACCTTGGGACGGTTGCCAAAACGATCGCGCAAACGACAGATAACGGTCGCGGGCGTGTGATCTGGACACCAACGGCCGAGGATCGCAGCCAGTCGACACTGACCGCATTCATGACCTGGCTCGAGCAGCACCGAGGCCTGTCGTTCGATGCATATGAAGATCTTTGGCGCTGGTCGACCATGGAGCCGGCGGGCTTCTGGGACGCGGTCTGGCACTTTTTCGGCGTCGAGGCGGATGCTCCCTACCATTCGGTGATGGAGGGCACGGGCTTTCAGAACACGACCTGGTTTCCTGGGGCTCGGCTCAATTTCGCGCGCATGGTGCTGCGCCACGAGGAACGTCTGGCTGATGTGATGGCGGTTACGGCATATCGTGAGGACGGTAGCCATACTGACTGGACCTGGGCCGAACTTGGCGCGGCGGTACGGAGGGTTGCGACCGGTCTTAGGGCAATGGGGATCCAACCGGGAGATCGCGTCGCGGCCTATGTGCCCAATGTCGTGGAGGCGGCTATCTGCTTTATCGCGGCTACGGCCATCGGTGCCATTTGGTCTTCGTGCAGTTCCGAGTTCGGCGCTGCCGCGGCGGCGGATCGTTTCTCGCAGATCGAGCCGAAGCTGCTCATCGCCGTGCCCCGCTACACTTATGCGGGTGTGCTGCATGATCGCGACCAAGTCGTGCGCGATCTGGTTGAGGCTCTGCCAACGCTGGAGCATCTCGTGCTCCTGCAGGATGATGCCGCCGGCCTGGATATTCCTGGCCTTCCAGTGTCGAGCTGGTCGTCGCTTTCGGCGACCCCCGCGCCGGCGCGGGGTGCTTTCAAATATGAGTCGGTGCCCAGCGATCATCCGCTGTGGATCGTTTATACTTCCGGGACGACCGGGCCGCCGAAGGCGATTGTTCACACCCATGCCGGCGCACTCCTCGGCATAATGAAGGACCTCACCTTTCACGTGGAAGTCACCGAAGGCTCGGTCCCGTTCTTCTATGCCACGCCAAGCTGGATCGTGTGGAGTATCGTGCTGGGAACCCTCAGTCTCGGTACGCGCGTGGTGCTTTACGATGGCAGTCCGTTCCATCCCGACCTCGACTGCCTCTGGTCCATCGCCGAACGCTCAGGGGCAACCATATTGGGGGTGAGCCCCGGTTTCGTCGCTCGTATGAAGGAGCGGGGATACGATCCTGCCGCGAGGCACGACCTTCACAGGCTCAAAGCGCTCGTCCTCTCGGGCGCGGTCACCGAAGCTTCGCTCTTCGAATGGCTTACCGGAGTCCTGCCCCCGAACTGCCGAATTATATCGCAGGCAGGCTCGACCGAAGTCTGCGGAGGCTACGCTGGCGGAGTCCGCCTCCTGCCGATCCACGCAGGCGAGGCCACGGCGCGAATGCTGGGAATGGACGTGGACGCGATCGATCCAGAGCGGAGATCGCTCCGCGGCAGGGCTGGCGAGCTCGTGATCGGGACTCCGTTCCCCAATGCGCCGAAATGCTTGTGGAACGACCCGGGCGGTACCCGGCTGGCCGAAAATTACTTGTCGCAATACGGCGGCCGGTGGCAGCAGGGCGACATAATCGTCATCCATGACGATGGAGGTTGCAAGGTTCTCGGCCGATCCGATGCCACGATGAAGCGCCACGGCATCCGGATCGGTGCTGGCGAGTTGTATCGCGCCATCGAGGATGATCCGGTTGTCGCCGATGCGATCGCCGTCTTTCCGCAAGCGGGGCATTTTCGCGACGTGCTGATTTTATTTGTGCGCCTCGCGGACGGCCAAGTGCTGCACGATAGCTTGCGACACGCGCTCGCTACGCGGATTGGTGCGAGGTTGAGTCCCCGGCATGTCCCTGACCTTATCGCGGAAGCCCCTGCAATCCCATATACGTCGACGGGCAAGCGCCTCGAAGTACCGCTTCGCCATTTGCTTGAGGGGCACATCGATGCACAGCAATTCGGCGCCTTGCTGCAGCACGACCGTGCAACGGCAGATTGGTACGTGGCTTTCGCGGACCTGCCTGTCTCCTGACATGTTCGCATTGGGGCACTCTATCCGAGCACAGACTGAATATGGCAAACGGGTTGCGACTATGGACCGGGCAAAAGGCTATGGACTTGCTGGCTTTCTAAAGTAGCACGGGTGAACTAGAAATGTTGAATGGAGAGGGCAGAGGGGTGCATGAATGTTTTTGAAGAAGCCGCGCGCAACCTCCCGATCCCGTTCGGAGAGCAAAGGCAGTTGCCATGATTAAGGCCTTTGATCTTGGCCTCGCCGAGATCCCCGCACTCGTAACGGGCGCGGCCTCCGGAATCGGACGGGCAACGGCACTGCTGCTCGCCGAGAGCGGTGCGCATGTCGCAGTCGTCGACAAGGATGGTGCCGGTGCCGCTGCCCTGGCCGACCAGATCAATGCTGCGGGAGGTCGCGCGGTCGCGATCGTTGCCGATGCCGGTCGTGAAACCGAGGTCCGCGCCGCGGTGGCTGAGGCCGAAACCTCGCTTGGTGTGATCCGCGTGCTCGTGAACAATGTCGGGATCGGAGAGCGGCGCCCGATGCTGGATATCCCGATCGAGGATTGGCGGAATGTCATCGACATCAACCTGACGTCGGCGTTTCTCTTCAGCCAGCTGGTTGCGCGGCGGATGGTCGATGAACGGGTAAGTGGCTCCATCGTCAGTATCGCATCGGTCGCCGGGGAGACGGGAATCCTTAACCGCAGTTCCTATGTTGCCTCGAAGCACGGTGTCGTCGGGCTCACAAAGACGCTGGCGCTGGAACTTGCGCCGCACAATATTCGCGTGAACGCAGTCTCCCCGGGTATGGTGGCAACTAACCTTACTGCGAAGCTGCTGAGCGACCCGGCGCGCGCTGCACAGACCAATTCGTTGCATCCGTTGAACCGCGTGGCCCAGCCAAATGAGATAGCCGACGCGGTCGTGTTCCTGGCCTCCGCCCGATCAAGCTTCACCACCGGGACCATCCTCGTCGTCGACGGCGGCTTCCTGGCTGGCAAGGACTCTTGATGCATCTCCTTTCCAGGCGTCACGCGGCGGCAGAGGAGGGCAGGGACATGGCTCGCGTGTGCGCCGCGACCGTTTGATGCGCGCCACAAGCACAGACTTGGCCCCGCTGAGAGGACGAACATGGAACGCCAGAAAGAGCTCGACCTAAACGGCAGGGTTGCGATTGTAACGGGAGCGAGCCGCGGGGTGGGTCGACAGGTGTCGCTCGATCTGGCTCGACGCGGGGTCAAGGTAGCACTGGTCGCGCGTACGGTCGATCGCGATCCAGACCTGCCAGGCAGCCTTGGTGAAACCGCGCGACTGGTCGAGGAAGCTGGCGGCGAGGCGCTGATCATCCAGGCCGATCTTGCGGAGCGCGCAGACCTGAAGCGTATCATCGACGAGACCGTGGCCCGCTTCGGCGGTGTCGATATCCTGGTGAACAACGCCGCCTCCACGGTGGGCACCGTCTGGTCGAAGCCCTTTCTCGACATCACCTTTGATGAATGGTCGCGCGATTTCGACATCAATCTCCACGCACCCTTCATCCTGATGCAACTCGTTACGCCGATCATGGCCCGGCGCGGCGGCGGACGGATCATCAATATCACCACCGGATCTGCGGAAGCGCATCGCCGGGTCGAGGAAGAAGTACCGGCGGCTTCGAAGTTCGGCTTCAACGCGACCACGCCCAGCTACTTCGCTAGCAAGCGTGCGCTGGACCGGCTGGCTAATATTATCGCGCCCGAACTGCGACGGCAGAATGTGTTCGTCGTGGGCTTGCACCCGGGATGGGTTGCTTCCGAGGTGGTCTCCGCCCGATTGGCCTCTCGCGGGTTCTGCCCGCAAGAAGGTGAAGCGCGTCCGATCGACACGGTTATACCGGCGCGCATGATCATCTACTTCGCCGCGTGCTCAGATCCAGCGGAGTATACCGGACGGCTGTTCGTGGCCGAGCGCGAAATGGAAGCCCTGGGCATCAGCCGCAGCGAATTGGGCAATCCGGCCCTGGCCACGCGGGCACTAGGCCACTGACATTTGATCGGCTACGCCAGAGGGCCTGGAGGCTGCGGCTAACGTTGCGAACCGCAGAGCGGTGATAATCCGTTCTCGAACTTCTCATGACGGCGCTCACTCATGCGAGGTCTCGTTCCTTGATGTGGCGGCCACAAAGAGGCCGCTCGCTGGGTCGGCGAGCGGCGTTGAATAAATATGAGCTTACCGTCGACGCACCGGTGCGTGGTCAAGCATCGGGAGCGAAGGCCTAATCAGGCTCAGGGCTTGCTCGGATCCCACGCCCAATAGCGGGCGACCGCGCCACCATCGACTCGCAGATCGATGCCTGTGATCATCGCAGCGTCATCCGATGCGAGGAAGACGGTGGCGGCACCGTAATCGCTCGCATTCGGCAGCCGCTGCAGCGGAATTCGGTTGGCATATTGATCGGCCATGCCCCCGACGTGGCCCGTCGCACCAACGTCCGCACCCCAGCGCCTTGCGCGCTCGGGCTTTTCCGCAAAGCTTGTTGCAGTGGGGGTCAGACTCACGACCCGGATGTTCTGTGCGGCATACTCCATGGCTGCGCTCCGGGTGAAATTCAGCATGCCGGCCTTGGCGGTGGCGTAAGCGATGTTGCCCGGGGCACCCTGGTGGCCAGTGGTCGAGATCACGTTGATGACCACGCCGCCTCGGCCGCTCTTGATCATCTTCGCCGCCGCATATTTCGTGAATAGGAATGAACCGTCCAGGATCACCGATATCACCTTGCGCCAGCCGGGCAGTTCCATTTCAGCAACCGTTCGCTCGTGAAAATAGGCGGCGTTGTTGACGAGGATGTCGATCCGGCCGAATGCTTCCATCGCCTTTTCAACGGCTGCCTGGACAGCCGCATCGTCTGTGACATCGCAAACCACACCGATCGCTGATCCACCTGCTGCCTTGATTGCTGAGGCGCAACCTTCTGCATTCTGTCGCTGGGCATCGACCGCGACGATTGAAGCGCCTGCTGCTGCCAGCGCCTCGGCAATGCCGCCTCCGATGTTCGGGCTAGTGCCGGTGATGATGGCTACTCGTCCTTCAAGCTTCATGATCATCTCCCTGCAAAATGTTCAGTCAAAGTTAGAACGCTTGTGCTATCTCGTGAAAAGCTTATTGTCGATCGCGAAGCAACCATCAGCAGCAAGTTGAGCTCAGGGTCGCCTTCAGGACGGACAAAAATCAAAACAGGATGCTCGAATGGATCTGAGGTTAGCGGGCAAGAGGGCGCTCATTACCGGCGCCTCCAAGGGGATCGGATTTGCCGCCGCCTTTTCGCTTGGTCGGGAAGGGTGCGAAGTCGTCATCGCCGCCAGAGACGTTGATGCGCTCGATCGCGCGGTAAACGAACTGCGCTCTGCCGGGGTCACGGCAACCGGCATTGCGTGCGATCTCGGCCGCGAGGAAGGCCAGGATGCCTTGGCTGCACAATGCGGGGAGCTGGACATTCTGGTCAACAATGCCGGCGCGATTCCTCCCGGGTCCTTGCAGGAGCTGGACATGCAGCGGTGGCGGACGGCCTGGGACCTGAAGGTCTTCGGGTATTTCGCGCTCACCCAGAAGCTTTACAAGCGAATTGCCGATCGGCACGGCGTGATCGTCAACGTCATCGGCGCCGGCGGAGAACGCTTCCCGCCGGAGTACATCGCCGGGTCGGCTGGCAATGCCRCGCTGATGGGCTTCGTCAAGGCCATGGGGCGTGCCTCGTTCCTCGACGGTGTTCGTGTCGTCGGCATCAATCCCGGATTCGTGCAGACCGATCGCGTTAAGATGATGATGCAGGCGAGAGCGGAGCGCGAGCTTGGCAGCGCAGATCGATGGGAGGAACTGTTTGCCCACCTGCCGTTCGGGCGGGCGGCGACGGCAGATGAAATCGGCGATGCCGTGGCATTCCTTGCTTCCCCGCTGTCGGGTTACACCTCCGGCACAATTCTTAMGATCGACGGCGGCTATGTCTAAGCAGACGAGCGCTGCCCGTGTGGATTGATCTGGTAACGCAGCGCGATTTCCAGGTTTGACGGATTGACGAAGCGATTGATTCAACCTGCCTCAGCCGAATGATTTAGTGGAGAGCGAGTTGACACGAAAGGTATTCACGGCCGAGCACGAGATGTTTCGGGACGCGGTCCGTGCATTTCTCGAACAGCATGTAGTGCCGTACCATCTCGAATGGGAAAAGCAGGGTATCGTGCCGCGTGAAGTTTGGCGCGAAGCCGGCAAGTGGGGCCTGCTTTGCCCCATGGCACCTGAAAAATATGGCGGCGCGGGGGGTGATTTCGGATTCGCCGCAGTCATTATCGAGGAACTTGCCCGCGAGAATGCGACGGGTCTCGGTTTTTCCATGCACAGCGACGTGGTCACGCCTTACATCACGAAATTCGGCACCGAGGAGCTAAAGCAGGAATGGATTCCACGCCTGATCGCAGGCGAGGCGATCGGTGCGCTGGGGATGACCGAGCCTGGAACAGGCAGCGACGTGAAGGCCATCAGGACGACGGCTCACCGCGAAGGTGATGAATGGGTCATCAACGGCTCGAAAACCTTCATCACCAATGGGATAAATTGCGGCCTGATCGTCCTGGCCTGCAAGACCGATCCCGCTGCTGGCCGAAAGGGCTTGTCGCTCATCGTTGTTCCGGAAGGCGCGCCTGGATTCGTCAAAGGCAAGAAGCTCGACAAGATCGGTCTGCTTGCTCAAGATACTGCTGAGCTGTTCTTCGAGGATGTGCGCGTCCCGGCGCATTACCTGCTTGGCGAGGAGAACAAGGGCTTCTCCTACATGATGTCCGAACTGCCGCAGGAACGGATGGTCGTGCCGATCCGCGCGGCCGCTTCGATCGATGCGATGCTCGCCCGGACAATCGAATATACCAAGGATCGCAACGCATTTGGCGCCCCGCTGTTTTCGTTTCAGAATACCAAATTCAAGCTGGCCGATGCGCGCGCCCAGCTCGAGATGCTGCGGGCCTTCGTGGATGACTGTCTCGCGGAGTTTTTGCGTGGCGAACTCAGCGCAGATCGCGCCGCCATGGCCAAGTTGATGGGCGCCGAGATGCAAAACCGGATCCTTGATGACCTGGTTCAACTGCATGGCGGCTATGGCTTTATGAACGAGTTCGTCGTCAGTCGCGCCTGGCGTGACGCCCGTGTCATGCGCATTTACGCCGGAACGTCAGAAATCATGCGCGAGATCATAGCACGCACGCTTTGACATGCGGGCCTGTTCAAGGTGAAGCCATATGACGGGAATAGTGATAGTTGATGCCATTCGGACTCCGATCGGCCGTTTTCGGGGATCATTCTCCGGCGTGCGCGCCGATCATCTGGGGGCGAATGTCCTGCGTGCGATCGTTGATCGAAATGGCCTTTCGACGGATCATGTCGACGATGTTGTGTTCGGCTGCGTTACCCAGATCGGGGAACAGTGCGGGAATATCGCGCGGACGGCGCTGCTCAGCGCCGGATGGCCAGAACATATCCCGGGCATGACCGTGGATCGCAAATGTGGAGCGTCCGAGGCCGCGATTCACACTGCAGTAGGTGAAATCGCCAGCGGCCTGGCTGACATCGTCGTTGCGGGCGGCGCGGAGAATATGACGCGGGTTCCGATGGGCAGCAACCGTGCCCTGCATGGAGAAGTGTTTGGCTGGAAGTTGACGAACCGCTTCAATCTGACCTCTCAGGGCGAGGCTGCTGAAAAGATTGCCGATCATTACGGGTTCACGCGCGATGACATCGACGATTTCGCGATGGAGAGCCACAGACGCGCGGCGGCGGCGGCGGATCGCGGTGATTTCAACGGTGAGATTGCCCCGGTCGACCTCGCTGAATATGCCGAGCGAGACCTGGACGAGGCCAGGATCATTGCGGMGGACGAGACCATTCGCCGGGACACGAGCCGCGAAAAGCTGGCGACACTGAAAGCCAGCTTTCGCGAAGACGGGCGGGTAACCGCAGGAAACTCCTCTCAACTCTGCGATGGTGCTGCCGCACTGCTGCTGGCCTCGGAAGCTGCCGCGGATCGCCTGGGACTGAAGGTCCGGGCGAGGATACATGCCCTCACTGTGGTCGGTTCGGACCCGGAGATGATGCTGACCGGGCCAATTGCAGCAACAAGCAAGATCCTGGAACGCAGCGGGCTCAACCTTTCGGATATCGATTTCTTCGAGGTCAACGAGGCGTTCGCGACAGTCCCAATGGCATGGATGAAGGCGCACGGCGTAGGACATGATCGTCTAAACGTGAACGGCGGCGCGATCGCTCTCGGGCATCCCTTGGGCGGATCGGGGGCCCGAATCATGACGACATTGCTGAACGCGCTCGAATGTCGGGGCGGCAGGTTTGGCCTTCAGAGCATTTGTTGCGCCGGCGGCATGGCGACCGCGACGATTATCGAGCGGGTCGGCCCCTAAGACTCAGCAAGAAAGTGCATTCGAAGCTCAAAGTTATTTTGGTCTGTTCAGACCGGATTTGATGACGCCGCCCGGTCCGGAGGGATGTCTGGCCAGGGCCCAACCGAGTGAGAGGACAGCATAATGAACGAGGGTAATCCCGAAGACACCGGCGTCTATACAGACATCCTCTATAGCGTCTCAGACGCGGTAGCCACGATCGTCATTAACCGCCCGAAAAGGCTCAACGCCTTCAATGGGCACACGATCGAGGAATTGCGCGATGCAATCGCCCGCGCGTCCGCTGACCGGGAAGTTGGCGTCATCGTGCTGACTGGCGCTGGCGAGAAGGCATTCAGCTCCGGCGGAGATATCGACTGGGAGATCGAAGGCGGTCTGAAAGGGCATGACTGGATGCTGGGCGAGGAAATCGTCTCCTGCCTGAAGCCGGTCATCGCGCGCGTGAAGGGATATGCGGTCGGCGGTGGGCATCATCTTCACTATTTCTGCGACTTCACAATCGCGTCGGACGATTCGATTTTCGGACAGAATGGCCCCCGCGTGGCCTCGCCGGCGGGTGGCTATGTCGTCTCGCATCTTGCGAGCATCATCGGCCACAAGCGGGCGCGTGAAATGTGGATGCTGTGCCGGCGCTATACAGCGGCGCAGATGCTCGATTGGGGTCTGGTG
>NZ_JBFUKC010000037.1:0-11418 GCF_056401045.1 Rhizorhabdus sp. P4_G6 | reverse complement strand
CAGCTGGGCTTCGGCCACGGCATCCACATGTGCATGGGCGCCAATCTCGCCCGGATGGAAATCTCTGCGTTGCTTTCCGCACTCATACCTCGGGTGGAACGGTTCGAACTGCACGAGGCTGAACGCATTTCGAACAATGTCCTGCGCGGCTACAAGTCGCTCAAGCTGACCGCGCATGCGGCGAAGTGACCTGCCACGTGTCGGCCCGATACACGGCCTTGCCGATGGATCGGGTCCTACGAGGCTCCTTTAGCAACCTCGGCCCGCGAAGGGGTATTCGATGCAAGTGAGCAACCCGACGAAAGGACTTCGGCAATGAGCGCTGAAAGTCTTTCGGAAACCATCGAGGACCACGCACTTGAACGAGTGCCGGACGACGCTCGTCAAGGGTGGTTGGCCCTGTCATGGAACACGGCGGGGGTCGTGGTTTCCCTGGTGCAGCTGTTCTTCGGTGCGCTGGTGACCTTTGTGGCGGGCTTCAAACTCGCGCTTCTGGCCGGCGGCGTCGTGGCGTTGGTCTGCATCCCGCTGAGCTGGGCAAGCGCCCATGTCGCCTATCGCACGGGCCTGTCCAGCACGGTGCTGTCGCGCTATTTCGCCTTCGGCCATCGCGGTTCGATCATTGCTTCCCTCATTTTCTCTTTCATGATCATCGGCTTTCTCGCGCTTGAGAATGCCCTTCTCTATCGCGGCTTCGTGTTCTATTTCGAACTCGCGGACTCCGTCACGACCCGCATCGTCATCTACGGCCTGATGACGCTGACCTGGATCCTGCTGACGTCGTATGGCTTCAAGCTGATCGCCAAGGCTTCGTCGGTCACGCTGACCCTGTCGTTGGCGGTGTTGGCCTATATCACCTACCTCGTGGTATCCGGCGGCAAACAGCCCGTTGGCGAACTGCTCTCGTTCGGATCGCAATTCTCTCCGGACGCATTGCAGCAGATGGGAGCAGGCAGCCAGATGGGCAAATTTATCTTTGCCATCAACGTCCTGTTCGGAGCTGCCTGCGGCATGGCGCTTTTCGGTGCCGATATTGGCAGATATGCCCGTCGCTCGATCGATGTCGGCGTATCGACCACGTTCGGAGTGCTGTCCGTCCTGCTGATGCTCTGCGTTGGCGGGATCATCATGTATGCCGGTGGACCGGCGCTCGTGGATTACTATGTCAACCATGTCGGAATGACGACGGAGGCTGCGCAGAAGGCGTCTCTGCAAAACCCCGACAGCATCGTGGCTGCATTTGTCGTGCTGGGCGGCGCGTTCGGTGCGATCCTTCTCGTTCTAGCGCAGGGGAAGACGCAGGTTCTCAATAATTACAGCGCGTCCCTTTCCCTCTCCAACCTGTTCGATGTGCTGAACCTGAGGATGGGTCGACTGACCTTTGTCATATTGGCCAACGTCATCGCGCTTCTCATGCTCTACGGTCATATCCTCGAGCTGATCGAAGCCTGGGTCACGTTCCTCGGTGTCATCGTGACGGCCTTCGCGGGCATCATCGTGGCGGACTTCTATGTCGTCAAGACGTGGCTGGGGAAGGAAACGAAGACCGTTCCCGAGAAGCCGGAGAACATCAACTGGGCCGGTGTCGTAACTCTGATCGCTTCGGTCTGTCTCGCGCGCTACGTCTTGGCAAAGATCGTACCGGTCGAGGCCGTCACGACCTTGTTCCTGTCGATGATCATCTATCCGATCCTGCGCACCACGGTCCTGAAGCCGAGTTTCGAGCATTCTTCCGCGGTCAACCTTGGACTTAACGTGGCCCCCCGGCCACTCAATGAAGCGGTCGCGATTTCGGAAAATGAAATAGTTTAGCAGGCGTCGAAAACGCTCGTGAATTTCGAGAGACAGAATAGCTACCAAGGAGATTAATGATGGCAATCCTGCAACAACTGGCCCAAGCTTTGTCCGAGGGGAGTGTCGAGATCGTCGACCTTACGCACACGCTTGAGGAACGCACCCCGATCATTCCGCTTCCCGAGCCCAATCATCAGCAGTGGCCCTTCCGTATGGAAGAGATTTCCCGCTTCGATGAGCGCGGGCCGGACTGGTACTGGAACAACTTCAGCTGCGGTGAACATACCGGGACGCACTTCGATGCGCCCATTCACTGGATTTCGGGCCGTCATTATGAAGATGGCTCGGTTGACAAGATTCCCGTCAAGCGGTTCATCGCGCCGGCCTGCGTCATCGATGTCACCGATCGCGTCCACGAAGATTATCTCACTACCGTCGAGGACATCGAGAAGTGGGAATCTGAACATGGCCGTATTCCCGCCGGTTCATGGGCGCTGATCCGTACGGGCTGGGCGTCCCGCAACTATACGGACAAGTTCCTTAACGTCCGCGAGGATGGCGGTCACTGGCCGGGCAACCACCCGGAGGTTGCCAAGTTCCTGGCGAAGGAGCGCGACGTTATCGGCGTGGGAACGGAACCCGTGGGTACAGATTCCGGGCAGTCCTCCACCTTCGCGGAACCGCTGCCGTGTCACTACCACATGCACGGGAACAACAAGTTCGGCCTGTCAAGCCTTAACAACCTGCATCTCCTGCCTCCCACTGGCGCGATGCTGATCACGCCGCCGCTCAAGATCAAGGAAGGTTCGGGCAGCCCTTGCCGCGTGCTGGCGCTGGTCGAGCGCTGAGCCGCACCCAGGCTCGCGGCCGCCGGTGTTCGCCGGTGGCCGCCGGTCGGCTCCACGCCGGGTCCCGGCGAGCCCGCTTTGGCTTCGGGGAGCCCGCACCGGGGCGGATCGCCGGGCGCCGTTTATATGCGCCTATGCACTCTTCCGGCCTCGTTTACGGGGAGCCTCGGGCGATGGGAACAGATCGGCATACTGCGCCAGTTCGGACCGGGTGCGGCGGATATGCTCGGTCAGCAGCTGCGCGGCGCTCTCGGTCTCGCGCCGCCGGATCGCATCGACGATCAGCCGGTGTTCAGCATGGATGATCCAGTTGCGTTCGCGACCGAGCAGGGTGGTGAATGCGCGGCGATAATGCTGCGTCGTGTTCCAGAACCGCTCGATCATGGCGAGCAGTTGCTTCATCTCCGCGTCCGCATAGGCCGCCAGATGAAACGTCCGGTCCAGCTTGAGGAAGGTCGCGGTATCGGGGGAGGCAGCCATGTCCTCGACCAGGCGTTCCAGCTGGCTCACACGCTCGGCGGTCATGTTCGGGATGGATTGGGCCAGGGCCAGGGGCTCCAGCCGTTCCCGGATCATGTAGATCTCGAGGCATTCCGCGAGGTCGACCCTCGCCACCCAGGCGCCGCTGCTCGGCTTCAGCACGACCAGCCCGTCGCTCTCCAAACGGCCGAGCGCGACGCGCACGGGAATCCTGCTTACCGAAAAGCGGGCAGCCAGCTCTTCCTGGCCGATGCGGCTGCCGGGGGGCAATTCGCCCGCCAGAATCAGTGCGCGTATCCCTTCCTCGACGCGATCGGTGACCAGCGAGGTCTCGTGTGTGCCCGCTTCGGCGGGCGCGGTATTGGCGATCGTCTCGACTCCTCAACTGGCCGGGTGGGCGGGATGCCACAGGCGGCGGGTCGTGGTCGACTCGTAGCCTTTGCCCCCGGGGAAGCTGACCAGCTCCAGTTGCATATCCCACGGCGTGAGGAAATAGACCCAGGTCTGCCCCGCGCTTGGCCCGGTGGTGCGGAAGGTTGGCTCGCCCAGGATGCGCAGTCCATGCAATCGCAGATAGGCTAGCGCGCGATCGAAGTCGTCGACGTAGAAGGCGAGATGGTGGCCGCCGACGTCGCAATTGCGCGGCGGTACCATGTTGCGGTCGTCCCCGTCATATTCGAAGATCTCGAAGTTCGGGCCGAAACCGCAGCGGAAGAAGCGCAGTTCCCGCACGCGCGAGCGGGCCGGAACGTTGAGGTGGCGAACCATCCAGTCCCCCTCGGCATCCTCGAACGGCCCGAGCGAGTAGACATATTCGCAACCGATCACGTCGACGAAGAAGCGGGTCGCCGCTTCGATGTCCGGCACGGTGAACCCGATATGCTCGACGCCCCTCAAGCCGGGCAGGCCGGGGTTCTGCTCCATACATATCTCCGATTGGATGCCATATGTGCCAAAATGTGAATAAATTGCCGCCTGGTCAAGCAGAAAACACGATTATTGGATCCAATAGTTGACATTTGCCACCCGGCGTGGTTGGGGTCAACGCGAAACGACCGGGACAGGATTGACCGTGAAAGCCACCACTATCGAACATCTGCAGCCGCGCGCCCCGTGGGTGTCGCTAGCGACCAATTCCGCCGCTTGGGCAGCCGCCGACCCTGGCGTGCTCGATTCGATGCTGACGTCGATGGTCCTGATCCGCGCCTTTGAGGAGAAGGTGCTGGAACTGGCGGGCCAGGGCCTCGTCCACGGCCCGGCCCATTCCGCTGTGGGTCAGGAAGGTGGAGCGGTGGGATCGGTTCTCGCCATGCGCGGCTCCGACCAGATCAATGGCTCGCACCGCGCACACCACCAGTTTCTGGCCAAGGCGCTGCATTATGTCGCGCCCCAGGGGTTGTCCTCTTCGGCCCCGTTCGGGGACGATGTGCGGACCATCGCCGATCTCACGATGTCAGAAATCCTCGGCCTGGCGCGCGGTTATTGCAAGGGTCGGGGCGGCTCGATGCACCTGCGCTGGGCGGAATCGGGCAATCTCGGCACGAACGCGATCGTCGGTGGCGGTGTTCCGGCGGCGGCGGGGGCGGCCTGGGCCCACAAGCGCGCCGGCACCGGCGACGTTGCCTTCACCTACTTCGGCGACGGCGCGGTCAATATCGGATCCGTGCTGGAAACGATGAACCTGGCGGCTGCATGGAAGCTGCCGCTGTGCTTCTTCATCGAGAACAACCGGTACGCGGTCTCGACCACGGTAGAGGAGGCCACCGCCGAGCCGAGGCTGTCCTCGCGCGGGCTGGCCTTCGGCATTCCCGCCTGGAAAGTCGACGGAATGGATCCGCTCGCCGTCTATCTCGCATCGCAAGCGGCGGTGAAGGCGATGCGTGCGGGCGAAGGCCCGACCATTATCGAGGTCGACGTCTATCGCTATTTCCACCAGAATGGGCCGCTGCCCGGCAGCGCCTTCGGATACCGAACCAAGGAAGAGGAAAAGGCCTGGCGCGCGCGCGATCCCATCGACCGGGTCGCGGCGGAAATGGCGGCTCGCCAGTTGATCGGAGAGGACCAGGTTGCTTCGCTGCGGTCCCGCGCGGCGGCGCTGATGGACGAGATCGCAGGCGGCCTGATCGAGGAGCACGAGGGGAAGCGGCGCATTGTCCCGTCGCTGTGGCCTTCACCCGATTTCCGCGATTTCGGAATGCGGGGCGACCTGTCGGAACTGCAGGATGCCCGCTTCGTGGAGCAGGAGGAGTTTGCCGGCAAGATCGAAGACAGGCGCTTCGTCGATGTCGTGGCCGACGTCATGGAACGGCGCATGCGCGAGGATGATGGCATCGTCGTGATGGGCGAGGATGTCCACCGCCTGAAGGGCGGCACGAACGGCGCCACGCGCGGATTGTCGACCAGCTTTCCCGACCGGGTGCTGGGCACGCCGATCGCCGAGAACGCGTTCGTGGGCTTGGCCGGCGGCATCGCCATGGATGGCCGCTACGTGCCGGTCGTCGAGTTCATGTATCCCGATTTCATGTGGGTGGCGGCGGACCAGGTGTTCAACCAGATCGGCAAGGCGCGTCACATGTTCGGCGGGGATGGCGAAGTGCCCCTGGTGCTTCGCACCAAGGTGGCCATGGGCACCGGCTACGGTTCGCAGCACTCGATGGACCCGGCCGGCATCTTCGCCACGGCACCGGGCTGGCGGATCGTCGCCGCGTCCACCCCTTATGACTATGTGGGCCTGATGAACAGCGCGCTGCGATGCAAGGACCCGGTGCTGGTTCTCGAGCATGTCGACCTGTATAACAGCAAGGGCCCCGCGCCGGCGGGCGATCTCGACTATTTCATCCCGCTGGGCAAGGCGAAGCGGGTGCGGACCGGTCGGCACCTGACCGTCCTGACCTATCTGGCGATGGTCCGCCCGGTGCAGGACGCGGTCGAAAGACTGGGCGTCGATGCCGATGTGATCGACCTGCGGAGCCTGGATCGCGCGGGGATAGACTGGGCCTTGATCGAAGAGTCTATCGACAAGACAGGCAATGTCCTGATTGTGGAGCAGGGGGCGATCGGCACGTCCTATGGCGGCTGGCTCGCCGCCGAAATCCAGAACCGCTGTTTCGACATGCTCGACCAGCCGGTCCAGCGCGTGCACGGCAGCGAAGCGTCGCCGAGCATTTCGAAGGTCCTGGAAGCCGCGGCCTGTGCCGGAGAGGCCGAGATCGAGGCGGGCTTGCGCCTGGCAATGGCCGTCCAGGGTCGGCCACTGGTCTGAAAGCGGGGAGCAGCAATGCCACATAAGATCGTGATGCCGGCCCTCTCTGCCGGCATGGAAGAAGCGACCATCGCGCGCTGGCTGAAATCCGTAGGCGATACGGTAGCCGCCGGCGAAATCATCGCCGAGATCGAAACCGACAAGGCGACCATGGAACTGGAGGCTGAGCGCGCCGGTACGATCGGCAGGATCGTCGCCGGCGACGGGACGACGGTTGCCGTCAATGCTCCGATTGCCCTGCTGCTGGTCGACGGCGAACAGGTGGACGATCTGGGCGTCGATGCGGGCGAGCTCGCGGAAGACAGGGACGCGCCTGTCCCGCAGACACCCATCCAGTCGCCTTCCGTCCAGGCGCAGGCGCAGGCGCCCGCCGCGGCGGGACCGTCCATCGATGCAGATGGGCGTCGCCGAAGCCTCTCCTCCCCTCTCGCGCGCAGACTTGCGGTGGAGAAGGGCGTGGCGATCGAAGGTCTGAAAGGCAGCGGGCCACGAGGCCGCGTCGTGCGGGTGGACATAGAGGCCGCCGCCGCACCGCGGCCGGAGCCGTCCCACGCCTTCACGACCGCCGATCCGGCGCCATCGCCGGTTCCGCCACCGGCACGGCGGGCGGGATCGGTGGATCAGCCGCATGACGAAATACCGCTGACCAACATCAGGAAGGTGATCGCCCGCCGGCTGACCGAAGCGAAATCGACGATCCCGCATTTCTACCTGGAGGCGGATTGCGAGATCGATGCGCTTCTCGATTTGCGCGAAACGCTCAATTCGCAAGGCGAGGGGCGGTACAGGCTTTCGGTCAACGACTTCGTGATCAAGGCTGCCGCGCTGGCGCTTCGCCAGGTCCCGGAAGCGAATACGGCTTGGACCGAGGATGCGATCCTCCATTTCCACGACGTCGATATCTCGGTTGCGGTCGCGACCGATGGCGGCTTGATAACGCCCATCGTCAGCCAGGCGGACCGGAAAGGCCTCGCCGCCATTTCCGCGGACGTGAAGGTGCTGGCGGAGCGCGCCCGCGCAGGCCGGTTGCAACCCGCGGAATATCAGGGCGGAAGCTTCACGATTTCCAATCTGGGCATGTTCGGCGTGCGGGCCTTTTCCGCGATCATCAATCCGCCGCAAAGCTGCATCCTGGCGGTGGGGGCCGCCGAGCGCCGGCCTGTCGTCCGGGGCGACGCTTGCGTGCCCGCTACGGTTATGTCCTGCACATTGTCCGTGGATCACCGGGCCGTCGATGGCGCTGTCGGCGCGCGATATCTGGCCGCGTTCAAGACGCTCATCGAGCAGCCCTTGAGCCTTATGCTCTGATAGGATGTCTTCAATGGGTCTGTCTTTAAGGGATGCGTCCCTCATGAACGATCAGTGTTTTCATTGGCGGGGCCTGGACCGGCTCGCCCGAAGTCTTGGGCCAATCCCATGTCATCAGGGTCCAGGCCGCAGCGACACTTGAGCGGCGTCTCGCGCAGCGCAAGATTACCGGAGCAATTGGAGAAATCAGAGCCGGGACAAGCGGAAACAGGCTCGCCCCTCGGCCGAATGTTCTCCGGCGGCAACATCATCAGGAGTATCTTTAATGGCAAATGTCACTCTCGAACAGGCCGGAGCAATTGTCACGGCAGCGCTCAAGGAAGGCCGCAGACTCGACCTTAAACCGCTCAGCGTAGCTGTGCTCGACGCCGGCGGCCATCTTGTCGCCTTCGCGCGCGAGGACACGTCGTCGAACTTGCGACCCAAGATCGCCATCGGAAAGGCTTCGGGGGCGCTGGCGCTCGGTGTCTCGTCGCGGACGATAGGGGAGATGGCGATAGACCGGCCAACCTTCATCAGTGCCGCCGCTGGCCTCAACCCAGAGGGCATCATTCCTGCGGCTGGCGGTCTGCTAATCCAGTCCGGCGGGGAGACGATCGGCGCGGTCGGTGTCACAGGCGATCTCAGTGACAACGACGAAAAGTGCGCCGCCGCCGGGATCGCAGCGATCGGGCTTTGAATTGCTCGTCGGCTGATCCGCCAGGCGAGAGAAAGGCCGAACAGGTCGTAATCCCGCTATATCGGAGATTGACATGGGATTGATGATCGACGGAGTCTGGCACCAGCAATGGTACGACACTTCGTCCACGGGCGGTCGTTTCGTGCGCAAGGACAGCATATATCGCCATTGGGTCACGCCCGACGGCGGTGCCGGGCCAAGCGGGCGCGCAGGCTTTGCTGCCGAGCCTGGCCGATATCACTTGTACGTCAGCCTTGCATGCCCTTGGGCGCACCGCACCCTCATCATGCGAGCGCTCAAGAGGCTGGAGGAAATGGTATCGGTTTCCGTGGTCAACTGGCTGATGCGCGAGGAGGGATGGACCTTTGCCGATGGCCCGGGGGTGGTTCCGGATCCGGTAAATGGTGCGCTGTTCCTCCGGGAAATATATACCGCTGACGATCCGAACTATACAGGTTCAGTGACAGTCCCGATTCTATGGGACAAGCTGACGGGTAAAGTCGTCAACAACGAGTCGTCCGAAATCCTGCGCATGCTGGGTTCTGCCTTCGACCAGGTTGGAGCCAGTCCGGGCGATTACTACCCGGAGCCGTTGCAGCCGGAGATCGATGCGCTCAACCGGCGGATCTACGATACGGTGAATAACGGCGTTTACCGTGCAGGGTTTGCCACCAGCCAGGAAGCCTATGCCGAAGCGTTTGAATCGCTTTTCGAGACGTTGGACTGGCTTGAAGAACGACTGTCGTCACGGCGTTTCCTGCTGGGCGAACCGTTGACCGAGGCTGACATCCGTCTGTTCCCCACCCTGATCCGCTTTGATCCGGTCTACTTCAGTCACTTCAAATGCAATCTGCGCCGCATCGTCGATTACCCGAACCTGTGGCGCTATACGCGTGAGATTTATCAGTTGCCCGGCGTTGCGAAGACCGTGAACATCCAGCACATAAAGGGACACTATTTTCAGAGCCACTCGACAATCAACCCGACCGGCATCGTGCCTTTGGGTCCGAAAATCGAATATTTTCACCCGTAGTCCGAGGCCGCGAGTTTCGGAAAATAGTGCCGAAATAGGATATTTCCACTGACCCTGTCCCGGATTTGCCGGCGTCCAGCGCGAGAGGTCCGACGCCTCATTGGCCGGAGTTAACCTCGGCCGATGAGGCAAATTCGGCAAGCGTCATGAACACGAGGGATGTGTGAGGTCGGCTCTCGATGAAGCCCGTCCGCCACGCCTCGATCTTGTCCTGGCGTCGTCCAATGACAAGAACCAATGCGTGTTCTGGCACTCGTCGCGGAGCCGGCGTTGAAGGCCTCCGCAACGGCGTCGTCGGTAGGCTTGCCGGGACGGCTGAAGTCCAGCGTAACCCGGTTTATGTAGGCCCAATGGTCGAGTGTCCGGGAGAGCTGCGCTGGCCTTCGGCTCGGCGGATGAATGCCGGAATGTACGCCGTGACAATAATTACGCTATAAGACTGTTTTGGACCAATGCGAAACGTCTAAGCTAACTGATTTTCTGTGGCGGCGCCCCCCAATCGAGCGCTGTGCCAAGCGATATGCTCAGGCATGAAAGTCGAAATGAAATAATACGAGTGGTCATAACCCGGCTGCATTCGGATTGTGGACGGTTGCCCAGCCTTATCGCAGGCTTCGATCAGAAGTTGGGTTTTCAATTGCTCTTCGAGAAACGGGTCGGCGCCACCTTGGTCGACCAATATATCCGGCAGACGCGCGCCCTGCTCGATCAATGCGCATGCGTCGTATTCGCGCCAGTTTGCGCGATCCGCGCCGATATAGCCGCTTAGTGCTTTTTCGCCCCATGGGCAGGCAAGCGGACTCACTATTGGGGCAAAGGCGCTGACCGATCTGAACCGTCCAGGGTTGCGCAATGCAATGGTGAGGGCGCCGTGTCCGCCCATCGAATGGCCGGTGATGCCTTGCCGTGCCATGTCGACTGCGAAGTTTGCCGCGACCAGTTCGGGCAGTTCGTTTTCGATGTAGTCGCGCATGCGAAAGTGGCGCGACCAAGGGGCCTGAGTGGCGTTCACGTAAAAGCCGGCGCCCTTGCCGAAATCGTAAGCTTCGTCGTCAGGTACGTCCTCGCCGCGCGGGCTTGTATCAGGCGCGACGAAGATAATCCCGTGCTCGGCGCAGGCAGCGCGAAACTCGCCCTTTTCGGTGACGTTCGCATGAGTACACGTCAACCCCGACAGATACCATAGGACCGGCAATTTCGTCCCGGACGCATGGTCCGGGACGAAAATCGAGAAGGTCATCGGCGTGCCGGTTGACACGCTCTRATGGGTATAGACGCTTTGCGTCCCGCCGTAGCTGCGGTTGGCGCTGACCTGCTCCATGTGCAGTCGGTCAGACGAACGTGTACGAGCAGATCTTGTTGCCCGCAGGATCGCGCAGGTAAGCGGCATAGGCACCCGGCAGGTGTCCGCGCGCACCCGGCGCGCCTTCGCAGGTGCCACCTGCGGCGAGGCCAGCGGCATGGAAAGCGTCCACTTCGGCAGGCGAGGCTGCGGCAAAGCCAATCGTTACGCCGTTGCCTGACGGTGCCTCACCGTTGCCCGGCTTCAGCACCAGCAAGGCCGGCTTGGTCTTGCCGTAGAGCACCACGGTCTCACCGAAAGGCCCCATGTTATTGATACCAAGCGGCGCGAGCGCGGCATCGTAGAAGGCGGTCGAAACGGCAAGGTCCTTCGCGCCGAGACAGGCGTGAGAGAAGACGTCGTCACCAGAGATAACCGGATCAGCCATGATAATATTCCCTTTCTCTATCGATAATCATCTCAACCAAAAATCAAAAAACCACCACGCTGCGGATGCTTTCGCCGGCGTGCATGAGGTCGAAGCCCTTGTTGATGTCCTCGAGACCCATGACGTGTGTGATCATCGGGTCGATCTCGATCTTGCCGGCCATGTACATGTCGACGATCTTCGGCACATCGGTCCGGCCCTTGGCGCCGCCGAACGCGGTGCCGCGCCAGTTGCGGCCGGTGACCAGCTGGAACGGGCGGGTGGCGATCTCCTTGCCGGCTTCC
>NZ_JBFUKC010000036.1:0-12038 GCF_056401045.1 Rhizorhabdus sp. P4_G6 | reverse complement strand
GCACCATGCTCTGGATCTCGTCCATGCGGAGCTTCCGGCCCGCCATGTCGACATCAAACAGATATTCCAGGATGCTGCCGGGCGGCGGATCGGGCCGCAGGCGCGCGATCTCGGCATTCATCTCGCGTTCCATCTCGGACATCATCGCGAGCTTTTCCTCGCGCGGCGCGGCGCTGTAGACCAGTTCGTGCAGGGGATGGGCATATTTGTACCAGTCAGCGGGATTGAATCCGGCCATCTTCAGCGTCGTGATGGCGGTGAGCGGCTGGCCGACATCCATGACAAGATCACCGCCGCCCCGCGCTACCAGCTTGTCCATCAGCGCGTTCGCCTCGTCGCGCACGGCCTGCGCTAATTGCGCCATCTTTTTCGGGGCGAACAGCGGGTTGAGGATGGCGCGATAATCGTAGAGCTCGGGTGGGTCGGAATGCAGCGGGATCATCCGCGTATCGGTGCCATCCGGAATGGTCTCACCCTGCGCGCTCGAGAAGACCTCGGCGTTCTTTGCGATTTCCAACACATGCTCGCCGGTCGTCGCTACCCAGAAGCCACCCCAGGCCTCGCTATGCACGAAGGGGCAATGCCGCTGCATATGCTCGAGGATTTCGGCGGAATGCTCGCGATATTCGGGGCCGTGATGGTCGAATCGCGCAGCCAGCGTGGCAATCTTCTCGTCCGATAATTTTTGCGATGTGGTCATCGATAATATCGCCTCGGAAATCGGCGGTCTGCCGGTGCACCCCACTGTTTAAGGGCACATCCCGGCCACCGATCAATCGTCGAGTGTTGCGCGAACGGGACATGTTATCGTGATTGGCGGCACCCACCGGTCGCCCGCCGGACATCAGGAACGACGCGTTGTCCACCGGGCCGGCCGCTTCTCCAGGAACGCCTTCGGTCCTTCCTCGAAATCGGGATGGCTCCAATGCGATTTCAGCAGTTCCCACCCATGATCGAGCGCCTCATGATAACCGACATCCTCTGATTTCCAGATCGCCCGTTTCGACAGGGCGGTAGCCTGGGGCGAGTTGCGGCATATCGATCGGGCCAGAGACAGCGCAGTGGTCATCACCGCGGCAGCGTCTTCTTCCAATATATCCACCAGGCCTAGCTGGTAGGCGCGCTCAGCCGACATGCGATAATCGCGACCGACGAGGGTCAGCAGCAGCGCGCTGCCGAGCGTCGCCCGCCTTGCGAGGCCGATATTCTCGATGGCGCCCACCGCGCCGACCGAGACATGGGTATCCATGAATTGTGCACTCTTCGGCGCGACGACGATGTCGGAATCCACCACGAAATGGAGCCCCCCGCCATTGACCAGCCCATTGACCGCACAGATCACTGGCTTCCACACGTCGCATTGACGCGGGGTGAAGCGATTGGCCTCCTTGTGGGGCACCGCCTCCTGTCCGACCAGGATGCCACCTTCGCCTTCCTTGCGCAGTCCGGACACCGACGCGCCGGTGCAGAAATGTCGTTCCCCGGCGCCAGTAATGATTGCGACCCGGATGCCGTCATCGCGGATGACCCGGGTCCAGGCCTCGTTAAGCGCCGTGATCATCGTGGAGGTGAGCGCATTGCCCTCATGGGGGCGATTGAGGGTAATGATCGCGGTCTGGTCGTCGACAACGAAACTCAATTCCAACTCGCTATTGTCCGTCATCTAATGCTCTCTACTGGAATGGAAACCGGAGTGGCGCGCGCCGATGCCGATCGTTGCGCGCCTGGCAGTCAAAGTACAAGCCGTCGTGACGATCTTCTTCGACCGCCAGTCGATCAGCCTGCGCCGTATCGCGCTGTGGCCATGGCGGTCTTCCAGCCAATGTTGATCCCGCCCACCACTGCGTCGGCCAGCGGCAGGCGGACGCGGTCGTAGAATATTTCGCAGAACCTGGTCGGTCCGGCCATGGTCCGGATCGGACGAACGGTGATGCCCGGGCAGGTTCATCCGGCGATATTTGTCAAGGCTATGGAGACCATTCGCCCATCTCAAGCATCAAAGCTGTCGCCAAAGGGAAAAGCTCCTTCGACCTGCCCGTGACCATTGGCACAGCGGGCCGGTCCAGCGTAGCGTTCGATAGAGGCACGATGGCGCTCAGTCGCCAATCTGCCGACCGGTGCGATAGAGACAGGGGAGTGACACAAGATGAAAACCGCGATCATCACCGGCGCTGGAAGCGGGATCGGCCTGGCCACGGCAAAAGTGCTTCATGGCGCGGGGTTCGCGATCGTCGCCGTGGGCCGCACCCCGGACAAACTTTCGCGGCTGGCGGATGCGCTGAACGGAGAACGCATTGTCGCATGCCCGGCGGATGTCACGATGGACGAAGCGCCAGCGAACATCGTCCGCTGTGCGCTCGACAGCTTCGGCTCCATCGATGTCTTGGTCAACAATGCCGGGGTCGGCAGTCCGAAACCGCTCCATGAAACCGACGACGCGTCGCTGGACGCTTTCCTGGACCTGATGCTGCGCGCGCCGTTCCGGCTGTGCCGCGAGGCGATCGGCCACATGAAGGCGGGCGCCAGCATCGTCAACATCACTTCCACCTTCGCGCATATCGGCGGGCGGCGGGGCGGCGCCTATTCGGCGGCCAAGGGCGGCCTGAAAGCGCTGACCGAGCATATGGCCTGCGAATATGGGCCGCGAGGAATCCGCAGCAACTGCGTGGCGCCCGGGGTGACGATGACCGACATGGTTCGCCACCGGTTCGCAGACGAAGCGTTTCGACGCAACAATATCGAGACGACGCCATATCCCCGGCTCGCCGAACCAGAAGATATGGCGGCGATGATCGCCTTTCTCTGCTCGCCCGGTTCCGAGATGATCAACGGCCAGTCGATCGTCGTCGACGGCGGCTGGACCAACACCAAATATCTCAGCCCGCGGGCGATCAACTCTACCTGGATCGATCCCGAATAGCGCGCGTGGCGGCCATGGGCGCGCAGGGGCCGGCTGGCAATTTCCATGGAAACTGGCCAAGAGAACGTGGGCTGTCATCCAATAGCAGGATACCGGAGCATGATCGGATTTGAAGGCAAGATCGGGGTCGTGACCGGCGGCGCCTCGGGCATCGGCGCTGCCGTCACACGCGGCTTCTCGAAGCACGGCGGCACCGCGGTGATCGTCGATTTCGACCAGAAGCGCGGCATGGACCTGATGGAGGATATCAGGGGCGGCGGCGGAAAGGCCGATTTCGTCGCCTGCGACCTACGCGAACGGTCCCAGATCGACGCCATGGTCGAGACGGTGGTCTCGCGCCATCGACGCATCGATTTCCTGCACAATAACGGCTACGCGATCTGGCGCGGCAACGATAGCGCCGCCCTGCTCGGCGGCGTCGGCGACGAGCAGTGGGACCATGTCATGAACGTGGGTCTCACCTCGGCCTTCCGCGTGTCGCGCAGCGTCCTTCCTGTCATGGCCTCGCAAGGCGGCGGATCGATCGTCAACACATCGTCTACGGCGGCCTATCATGCCGAACGCCATGTCGGGCCATATGCGGTGGCAAAGGCCGGAATCTCCCAGCTGACGCGCGCGATCGCGGTCGAATATGCGAGCAGTGGAATCCGATGCAACGCGGTCTGCCCGGGTGTGATCAACACGCCGCTGATCGCTGGCGCGCCGCTCGACGCGAGCTTCATCGACGGCATCCCGCTCGGTCGGCTCGGCGAAGCGGAGGAGATCGCCAACGTCATCCTGTTCCTGGCGTCGGACGTCGCCAGCTACGTCACCGGGGCGCTGATCGTGGCGGATGGCGGCCGGACGATCTGACGTTCTCGGCCGATCGACAAAAGACGCCTGCTCTCCTGCCAGGGGGTGGCAGAGGGAGGCGGGACGCTTGTCCGATCACCTTTCAGCGGGTTATCCGTGAATGCCCGCGCGAGAGGCCGAGCAAACTGTAGGACAGATCCTCGGCCGATCGCTTTCCCTTGGCGAAGGCGGCGGCGCCGACGAAGTCTTCGATCAGAGGCGTGCTCGCCGACCAATCGACGATGCAGGTACGCTCCTTGATCTTCCATTCGCCCTCGCGGCGTTCGACCTTGTCCAGATTGCGGCCCATCATATGGTCCAGCATGTCCTGCCCGTCATGCTGGCCGGTCATCGTACAGTAGAAATAGGTTTCCGAGCCGCCCTGGTCGCCGTCCACCCTGATCCGCGACTGGCCGAGCAGGTGCAGGCATCCCTCCCAGCGGATCAGCAGCTCGCGGGTCGCGCTGTCGGCGAAATTCCATCCGGTGTCCTTGATCGGGCCGTGGTCATCCCAACTGTCCGGATGGTACACGTCGATCGTTGCCTGCGCGTCGGCGCGATCCTGAGCGTGCACATAGGCCTCCAGAAGCTCCCGGATTTCGAAATGGTCCAGAAGAAGCTGCATCTTGTCGTTCATGACGACCCTCCAGGCGGATGATCTTCCGATCGTATGATGGCGACGCCGGCCGTCCGGAACGGGCCGTCGACATCGCCATCTGGTCAACCCTTGGTCCGATCAGAACTTGATCGATCCCGTGACGCCATATGTCCGGGGATCGCCCCAGCGGCAGGCGGTGTAGCCGATGCTCGTATTGTCCGAGCAACTGAGCTTGTAGGACTTGTCGGTGAGGTTCTGGGCCCAGAATGCCAGGGCGAACTGGGTTTCCCCAACGTCCCGCAAGGTCAGGCGGGCGTTCAGCACGCCAAATCCCGGCGTCGTTGCCACGCCCAGATTGGAATTGCCGACGGTCTTGTTCCGATAGGCATAGTTGACGTTCAGTGACGGCTTGGCGAAGCTTTCGGCCACGAACCTGGGCTCATATGTCACGGACACATTCATCGTGTGGCGTGGAATGCCGACGAACTCCTGGCCGTCCAGATCGAGCCCACTTGTATAGTCGATCGGATTGGTGCTGCTTACCGGCGTGGTGATGTCGCGCGGCTGCGGAATTACGGTGCCGCTACCATAGCGCCCAACCTGATACGAATAACCGAAGTCCAGGATCAGTTCGGGTATCGGCTTGAACGACGCCTCAACTTCGACGCCCTTGATCGTCGCCTGGCCCACATTGAACAGGATAAGGTCGGTATAGGACGCGGTACACGCATCGGTGACGCAGAAGGGAATGATCGCCTGCGTCTGTATCTTCTTATATTTGCCGTAGAATCCCGCGACGTTCACCCGATAGGGCCGCCCGCCGATCCGACCCTGATGCTTGATGCCCAGTTCGACGTCGGTCAGACGCTCGGGACCGAAGAAGGCGAAATCAAGATTGGCGGTGACGGGATTGACACCGCCGGCCTTATATCCTCGACGATTGGCCAGATAGACCAGGGTCTGCTGCGCCAGCTGATATTCGAGCGACGCCGACCAGGTCAGCGCCTTGAAGCTCTTGGCGCCCCCGAGATAGCATTGGCTTGCCGAATTGAAGCCCACCGCCGCGGCGCCGGTGCCGGCCACCGTGGCGCAGACGCCGCCTGGCGCCGGCCATTGCTGAACCAGGGCGAGGCTGTTGGAATAGAACAGCTCGTTCGTGAAGTTCCGCTTGTCCCACGTATGCCGCGCGCCCAGCGTCAGGCGCAGTCCGTCCGCCCCCATGGCAGAGAAATCATAGGTCCCCTGGGCGAATATGGCGTAGGAATCCGAATCCACATTGGTGTTGTAGTATCGGACGGCAGCCGGATAGAGCGACACCGGCCCCGCAATGAACAGCGACGTGTTCCGGAAGTTATAGTCATTGTGGCTGTAGAACAGACCGATGATGCCCGACAGGTTCTGCGACTTTACGATAAGCTGCAGCTCGTCGCTCACATCCTTGTTCAGTCCGTAATTGCGTGAGACCAGATTGATGAAGTCACCCGGATAGCTAGCCGGCAGGCCGGGTACGCCGAGGCCGGACAGGAATGGCGTCAGGTTGACTGTCATGCCGGCGCCGCCCCCGGGATCCTGCGTCTCGTCCGCGCGCTCGTACCGATAGCCGAAGATGTTGCGCAGGCTGAGCGTGTCGTTCAGTTCGAGCGTGGTGGTGTCGCTGACGCCATATGCCTTGGTCGTGCTGGACAGGGGCAGGGCCGGGTTGAGGGGCCCAAGCGGCGTGCTGACCGGCGTCGCGAAGGTGGTGCGCCCAGTATAGAGGTCGACGCGGAACGGGCTACCGCTCCGCTGCAGTAGATTGCCGTTCACCAACGCGGTTCCTCCGCCGATCTGGCTCTGCCTCTGGACGAACTGCTGCGTGAGCAGCGAAACGAGAGCACCGAAACCGGTGGCGTTTAACGGAGCGGAGTCGATGATCGCCGGCGAAGGCAGCTGGTTGGCATGATAATAGTCGAACACCGCGACATTCTCGAGCCGCTCGATAGGCCGCGCGAGCACGCTGACACGGAAACTCTCGTTGCGGCGATCGCCCAGGTCGTCCCCGCGCGGGTTGACGTTCTTGAACACGCCGTCGCGCCGTTCGATGTTGCCGGCCACGCGCACCGCCAACTTGTCGTCGATCACCGAGAGGTTGAGCACCGCCGTGCCGTGGATGAGATTGTAATTGCCATATTCGAGCGTCATCGATCCTTCGGTGTCGAAGGTGGGCTTGTTGGTGGTGAACACCATGGCGCCGCCCAGCGAGTTCTTGCCGAACAGCGTTCCCTGCGGGCCCCGCAGGGCCTGGACGTCGTGGAGATCGTACAATGTGATGCCGCGCGGTCGATGGGGCACGCCATCGAAGTAGACGATCACATTCTCATCGGTGAACAGCTGCTGCCGCTGGCCGCGAATGATGAACTCGATATTTTCCGGGGAGAGGTTGCCCTGCTTGATCTGGAGGTTGGGGACGCTGAACTGGAGGTCGCGAACCGCGCTCACATTCTTTTCGGTGAGCATGTCGCCGGACACGGTGGTAACCGAGATTGGCACGGCCTGCTGGTTCTCTTCCACCCGTCGAGCGGTGACGACTATATCCCCCAGCGAGTCCGGGGCCTGGGTCGTATCGGCCGGGCTCGACGAAACGGGCTGTGCGATCGATTGCCCCGGCGACATCCAGAGCATCGTTGCGAAGGCGACGCCGCTCGCAGTGCTACGAAATTTCATCCCTGCCCTCCTAGAATGTTATCGTTTAATATTATCGTTGAATATATAATTATTATCGCACTATGAATGAACTTCCTCTTTTCAATCCCAATACTTCATAAGATAAGTCATCCTGCGATCGAGCCCCCTGGATGAACAGCGACCTTCCCTTGGTGAAATCTTCCGTGAGGGGAGAACTTCCCGACCAGTCGCAGATGCAGCGCCGATTCCTGATGCGCCATTGGCTGTCGACGCGCTCGAATTGGTCGATATAGCGGCCGACGAAGGTGTCGAGCATCGTCCGGTCGCCATCCTCGCGGGTCAGTGTCGAGTAGAGATAGGTTTCGGCGCCTGCGGAATCGCCGGTCACCTTGATTCTCGACTGGCCAAGAAGATGGCCACACATGCTCCAATTTTCGATCAGGCTATTCGTGCAATCGACCGCGAACTGCTTGCCGTTACATTTGAATGGACCATGGTCATCCCAGCTGTCATCGAAGTACACCTCGGCCAGGGCCGCCGCATCTGCCCGGTCGCAGGCATGAACATAGGCTTCGATCACCTCGCGAATATCGAAATGATCGATAAGCTGTTGAAGCTTATCCTCTTTATTCTTCATAGTAATCACTTCCATTCATAAGATTTTGCCCGTTATTTTATCACATTTGTCAAGAACAGGTCAGCCCTTCCCCTGCTTATTGCGGAAAGTCTCAATGTCTGTTCCCGCCATCGTTACCCGATTTCGCGCAGACAAACGCTCCGATCGGCAACACATATCAAGCAGCAATTGGCAATCTGGCGATGGTCGAAAAAATGTCCTTTTGGCGACAGTCAGGGGATATTAGCCTATCGCCGCTATGGTGAGATGGTGCCGGTCGAGGAACGGATCGCCACAATCGGTTCGTTTTGCGCAGGATGGCCTTGCGACTTACGGACGAGCAACGGGGCTCGGATGGGGTCGGCCGCAATCGCGCTTGCGGAATGGATAGGACGGATTCAGATATGGCGACCGCAAAAGACTATGGCCTGGGCAGTTTCACCTTCCCGCGCGGATGGTTCATGGTGGCCGATGCCGAACACCTTGCCGATCGACCGCTCAGCGTGCGATTTTTCGGTCAGGATATGGTGCTCTACCGAGGCGAAAGCGGGAAACCGTATATGGTTTCCGCATATTGCCCACACATGAGAACACACATCGGCAAGAGCACGACATCGTTCATGGCGCAACGCGGCGACCAAGTGCAGGGCGAGTCGATCCGCTGTCCTTATCATGCCTGGCGTTTCGGCCCGGACGGGAAATGCAATCACATTCCCTATTCCGACAGCATTCCCGCGGGCGCAAAGTTGGAAGCTTTTCCTGTCGTCGAGCGCTACAACGCCATTTTCCACTGGCATGACCCCGAGGGTCAGGAGCCCGATTATCCACTGCCCGACATCCCCGAATGGGATGATCCCCAGTATGTCCGCTGGCATTTCGATGATCTGGGGCCAATCGGTATCCATCAATTGGAAGTGATCGACAATATCTGCGACATCCAGCATCTGTACCCAGTTCACGCATCCCACCAGAGCTATTTCGAGAACATCATAAGCGGCCATCGAATCTGGCAACTGATGGGCGGAAAACACGAAATGCTAGGCGTCGATGCCGACATCACCGAGTTCAACACCTTCTACACCGGACCGGGCATCCTGATCTCCAAATTCTTCGGCGACATGCCGTCGATGATGTTCATCTGCCACACGCCGATCGACGATGGCTCGATCCATGCCTGGCACGCGACCCTGACTAGGATCGCGAAGCGCGTGCCGACCGACGAGGATGTAGCGGCAGCTAGGGCGTACCAGAAACTGAGCCGGGATGGCCTGGCGCAGGATTTTGAGATCTGGGCGAACAAAGAAAGTTGCCTGCGCCCCATGCAGATGCCGCGAGATGGAAACTTCCTCAAGGTCCGGACCTGGTACAGGCAATTCTATAATAGCAGGGCCGATATTGCCGACATCCTCGAACGCTGCGAGGGCCGCTATGTCATTCCCGGGATGCCCGATGCCGCCCACGGCAATGCCCGCGCAGAAATCATCTCCGCCGGGATTTGATCGGACGATTGATGTTAGGCGGCGACCTCGCGGTTATCACAACCTCAAATCTGTGCCATTGGCGCTGATGGAGGACACCGCGCCGCCAGCCGGTGCTGCGTCTGCTGATACACCGCCGCCTATTCACCGTGCGAAGTGACAGCCCGCCGCGTTCGCCTCGAACATGAAAAGCACGCCACTATTTCGAACGACATCGGGGAAATCCGGACGGCGATAAACGACAAATATAACCCGGCTGTTCCGACGATCCTCGACAAGCCTCAGATCAGGATCGCTCCGCAACATAGCCACTAGCGCCGCGTCGTGACGACCGGGCATGATGACCGCCCCTACAATCTGACCGCTCCGGGGCTGCAGCAGGTTCATGAAGCCGAACAAAAGCGATCCCAAAAGGCCGATGCCGATTGGGCGCAACCAGATCTGCCGCCAGGATGCATCATGCAGCAAGGGTATCGGCAAGTTGCGTTACCTCAAGGCTGACCTTGTCGACATTGCTCGTCAGCCGTGCCGCAGCTTCCGTAAGCATTTCCCGCTTGTCGGTGACCGCTGAAATGGCAGACTGGACGTTCTTCAGCTTTTCCATCGCCGCCTCGGATACCGATGCCGCCATGAGGACGTTATTTGCTATTTCGTTGGTCGAGGAACGCTGCTGGGACGTCGCTACCGCGATCGCCGAAACCAGAACGTCCGATGCGGTAATGGATTGACGAATGGTTGCCATTGCCTCGACGGTGCGCGACGTTTCCGACGTCATGGATTCGATCAGGGCAGAGATTACCTTGGTTGTTTCCGAAGTCTGAGCTGCGAGTTCTTTCACCTCATACGCAACGACAGCAAACCCTTTGCCCAGCTCGCCTGAGCGCGCCGCTTCGATTGTTGCATTCAGGGACAGAAGACGTGTCCGTGCCGCGATGTCATTAATCAGCTTTGTGGCCCCCTGAATCTCGTTGCTGGTCTTGCTGAGGGTCGTGATAGTGGCGCTGGCGTCATCCACCATATCGGCCGCTTCGGAAGAATGCCTTGCGGCATCTGCAGCCCGCTGGCTGATTTCCGACACCGAAATCGCGAGTTCATGCGCCGCATTCGCAACCGTCGTCAGGGTTGCCGATATCTCCTTGGCGCCATCCAGCATTTCCGTGGTGGAATGATTGACGTCCTGGCTGCTCACGAACAGCGCCTCTGTCCCGTCCTCGACGGTCAGCGTGGCCGAACGGACCGATTCCCAAATCTCGGCGAAAGCCTGGGTCAGACGGCCGCGCACACTTGCCAGAACTTGTTCGCGAATGCCGCGGGATTCGGTCTCCAGGCGGGTTTTCTCGGCGAGCGCGGCATCCGCCCGACCAACGGCCGCGCGGGCTTCCTGCAATGAACTGTCTGCACGCGCCTTGGCGGCATTCGCCTCCAGCAATGAAGCGTCCGCCCGGGCAACAGCCGAATGCGCCGCATCGAGAGAAGTGACCGTCGCAAGCTCACCGGCCAGTAGATATCGACTAATGAACATCAGGGGAATAACCTGGGTAATGGCAATGCTGGCATGTATCGCAAGATTTATATAAGATGTTTCCGGGTTTGAATAATACCAAACAAATTGCGGGGCAAATACTGCCAATGTCACATGATGTATAACTACAATAACATTGTAAATTAATAGACTCCTCCAACACATGTAGGCCAGCAAAAATGTATTCGTGACGAAATACATCATATGCGCCATCTGTGTAGCGCCGTCACTAAACGGGCTTGCGGAAAAGATCAGCAGCATCAGCGCAACGGCAAGGCAACAGGCAACAAGTGTCCGCGTTGCGGCAGCCGTCGGATTACGCCAAGCAGCTTGCGCCACGGCAAGAAGGAGTCCGCATCCGGTCACCACGCACACCAGGAAGCCCTTGCCGGAAAAATAGGCCAGGATGATGGAAACGGCGTTGATCAACGCCAGGAACGCCACGAGGCCCCGGCTGGTAAGCATTCTGATACGCAGGACACTCGGAGGAGTGTCCTCGTCCATTCCGCAAGCAGCACGCATACGCTATATCTCGCCTACAAGCATCGTCTCTCGCGTCACACACATTAGAAGAATATGCTTAAATTTTTCCTACTGGCCCGCCTCAGAACAGAACCGGGCACTCCGCCAGCCACCGCTTCGGCGCCTCATACCGTGCAGCTTGGCGCACGCTGTCCATCCTGGTGGCATCGACGCCCAAAGAGAAAACATTGGGCAACGGGCGCGGACAACGCCGGGATATTCGTCCCGGCATAGAGCGCGCACGCATTTCCGTTCCAATCGTTTCGAAAAAGGCATCGCGGGCTTGTTCGCTCGGAAAACCGTGACGTCGAAAATAGTCCGACCAGACGTGTGTGTAGCCGGTGTCGGCGCTCTAGGCTGGATTACCTTCATGGTCGAAAGCACGTGGCACGGCAGGACGGATACGATGGCTAGAGCCGAAATACAGACTCCACGGCGTGGAGAAGTGATCCGGAAAATGGATGTCCGAACCATCGACGATCATGGGCTCAACATCCTCTTGGAACAGCTGATGGAGCATCGCTTCATCCTTCTCCCCGGTCAGGATTTGTCGAATGACGACTATGTAAGGTTTGGGAAGCGTTGGGGGCGACCGGTAATGCTGATCGCTCGTAAGAACACCTTGGACAGCCATCCCGAAATGATCATGCAGAGTAACAGGGAGGCGACTCCCGAGTTCATACGCAATGTCGCAAACCACTGGCATTGCGACAGCTCTTATGAAGCGGAAACTGCGACGTTCACCATGCTTTATGGGGTAGAGGCCCCTGAGGAAGGCGGCGAAACCCTTTTTGCGGACCTTGTCGCTGCTTATGAGGAACTCCCCGCCGATAAGCAGGCGTTTTATGACACCTTGTTAGTCAAGCATGCGACAAGCGCGGCAACAC
>NZ_JBFUKC010000035.1:0-14346 GCF_056401045.1 Rhizorhabdus sp. P4_G6 | reverse complement strand
GGTATATTTACCCGGGGATATTGGTCGCGTTGACGGCGGCAGGCGCAGCGGAATGGCTCTCGGAGCATTATTCGACGCCGGTAATGCTGCTTGCCTTGTTGATCGGCATGGCCTTCAACTTCCTCCGTCAGGAAGCTCGGTTCGCGCCGGGGATCAGTTTCGCGGCAAAATCGGTGTTGCGGATTGGGATTGCCATGCTCGGCGTGCGCATCACCCTTCACCAGCTCGTCGGCCTTGGTCTGTTTCCCGTCGTGCTTGTCCTGCTGTCGATTGCCAGCACGCTGGTTTTTGGGATTGTGCTAAGCCATTTCATGCGGCTGGACAGGAGTTTCGGGCTATTGTCCGCCGGCGCCGTGGGAATTTGCGGCGCGTCAGCGGCGCTGGCCATCAGCGCGATACTCCCGCGCAAGCCTGAAACCGAGCGGGATACGATCCTTGTGGTCATCGTTGTAACCTCGCTCTCTACGCTGGCGATGATATTCTATCCGCAGATCGCGCTGCATCTCCGGCTCGACGATGTGGATTCGGGTATTTTCATCGGCGGAACGATTCACGATGTCGCGCAGGTAATTGGCGCCGGCTTCTCGATCTCGGATCGCGCTGGAGACATCTCGACCTATGTGAAGCTGCTGCGCGTCGTGATGCTGATTCCCGTGATCCTGATGATATCATTTCTGATCGGAACGCGCGCCGTCGAGGGGGGAGGGCGGCAGAGGGTGCCATTCCCGAAGTTCCTTATCGGCTTTGCGGCCATGGTCATCCTGGCCACCACACTGCCGATACCGCAAATCGTCAGCGGCGGGATATCGTCACTCTCCCAGCTTTGTCTCGTCACGGCGATGGCGGCGGTGGGCATGAGCACATCGTTCCGCTCGATCCTGGCGGTCGGATGGAAGCCTATAGGGCTCATGGTCGCGGAAACCGCCTGGATTGCGGGCGTGAACCTGTCGGCCCTGCTGCTTTTTCGATGATAGGCCTGCTCCCTCAGCGGTGACCTTCGTGGGCAGGGCTCGGCACCTGGTTCGAATTCAGCTCGCGCTCGATGTTGGCTGCAGCTTCACGCACGAAATTACGGAGCTGTTTCACTCTGGCAGCGGGCGAAATTCGGAAATCAGGCCCGGACACGCCGATCGCAGCGAGCGCCTGCCCTGAAAGGTGCTGAACGGGCGCCGCAATGCCCCAGACGCCGTCGCGCCATTCGCCCCGGTTGATGGCGATGCCGCTCTCGCGAATGTCGGCGAGCTGATCGCGAAGCTGTCTCGGGTCAGTGATAGTGAAACGTGAATGCCGCGGTAGATCGACCAGCAGACGATCGAGTTCGGGGTCGGAAAGTCGGGAGAGAAGTGCCTTGCCAGTAGCTACGCAATGCGCTGGGCCACGGCCGCCAAGCCGCGAATAGGCCTTCACCGGCTCGGGGCTGTCGACCTTGTCGACATAGACGACCTCCATGCCGTCGAGTATTGCGAGATGAACCGTCTCGCGCGACTGCTGGGCCAGCAGCTGGAGTGCTCCGGATGCAACCGATCGGATATCGAGGCGGTCGATTACCTTCATGCCCAATTCCCAGACACGAATACTCGCGGAATAAATTTTGGACCGAGGGTTCTGTTGAAGAAGCCCCGCGGCGCGAAGAGTGTCCAGAGAGCGATGGGCATTGCTCTTCGTCAGCCCGATTGCGGCCGCGACATCGATCAATCTTGCGCCACCAGGCTGCTCGACCACGAAGGTCAATATCTCGAGGCYTTTAATAAGTGTCTTGTCCATAGCCTCTCAATGCAGCTGACGGGTTGCCGAACTCTCAGATCCTAGCCTCTTGACCGACGCATGCCCCGGTTAGTATCAATATATAGAATAAAGTTCCAAATAATAGAACCAGCATTTGCGGGGTTGCGCGCGGCGGTTCTGGCTGACCGAGCGGGTTCGGGATTTGGTTCGGCAGTAATAAAAGGCATCGATCCAGATGAATGAAGCCCGGAATGCGAATGATCTCGAAGAGGGGAGGGCGGCATATATCGACCTGCCGCTCAACGGCCTCAAGGTTATCGAGTTCTGCAATGTTGCTGCGGGGCCATTCTGCGGCATGCTGCTGGGCGATATGGGAGCCTCGGTCATCAAGGTTGAACCCGCTGCGGGTGATTCCTTGCGCCAGTGGCCGCCAATCACGAACGGCTTCAGTGAGAATTTCGCTTCGCTCAACCGAAACAAGCGATCGATCGCGCTGGATCTGAAGAGCCCCGATGATCGCGCAATCGCTCGCGGTCTGATCGAGCAGGCGGATGTCGTCATAGAGAATAATCGTCCGGGCGTGATGACACGGCTGGGCCTGGGCTATGAGAGTTTCGCCGAAACGCATCCGCGCCTGATCTATTGTTCGATCTCCGCTTATGGCCAGACCGGCCCGCGCTCGCAGGGAGGCGGGTTCGACGTTACCATTCAGGCTATGTCGGGGATCATGTCGGTCACGGGCGAGCCGGGGCAGCCTGCCGTCAAAGCGGGTGTTCCGGTATCCGATTTCACGACCGGCCTGTACGGCGCTTTTGCGGTGTCCTCGCTTCTCAATAGAGTGCGCACGGGCGGCCGCGGCGGCTTCATCGATATCTCGATGCTCGGTGCCAGCCTGGCCGTGTCCGCGCTCCAGGTGAGCGAGTATTTCGGCAGCGGCCGGGATCCGAAGCCGCTAGGCTCGGCCCATCCCCGCAACGCGCCTTATCAGGCGTTTAGCGCGCGCGACGGAGAGTTCGTGCTGGCAGCCGGTAATGAGAAATTGTGGCGCCAGGTCTGCGAGATTCTCGGCTGCATGGACCTGCATGCGGACGAACGCTTTCACCTGATGGCGAACCGGGTCAAAAATCAGCAGCTTCTCGCGGAGTTCCTGTCCGAGATTTTCGCCCGCTGGTCTGTCGATGATCTGTTGAAGGCGTTCGAAACGGCCGGAATTCCCTGCAGCCGGATCAACAGCTATTCCGAGGCGCTCGCTGATCCGCAGGTCGGGCATATGGGCTGGGTAAGCGATGTCGAGCTGCCAGGCGGATCGATGACGCATATGTTCGGCTCCCCGCTGATGATCGATGGGGTCCAGCTTCCGATCCGCCTTACGCCTCCCGCTCTTGATGCAGACCGTGCGGCAATCCTGGCCGAAGGCGGGTTCGCACCGCCTGCCTCCGTCGCGCCGGTCCGAGCATGATGGCCCCAGGCGCCGCAACCTCACCCGAAGGGCGAGCTCGCTTTGCTGGGTTCCTTGACCTCGTGTCGCGCGAGACCGCCGATGAGGCAAGCAAACGCGCGCGCATGCCGGACGTGATCAAGGAGGAGTTCCGCTCTCTGCTGGCTCAAGACGACTGGCTCGATGAGGAATTCGCCCGTGCGGACCGGGATAGATACCAGCAATATCTTCTCTACTGCGACGCACGGCGACGATTCAGCGTCGTCAGCTTTGTGTGGGGCCCCGGCCAATCTACGCCGATTCACGACCATGGCGTGTGGGGAATGGTCGGGATGCTTCGAGGCAGCGAAATTTCCGAGAACTTCGATATTCGGAAAGGGGAATTGGTCAAGGTTTCGGAGGATCTCCTCACATCCGGGCAGATCATGAGCTTCACCCCAGATGATGGCGATATTCATCGGGTTCGCAACGCCTATTCGGACCGCACGTCCATAAGCATCCATGTCTATGGCGCCGACATCGGTTCGGTCGAGCGCTCCGTGTTCAGTTCCGATGGACAGCGAAAGCCATTCATATCGGGCTATGCCAATCGCAGGCTTCCGAATTTCTGGGGGCGACCATGAGCGACCAGTTGTTGATCCGCGTCGATGGAGACGCATTCTTCCTGACGCTGTCCCGGCCAGAGGTCGGCAACTGTCTCTCAGCGGCTCTTGTCGAAGACCTTCATCTCGGGTTGGATCGATTTGAGCAATCGTCGGCCAAAGTCGTCATTTTCCAGGGAGAAGGGCGGCATTTCTGCACCGGTTTCGATCTTCACGATCTTGCCGACCAGAGCGACGCCGATCTCGCCTTGCGCTTCATCCGGATCGAGCAGCTTCTGGCTCGGATTTGGACCGCCGACTATCCGACGATCGCCGTCGCCAACGGCCGGACGGTTGGCGCCGGGGCTGACCTGTTCGCCGCCTGCGGCCGACGCATCGCTATCGAGGGCTCGACCTTTCGTTTCCCCGGTGCCGATTTCGGCGTGATTTTGGGCATAGCCCGGCTCACGGCCCGAATGGGCTCGCACGCGCTCGACATAGTCGAGGCTGGCCGGGAGATAGGGGCCATCGAGGCGTTACGGCTCGGGCTCGTCGATCACCTTGTCGATCCGGATGCCTCGTCGGACGTGCTGGCGAGGGAGGTCCGTTGTTCCACCCGGCTCGAGGCGGGAACGCTCGCCCAACTGCGAACGGTTCTTGCTGGCGACGGTGGTTCGGCCGACCGCGACCTCGCGGCGCTGGTGCGCTCCGTGGCGATGCCGGGTCTCAAGACAAGGATCGAAACGTACCGCCATCGGCAGCTTGGGGGTGGGCGTGCGGGGATGTCTAACCGATCGCCGTGACCGTGATGAAATCAGGCGGTCGCCCGATAGGAGAATGGAATGCATGTGAATAAACGGCGAAGCCGCGCAATTCTCCGCGGTGTTTCGTGCGCGCGGCGCCTATGGGGCGGGATGGTCGAATGAGAGATAGTGGCAAGGCGGCGGAGCCGCTCATATTGTCGGTTCTGGAAAGCTTCTACATAGGCGGGGAGGTGGAGGGGTTCCTGAACCCTGCAGGCGCGCGCGACCAACGACTGTGCGGCGCAATGTATGTCCAGCGACTCCGCCCGGCGAAACTGAGATTTCCATTTCCTGTCCTTTTCATTCATGGCGGCTGCCATACCGGCGTGACATGGGAAACCACTCCGGACGGTCGCGAGGGGTGGGCCCAACTCTTCGTGCGCCAGGGATTCGAGACTTTTGTGATCGACCAGCCCCGGCGTGGCCGCTCAGCACCCCTCATGGAGGAGGCCGGCAGCGCCTGGTCCGCCGGCTTTTCCGCCATTCGCCTCTTTACGAGAGAAGGCGGGCGATTTCCGGAAGCGCACAGCCAGACCTATGCGTCTCAGCTCTGGCCCGATTTCGGTATCGGTGACGCTGTCGGTCGGGGCCATCCAGGCTACAGCGATCCACGTGCACTGCCGCCGCTCGTCGACCTACTCGATCGGCTCGGCCGCACGGTACTCGTTACACATTCGCAGGGTGCGGATCTTGGCTGGCGCGCGGCCCTTCAAAGACCCAGCGCGGTAGCAGCTATTTTTTCGGTCGAACCGGGCATCACCACCGCAGGAATCAGCTGGCACGATTTTTCGAACATTCCGGTGCGGATCATGTGGGGGGACAACCTGCCCGTGGGGGGTGAAGTGTTGACACGCAAGGATGTCGAAGATGCGCAGCTCCTCGCCGAGCAGTTCGAGAATGTCAGTCTCGATTGGCTGCCGGCGGCCGGTATCCACGGCAATGGCCACATGCTCATGATGGAAGACAACAGCGCTGATCTTGCGGCTCGTGCTATGACGTGGCTTCGCGAGTGCTTTCCCATGATAGGGGACAGTGACGGTCGAGAAATCCCGACGGGGTCATCGGAGTAAAGCGCATACATGGAGAAGCGGTAGTCGTAACCGGAATACCTCAGGCGTCGGTTTCGTCACGGCGTACCGACACATGCATTCTGTGATCCCGATCAGCCCGATCGAGACCGCTGGCGGGGATTGACGCCAAACGTCTTGCGAAAGACCTCTGCGAAGTGGCTGGGATCGCTATAGCCCAYGGCAGCAGCGACGTCGCCGATCGACATGCCGCCACTGACGAGAAGACCGTGAGCACTGTGCATCCGCCTTTCCTGGAGATAGCGCAACGGTGGCAATGATGTCGACATCTTGAACGCGCGTGCAAAATGGGATGGGCTCAGCCCCGCGATGGAAGCGAGCTCTTCGATTCGAAGTTTTTCGCCGAGATGCATGTCCATATATTTCTGAACCTGGAGCAATCTTCGGCGCGATAGACCTCCCTGTACGATCTGCCTAGGCTCCGGAACGAGCAGTCCGCCGGTGATAAGGCGAGCAGCGAATGCATAGCTGGCCGCCTTATACTGGAACGTCCTGACTGCAATCTCCTCCATCCCCATGATGGCGACCATTGCGTGCGCCAGATGCAGCAGCCCCTCGTCCTGAAACGAGCATGGCCGAAGATCCAACCCGCTTCTGCCGATCGATCGTGTTGCGAAGTCCGCTAGGACGTTGTCGAGCCACCATGCCGGCAGAAACAGCTGAAGGATGTCGAAACCGTCCCTGATTTCCGACTGAACGCGACTGCTTCTGGGTATGAAGGCGATTGTGCCGACTTCGAGCGGCCCGTCCACGAGGCTTTCACCGTTGACCTTCAGTTTATGATAGGAGCTGGACTGGAAATGCACGGTCACCTGATGGGTGTCATCGGGAATGAGGCGGTCGTAAGACATCGCCGTTCCGCGCCTCGCAACGAGATGGCATCCTGCCGCGGCGATATCGTCCCCTTCGTCAAGCTGCGATTGAGGCTTGGTGAGGATCAGATCGTGAATCTTTACAGACATGGCGTCATCCCATCTCCATGGCGGTTTTACCGCAATACTCGTAGCTTTATATGGCGAAAATACCCGCAAACAGCAGGGTTACCCGCGCTGGCCAATTAAATTCCCCATAAGGTGCCGCTTGTCGACAGATCGCCGAAAGGGCGGCGCGTCGCTTAGGAGGCATCGGTGCACGCCACTGCGCAAATTGATCGAAGCGATGTGCCGGTGGACCGCCTGTTCGACGGTTGGGCTATCGGCTCGCTGCGTCTGGCAAACCGGATGGTCATGCCGCCAATGGGGCGGCACTTCGTCGAAGATGGGGTACCTTCCGCTGATTACGCCGATTATTTCGCGAGGAGGGCGGTAGGGGGCTTCGGCCTCGTGATGACGGAATTGTGCTGCATCGATCACCCCTCATCGCAAAAGACGCCGGGATATGCCCGCATGTATGGTGACGACGTGCGGGCGCCATATCGTGCAATCACAGCTGCGGTGCACGCGGGTGGCGGACGGATCGTCGCTCAGATCGCGCACTGCGGCGTGATGCGACCGCTGGGCACCGCGCCCAATCCTGAAGCGCCGCCGCTCGGTCCCTCCGGCCTATTCCTTGCCCTGGGTGGACTCGCCGGCGAACCCGTCCGTTACGCCGAACCGGCCAGCACCAAGGATATCGAGCATGTGGTGCGGGCTTTCGGTGATGCCGTGGCGTTCGCCCGTGATCTCGGCTTTGACGGTGTCGAACTTCACGGCGCACATGGTTATCTGATCGATCAGTTCCTGTGGCCGCGAACCAACCTCCGGACCGATGAATATGGCGGCCCGATGGGAAACAGGGTGCGGCTCGCGGTGGAGGTCGTCCGGGAATGTCGCCGGCGCCTGCCGGCCGATTATCCGCTGTTCTTCCGATGGTCGCAGTGGAAGCAGCAGGATTATGACGCGCGGCTCTGCGAGAGCCCAAAGGAACTCGAGGCCTTGCTGCTTCCGCTGGCCGATGCCGGGGTGGACGTCTTCGATTGTTCCACCCGCCGGGTTTGGCAGGCCGAGTTCCCAGGCAGTCACCTCAATCTTGCCGGATGGACCAAGAAAATCTCAGGCAAGCCTACGGTGACGGTCGGCTCGCTGCTGCTGGATCAGATTCCTCTGCTGGACGGGCCCGGGGCATCGCCGGATTCGCCTGCGACACCAATCGCAACCGATACGCCGGCCAGCATCAGCTTCGCGGTCGCGATGTTGGAGCGCGGTGAATGCGATCTCATTGCCTTCGGGCGGTCCTCGATCGCCAATCCCGATTTGCCGGCGAAGATTCGCGGGCGGCATTGGGCGGCCATCGAATCTTACCGCCCGGAGCTGCTTAACACACTTGTTTAACTGACTTTTCCACGGGAGAGAGCATGATCGGAGAACAAAATCGCGCGGCTATCCATCCCGGCTACCTGACGGATACCGGCAGGAAGCTGTTCAATCCTGACAAGGAAGCGATGCCGCCAGAAAAGCGATTGCAACATTACACGCAGGCGCTCGAGCACGAATGGGAACGCGCCTGGAAACTTCCCTTCTATCGGGACAAATTCGCCGCGGCCGGTCTGAAGGCCAACGATTATCCAGGGCTGGAAGCCATCCCGCTCACCCGGAAATCCGAACTGCGCATGAACGAACTGGCACATCCTCCGTTCGGGACGCATCGCGCCGTCCAACTGCACGACGCTGTCCGGGTCGCTCGCTCCTCGGGAACGACCGGCAAGCCGTGGTACACTTTCTACACAATAAACGACATCGAACGGATGCGGGAGATCGATCGAACGATCTACTGGCGTGCCGGATACCGGCCCGGGATGCATTATTCGCTCAGCTTCCCGCAGAACCTCTATCCGACCAACGTCAATGGCGGCCGGAGCATGCGCGATGCGGGGATGCTTGAAATGCCAGTGGGTGTGCCGTTCACGCTCGACGAGGCCGCCAGTCATATCCGTGTCTGGCAGGAACTGGGTGTGGATATCATGATGTGCTCGCTCCCGCAGCTCAATCTGTACGATGAGGCGGCGAAGTCGATCGGTGTCGACCTTCCAGAGCTGCTCGATGGCAATATCCTCTCGATCATCGAACTGAGCATGCAGTGGGAAGCACCCCGTTCACGTCTGGAAAGGGCATTTGGGGTCAAGGTCCGCAACACCTATGGCGTCTCCGACTGCATCGGCTTTTCCTGTCTCGACGGTGAGACGCATTCGGGAATGGCCGCGCCGGTCGATTATTACATCACSCAGGTCTGCGATCCCGAAACCGGGCGGGAAGTGCCGCCAGGTACTCCCGGTCACCTCGTCGTTACCATGTTCGGGATGGACCAGTTCGTCATGCGGTTCGATTCCGAGGACGTGGTGGTAAAGCGCACCGAGCCCTGCTTGACGGGTTCGACCTTGGACCGCTGGAATTATCTCGGCCGAACGCCAGACATGGCCATTGTCGGCGACGCCAGGCTTCTGCCGATCCATGTCCAGCTCGAACTGGAGCATTTCGGTGCGCCCGAGTTTACCATCAACGCCGGCGAGGTCCGCGTACTGTCCGTCCAGGTCGAGCATGAGGATGGCACCGCGATCAGGAAGCATCTCGCCGACGCGCTCGATGTCCCCGTCGAAGTGACGAGCCTCGAGGTCGGTGCGCTGCCGCGATCATCCTATAAACCGCGTCGCCTGGCGGCTGCTTGAAGGAGCGTCTTCCCATGACACAACAGACCTTGAGCACGGCCGATGACGAGCGGCTCGGCAGCCTGATCGAAAATCCCGCACAATATGTCGAACGGCCCTATCGCGAGATATTCCAACTTGCCGACGACGAGCGCGAGCGGTTGTGGATCGAGGTGGCCCGCCGCCGTTTCGCGGAACTGCGCGGCAGCTTGCCGATGTTGAAAATTCTGGCCGACAAACAGGATATCGACGCCATCGAGACGCTGGACGATCTGGCGCCGCTGCTGTTCAAGCTGTCCGTCTATAATTCCTACCCGCTGAGCTGGTTGGAAAAGGGCGATTTCGCCAAGCTGACGAAGTGGCTCGGCAAGCTGACCACCGTCGATCTTTCGGGTGTCGACGTCGCCGACGTCGAACTGATCGAGGAATGGTTCGCCGCGCTCGCCAAACAGACCCCGCTCATCATCTGCTATTCGACGACGACCGATGGGAAGATGATCTTCCTGCCCCGCACCAGGGACGAATGGCAGCTTTACTGGCGTGGCGGCCAGTGGCGGATGGAGCCGTTCGGCGAGGAACGGAAGGGTTTCCGCCGAATGCAGCCGGGCGTCGACAAGGTGCCGATCTTCTTCCCGGGCCCGAAGGGCGGAAACCGCCCGTTCAACATCAATCTCGCCATCTACGAGGACGTGTTCGGCGAGGGACTTGTAAGGGGCCCGACCGATTACATGGATGCGGATTTGATGTCGCTGGCGGGCCGTATCCAGGCAGCGAGCAAGAATGGCGAGCAGGGGCTCTTGAGCGTCAACCCGCGCTTGCTCGCACGCAAGGACGAAGTCACTGCGATGCGGGAGCAGGCCCCCGCCCGCTATGCCGCCTGGGTCGATGACCTGATCAATGGGCATAAGGGTCAGCGGGTGTGGGTGCTGGGGACCATGAGCAGCGTCCACACGCTTGCCCTGCAACTGCTGAGAGAAGGGACGGAGGCGGCATTCGCCCCGGATTCCATGATTTCCGTGGGCAGCGGCTTCCCGGAAGGAGAGCCCGCCGGCTGGCAGGACGAGGTGCTGAAGGCTTTCGGCATCCCGGCCCAGAATATGACGATCGATTTCGGCATGGGCGAGATGATGAGTGTGGCGACGCGCTGCCCTCATTTGAACTATCACCTGCCACCCACGACTATCCCCTTCGTCCTGGATGTGGAAACGGACGAGGTCCTGCCCCGCACCGGCGAGCAGACCGGGCGCCTGGCCTTCTTCGACCTGCTTCCAACCACCTATTGGGGCGGGTTCGTGACCGGCGACAAGGTTACGCTGAAATGGGACCCGTGCCCCTGTGGACGGACCGGCCCGCATCTCGGATCGACCATCGGCAAGATCACCGAACATGGCGAAAAGATCGGCTGCGCGGGATCCGCGCAGGCGCATGACGAAGCTACCGAATTCCTGCTGGAGAACTGAGATGACGCAATCCCACATCCTACCGATTTTCGCGCGCGGCGAACTGATCGAGGATGCCGACACCGAGTTTCAGGGGCGTTTCGGCGTAAACTTCTTCGCACCTGATCCCTCGAAGCATATCGACAGGCTGGTGTTGCCGAACCGCAAGGTGCTGCAAGAGCTTTACAAACTCTCGCTGGACGAGATCATCGAGTTCCTCGTCGAACTCGGCCGGCGTCTCAACGTGAACGACAACGCGCACGTCCAATGGGCGATGGGTTTGAACAAGGAATTTTCCGACCTTCCACCGGTCTTGTGCGAGCATTCCTATCGCGATCTGGATGGTGCCAACGGCATGCTCTCGCGAGGCCGCATCGACGCTGTGATCAAGACGATCGGGCGCGAGCATCTCGAAGGATGGGCAGAGCAGGATCAGTATAATCGTCGGCGTATCGGCGTGCGCGCCATCGGTGTTCCGACCGTTCACGTCATCGCGGGCAACGCGCCGGGCATCGCGGTGATGACGTTCATCCGAAATGCTCTGATCCGTGGCTACGCGTTGGTCAAAATCCCCTCAAACGAACTCGGCTCCGCGATCGCGATCGGCCGAACCCTGGTGGACATGGCTCCCGACCATCCGCTGACCAAATCGTGGAGCGCCGCTTATTGGCGCGGCGGCGACGAGGCGTTCGAGAAAAAGCTCTACCAGCCCAAGAATTTCGACCGCATCGTTACTTGGGGCGGGCACAGCGCGATCACCCATATTGCCAAATATCTACGGCCAGGGCTGGACCTGGTGATGTTCGATCCCAAGAACAGCCGTGCGTTGATCGGCGAGGAGGCCTTCTCTAGCGAGGATATGATGCGGGAGGCGGCGTTGAGGCTCGCCGCCGATGTGGGTTATATGAACCAGGTCGGCTGCGCCAATGCGCGGCTCGCCTTCGTCAAATGTGAAGACACCCCCGAGGGTGCCGCAAAGCTGCGGCGCTTTGGACAACTCGTGTTCGAAGCGATACAGCGGCTGCCTGGCTCGATCAGCACACCAGCGCAACGGCTGGACCCGGATTTTGCGGCAAAGCTCGACACGCTGGCTCTGCTCGACGACGAGTTCGAACTGATTGGCGGCGATGAGCGCGGCGGAGTAATCCTGTCCCTCGACGGAGAACCGGTGGACTTCTGGAGCGATCTCGCGCACCGCACCGTCAACATCATCCCGATCCGCGATTATGACGACATGCTGCGCCGGACGACGCGCGATGTGCAGACGGTCGGCGTCTATCCCGAGTCCCTTCGCGACGAATTGAAATTGCCGCTGGCTCTCCATGGCGTTCAGCGGGTCACGTCGCTCGGTTACATGCTCAACTATGACGCGCTGACGGTACCCCATGACGGCACGGAGGCCTTGCGCCGCATGGCGACGTGGGTCGTCGCCGAAGACTGTTCACGTGTTCCCGAACTCTGGCAGTCGCTCCTGCCGACGAAAGAGCTTGCCTGACGGTTTGGCGAACCCGATCTGCCTGCTTGTCGCGCCGATCGGGTTCGACAGTCTGAGGATTTTAATCAATGACTAGCGATATCGATACCAAAGACGACTTGACCAGCAACACCGAAGGGCGCCGCAAGGACGGCGAGCCTCTTCCAAGCATCTTCATCGTCATGACCGAGGCGATCGAAGGGCGGGAGGACGAATTCAACGACTGGTACACGAACATCCATTGCCACGACACGATGCGCATCGAAGGAAGCGTAGCGGTTCAGCGGTGGAAGCGCTCACCATATCAACTGCGATACAACAAGGCCTATATTGGTCCGGCACAGCAATGGCTGTGCATCTATGAAATGAACGATACGCAGGCCAACATCGACGCGCACGTCAGGGACTGCTTCACCGATGCCATGCCGATTACCTCCGCGATGAAAATGGAGATGGGCGAAGACTTCTATTATGTTCCCGCGACGCCGGGGAAGAAATCTGCTGTCGAAGCCTACGATTCGCGGGACGGCGACGTACTGTTGATTCGCATGAATGCGCGCCCGGGCAAGGAAGCCGAGTTCGGCAAATGGTATCGCGAGCATTATCTTCCGCGCACCCTCGGTCTGACAGGTTTCGTCGATGGTGAACTTTACCGGGTGAGCGATCTCCAGCTCGTCAACGCCGTACCGACATTCGCCTTCTCCGCAGTGTATCATGTTGCGGATGCCAGAACCGCGATCGAAAGCCTCGACAGCCATCTGGCGCAGGCCGGTACAGTCCTCGACTGCCCCCTGGTCGATCCGAGCAGCATCGGCATTGCCTGTTATCAGCCGATCACCAACCGGTTCTTGGCCAAGGAAGCCCGCAATTTGTCATCCACCCGGCAAAAGCTGGAAAACGAGTTGCGCGCCAACATGGGCGACCGCCGCAGCATGGCGGAAGCCGCGGGCGGCATGAAGATCAAGCGAGACTGATCCGTATCGCCGCTCCGTGCGAGCGGCGAGCTCGGCACCGCGGCCTGTTTGTTGGAACGTCGTCACGATGCTGATTCAGCATAAGAGATACTTGGTCGACGATAACTATTTCTCATCTTTAGATTGTCACATTTTACAGAGCCGGCGGTTGCTTCTTTGCCGCCATTGTGCCGGATCGACCCTTTGAAAAAAACCTAGGCCGAACGGACGATGCCGCCTGTCTCGTCAGGTCATGTAATCGCGTTCGACAATAACGGGTGGCTACGGGCGATACGCCCCGGCAGACCGAAAAAGCGCAATGAATGCGCGTCGGTACTGGCGAGCCGCAGGACGACGGACGGCCCGTCGCCAGGACGCTTTCGCCTGGCTGGGATCGCCGATGGAGATGATGGGAGGGCGAATTGGAAACGGTCAGTTACGCTGCGTGCTCGCCGCTCACTCTCATCGCGGGGGTGCATCTCACTGCACCGGGCCACTGGATTGGCGAGCCATGACGTCGATCAACTATGGTTGGGTCATCGTGGGCTTCACGGTGCTCATGCAGATGTTCTCGCTGGGCGTCTTTCTGTACAGCTTCGGCGTTGTGCTGCTGCCTTGGACGGAAAGCTTCCAGGTAACCCGCGCCGAGTTGACGATGATCCCGGTGGCGATTCAGATCACAACCGGCGTCGCCAGTCCGTTCATCGGCCATTTCATCGACAGGCTGCCGACCAAGCCTGCGATCCTGACGGGTGTCGCTTCGACGGTGCTGTCGCTTCTTTTGCTCTCKCAAGCCACGAGCTTCTGGCAAGTTATGGTCATCAGCGTGATTCCCGTGGCGATCGCGGTCAAGCTTGCAGGCCCATTGATGGCCCAGGCTGTCACCGCGAAATGGTTTCGATCACGGCTGGGCCTCGCGCTTGCGGTCAGCGCGGCTGGGGGCAGCGTCGGCGGATTGGTGATGCCGCCGATCATCCAGTGGATCATCAGCTTTTCCGACTGGCGCACTGCCTATCTTTACCTTGCGATCGGTGCTGCGGTCATCTTCGTCCCGTTCTGTCTGCTGCTGAAGGAAGTGCCTGTCGCCGATGCACCGGCTCAGCAGGCCGGTACGACCACACGGGGCGATTCCAATCTCACCAATCTCACCACGCTCACCATCCTGTTCGACAAGATCTTTCTCATGACGGCGATCGGCATGGGGATCGTCGCGGCTATACAATTGG
>NZ_JBFUKC010000034.1:0-15368 GCF_056401045.1 Rhizorhabdus sp. P4_G6 | reverse complement strand
CCGCATGGACGAGATCCAGAGCATGGTGCTCATCATCTTCGGCGGTGGCTTCGACACCGCGCAGGCGCTGATGGGGCGCATCAGCGTGTTCCTGGGCCACAACCCCGAGTATCTGCACGACCTGAACGAGAACCGACACCTGATCGATAATGCGATTGAGGAGTTCCTGCGGGTCTTCCCGCCGACCCAGGGTAATTCACGGTGCGCGGTAAAGCCCGTAACGATCGCCGGACAGCATATCGAGGCCGGCGAACATGTCTTCATGTCATGGGCGGCGGCGAACCGCGACCCTGCCGAATACGACGATCCACACAAGATCGATTTTCGCCGCGAGTTAATCCGCCACTATTCCTTCGGGATGGGGCCACATCGCTGCCTCGGCTCACACTTGGCCCGGCTTGAGGTCAAGGCGTTCCTCGAAGCTCTTCTGGATAAGGCGCCCGACTTCCGCCTGGTGGAAAGCGAGATCGAGCTCGCCGACGATATCGGTACCGTCGCGGGTTACAACAAGGTTGGGATCATCCTGTGATCCCTCGCATCGGGGGAATATGGAATGGCCAGGAAGGATAACGCGTTGCGGAATGATGGCGCGAAATCGGCGGCGGGCCTGGCGCTGCCCCTGATTTGCGCACCGATGTTCTTCATCAGCGGCGTCGATCTCATGATCGCCTGCCGGACCGCAGGCATCGTTGGTGGCCTGCCGCGGCATAATTTCCGTGATTTCCAAAGCTTCAAGGCGGCGATCCGGGAGATCAATGACGCGACCGAGCGGTTCCGCGATGCCCATCCTGGCCGCCCGATCGGGCCGCTCGCGATCAACATCTCGACGGCACTCGACGAAGTGGAGATGCGCGAGAACCTGGCCTTCTGTCATGAACAGGGCGTCAGTATCTTTATCAGCGCCACCGGCAATCCCACCGAGTTGATCCAGCGCGTCCATGATCAGGGGGGCAAGATATTGTGCGACGCGACCGCGATCCGTTTTGCCGAAAAGGCGATTGAGGCCGGGGCCGACGGGATCAACGCAATCGGCGCGGGCGGCGGCGGCCATTCGGGCACGCTGTCCCATCTCGCGCTGGTATCGCGGATCCGCGCCATGTTCGATGGCATCGTCACGATGGCCGGGGGCCTGACCGACGGCGCATCGATCCGCGCCGCGCTGGCTCTGGGCGCCGACATGGCTTATATGGGCACGCGCTTCATCGCTACCCGCGAGGCCGCGGCGGACGACGCCTATAAGCAGATGATCGTCGACGGCGGTTCGAAAGATCTGATTTTCACCAACGGCCTCGGCGGCGCGCCCGCCAACTGGCTTCGTGCATCGCTTGCGCAGCACGGGCTCGATCCCGACAACCTGCCCCCGCCGCCGGACGGCAAGTTCAATCACAAGTCGGACTATTCGCATCTGCCCGAAGGCGCCCGGCCATGGGCGACGATCTGGAGCGCCGGACAGGGCATCGACTTGATCCACGACATCCCGTCGGTACACGATCTCGTCGCGCGGCTGACCCGCGAATATTTCGACATTGCGCCCGAGGCGTCGGACGCCAGGGTCGAAAGCCTGTTGCATGGCTGAGAGCGCATGACATGACGAAGGACGTGGCGATCGTCACCGGGGGCGGCAGCGGCATCGGCGCTGCCGTGGTCCGGCGCCTGACGTCGGACGGCTGGCAGGTCGCGGCCGTGGGCAGGCGCACGGACCGGCTAGAAGAGATTGCGCGTGAAACGGGTTGTCTTGCCATCGCCGGCGACGTCGCCACGCCGGGCGTCGGCGCCACTATCGTCGCCCGCACGTTGGAGCACTTCGGGCGGATCGGTGGGCTGGTCTGCAACGCCGGCATATTCGAATATGCTGCGGTGGAAGCACTGGACGCCAATACATGGCGCAGGACCCTCGACGTCAATTTGGAAGCTGTCCTCTGGCTCGTTCAGGCGGCCCTGCCCGCGCTGCGCGAGGCTCGGGGAGGCGTCGTGGCAATATCGTCGCTTGGCGCTCAGCGCGCCACGGCGGGCTATGCGGCCTATGTCACCTCCAAGGCCGCGCTGACCGCCCTCGTCCGGACGATAGCGGTCGAGGAGGCGTCCAGCGGAATTCGCGCTAATGTCGTTCTGCCCGGCTGGACGAGGACCGAAATGGCGGATGCCGGGATGCGCCAGCTTGCCGATCGCTTCGGCGGCATCGAGGGTGCCTACGATCATGCGACTCGCCTTGTTCCCCTGAAACGGCCTGGGCGACCCGAGGAACTTGCGGCCGTTGTTGCCTTTCTGCTGTCTCGCGAATCCTCCTACATTACCGCCACGTCCATCCCCGTGGACGGCGGGCTGCACGCGATCGACGCATCGCAGGATTTCGGCTGAAGCTCGCTGCGTCCGGCGCGCCGGAAAGGGACGGAGGCCTGGACCGTCACGCCCCCTTGAAGCTTGCGGGGCGCTTTTCGACGAACGCCGCCAGGGCCTCCTTATAATCCGACGTCATTGATGCCAGGATCTGGGTCGCGTTCTCGGCGTTGAGCGCGGTTTGCCGGCTGGCATCGAGATTGTCCCACATCAGCCGCTTCGTATAGGCGACGCCGAACGGACTGTTCGCGACGATCTGCCTCGCGATCTCCAGTGCCCTCGCCTCGCATTGGTCGTCGTCGACGATGTCGGCCGCGAGCCCGATCAGATCGGCTTCCTGTGCGGGGATCGTACGCCCGGTGAGCATGATCTCGAACGCGCGCGACGCGCCGATCAGTTGCGGCAGCAGATAGCTGATCCCGCTTTCGCCGCCGAGCAGTCCCAGGCGGATCGAGCCAATCACAAATTTCGCGGATCGGGACACGACGCGGATGTCGGCCCCCAGCGCCAATGCCATGCCGACGCCCGCGGCGGGGCCGTTCACAGCCGCGATCACGGCTTGCGGCAATCCGATCAGTCGCTGCACCATGCCCGAATAGCGTTCCTGCCAGAGCATTCGCTCGACGACCCCGTTGCCGGAACCGTCGCCGCGCGTCTTCGCTACGCCGACATCCTGGCCCGCGCAGAAACCGCGTCCCACTCCGGTCAGTACCACGGCCCGCACCGACGTGGTCTGGGCGATCGCATCGAGCCGCTCGTTCAGAAGCGCGACGCTTTCGCGTGTCAGGGCATTAAGGGTAGCGGGGCTGTTCAGCCGCAGGATGGCGATCCCATCATCGCGATCTTCGAACAGGATGGCGTCGGGGGTAGTGTTCATGGCATCGTCATCCATATCCCGCTGTTCAGTCCTGGCGCGCGGCCGCCGCGATAGCCGCAGCGGCGCGGCGTCCCGACCAGACGCAATCGGCGAGCGACAGTCCGCTCACATAATTGTTGACCGGCAGCCCGACCGCACTTCGTCCCGCCGCGAACAGCCCTTCGACCTTTCCGCCCGCCGCGTCCAGCACATTGCCGCTGGATTCCTCGACGCGCAGGCCTCCCGTGCTGATCGCGGACAACGGGCTGACCGGCATTTCATGGGCGAGGCTGACGGCATAATAAGGGCCGGCTGCGAAGGCCTGACGGCAGTCGTCGCTTTTCCCAAGGGAATCGACCGCGCCGGTCGCCGCATCGTCGCTGTACGACCGGATCGCCTCCCGCATGGGTGCGCAAGGCACTCCCATCGCCGCCGCCAACGCCTCGATGCTGTCTGCCGACAGCGCCCTGCTTTTCGCCAGGTTGACCGGGAATTTTTGAAAGTCGAACAGTCTGCCCGCATCGACTTCGGCAAAGGCCGACGCCCAGATCGCCGCGTCGCAGACCAGCCACGCCCGTCCGCCCGAAGCCTCGCACATCGCGCGGGCGATATGGGCGCCATAAAGTTCCTCATTCACCAGCCGGGTTCCCGCCGCGCCGATGATCACGCCCTTCGTCCAGTCAAACGGTGGATTGATGAATCGCCACGCTGATACACGGTCGAGATGGTCGGCCGCGCCCCCGGCCGACACGCCCAGGCGGATACCCGCGCCGTCGTCGCCGAAGCTGCCGATCGGCATCGTCCGTGCATAGTCCGGCGCGAAGCGGTCGATCATCGCGCGGTTCCGTATATAGCCGCCCGCTGCGATCACGACGCCTGATCGGCCCCGGAAACGACGCCGCCTGCCGAATACCTCCAGGGTGCGGAACAGCGCGGCGAACGGCCGGTGGCCGCCAACGACCTGCAAGGTCAGCTTGTTGGCCATGCGCTCCGCCCAGCGATGCAGGGCAGCGGCTGGCCCGCGCAACGACGACATCTCCACGCCAATGACGCGCTCTTGCTCGGTCACCAGCCGCACGGCCCTGGCCTGGCGCAGGACGGTGATGCGGGGACAATCCCGAACCGCCTCCTTCATCGCCGCCATCAGATACCAGCCGCAATCTCCACCCTCGGAGAATCCACCGTGCGGCTTGACGCCTTCTAGCTGGCGCGCGCCGGGGACCAGCTCTGGATTCTTGACCCGATGCCCCCGCTCGGCGGGCGGATGCGCTCCGCGATAAGCGGGCGCCTCACCGTTGTCGGAAAAATAGAGATAGAATTCATCGGTCGGATAGGATGTTTTCTTCGGCGCGCGCGGCCCGCTGAAATGCACGTTATGGCGTTCGAGAAACGCCAGCGAATCGCAGCTGTCCTCGGCAAAACGCCGCACCGTTTCGTCGGAAACGAAGCCCCCGACTTCTCGCCGCAGATAATCGGCCATCGCGGCGGGCGAGTCCTCGACGCCAAAGGCTTTCTGGACGTGCGTGCCGCCCCCGGCATAGACGATACCGCCGCTCATCTGGCTGGAGCCGCCGCCGTCGAACCGATCAACCAGCAGGACATCCTGTCCCTGGTCCGCGGCTTCCAGGGCCGCACTGGCGCCGGCAAGGCCAAAACCGATTACGATCACGTCATGATCGCCATGCCAGCGCGTAACTCGATCGGTGGCGAGACTCGGCCGAATTTCCGACGACGCGCCGTCGCGCAAGGAGATGAAGGCCGCCTGGTCGGGCATCGGTTCCGGCCGATCGGTCATCGGCGCGCGCTCCTGTCCACGCCGGTCGCGACGGTGCGATCCGCCGGACCCAGGAAACGGCCGTGCAGGCCGCTGAGGTAGCGGCCGTCCCGCTGGACGATCTTGCCGCCGATCAGCGTGTAGCGGATGCCGCCCGGCGGACGGCGGAAGCGCGCATGACCGTTAGGGAGGTCGGTTACCTTGATCTCCGGAGCCCAATGCAGCGCATCGAGATCGAACACGAACAGATCGGCGATCTTACCTGTCCGGATGATACCGCGATCGGCGAGCCCGATGAGCTGGGCGAGGTCACCGGTCATCCGCGCGATCGCTTCCTCGATCGTCATCGCCTTGCGATCGCGCACATATTCGGCAAGCACGCAGGTGCTGTCCCCGGCGCCGTCGAACATGCCGACATGTGCTCCCGCATCGCTGGCCCCGATCACATTCTCGGGCGCTGCGAGAAGTTCGGCCACTGCTTCCGGATCGGTGTTGGTGTAGCGGTGGACGAATTCCGCCTCGAGATCATTCTCGATCACCCAGTCGGCGATTATGTCGGCCGGATGGCCCTGCCGGGCGTCGAGGATGATGTCGAAGGTTTTGCCGAGGTAAGGTTCGTTGGCGGGTGTCCCCACCTTGATGATGCGCAGCGACCTCTCGGCGCCGTTGCTCGGGAAACCACCCTTCATATTATCCCAGTCGAAGCGCGCACGCACGCGCCATTCGGGATCAGCGAGCATCGACAGCTTCTCTTCGCGCGACAGCGATGGCTGAACCATCTCGTTGAAAGCCGGCACATAGATGAACAACATGCTCTGCTTGAAGCTGACCAACAGCTCGATCGAGCGCGGAGAGACCATGTGGTAGAACGGGATTCCAGCGTGCTGCATGTCGCGGCCGGCTTCCAGCAGCGCCGCCGCTTGGGCGGGATCGTCGGCGCGCTGATAAATGCCGTTCGACACCACCGGCACGTTGTCCCGGCCCGCATGCTCTCCGAAGCGGCGGAGGTCGCGGATCCAGGTCTCGGTGTCGCTCAGATCGGCAATGACCTGCACCAGCCCGCCGTGCGAGGCGACGGCCTCGAACAGGCCGCCCAGCTCCGCATCGTCGGCATGGAAGCTCGGCACCGGATCGCCTGCGGGTGACCGATCGAACCGCGAGGTCGAGATGCCGAAAGCCCCCGAAGCCATCGCGGCCTCGGCGGTCGTGGCGATGGCGCGGGCCTGATCGGGCGAGGCCGGGTCGCTCCAGGCCTTGCCGCCCATTTCATATTGGCGCAGCAGCGAATGGCTCACCAGGGCCGCGATGTTCACGCCCCATCGGCGATCGCGCATCGTCGCGGCATATTGCGGAAAGCTTACCCAGTTCCAGGGAATTTCCGAAGCGAAGAGGTCTCGGGGCAGATCCTCGATATAACTGAACAGCGCACCGAGCATGTCTACGTCGGCCGCGCGTACCGGGGCGAGGCCCAGGCTGCAATTGCCGATCAATATCGTCGTGACGCCGTGCAGGGAGATGGGATCGGCTCGGGGATCCCAGAACAGCGCCGCATCATAATGGGTGTGGATATCGATGATGCCCGGCGCGACATGGCATCCGGTCGCGTCAATCTCCTCGCATCCCGTCGTGTCGAGATCGGGCCCGATCTCGACGATCCTGTCGCCCTGAATCCTGATATCCGCCTTGAAGGGGGGCTTGCCCGTCCCATCGACGATGGTCCCGCCGCGCACGACCAGAGCGACATCCGACAACATCCTTTTCAATCTCCAGTTCAGACGGCGTCCGCGCGGATGATTCTCTCACGCCGTCCTGCTGGGCCGCGCGACGGGGCCTTGCATTCGCTCGCCATCGATACAGCTATTGGCTGGTACAGCACGGCTCACAAGCGCGGATTGCTGTTTCGAACCGGACATCCTTTAGCGCGATGTGGACCGATCGATGCAAATGCATGGAGATGCCTTATGGAGCATAAGCACATGAAGCATGCCCATGATCACCCGCCTTCGACCGACGTCGATGCGACGGTCGATATGGAAAGACATGCGCGCCGGCGGCGATGCGCGACACCATATTGAGGGGATGTGATGGGCCTGACGAGAACGATGAACGGCAAGGTTGTCGTCGTGACCGGCGCAACGCTCGGTATCGGTAGGGCAACGGCCCTGATGCTGGCCGAGGAGCGGGCCGACATCGTCCTGATCGCGCGCAACGCCGAGCGGTTGCACGCGCTCCGCGACGAGATAGGCGCGATGGACGTTTCCGTGGAAGCCTGTTCGGTTGATGTCACCGATGCGGAGGCGCTCGACGCGGCGATTACCCGCGTCGCCGAAAGCAAAGGGCGGCTGGACGGCCTGGTCAACAATGCGTCCTCCTATACCTATGGCCCCGTAGCAGACGCCAGCAACGAGCAATGGCGGGAAGCCTTTCGAGGAGGGGCCGAGGCCGTATTTGTGGGGACGCGCGCAGCGATGCGGATCATGGCGCGGCAGGGCAGCGGATCGATCGTCAACATCTCCTCCACCAACGGACTAAGGGCCATGCCGGGAATGGCGACGTATTCAGCCAGCAAGGCGGCGATCATCCATTTGAGCGCGGTCGCAGCCATGGAGGGCGCGCCGTCGGGCGTCAGGGTCAACGCGATCGCCCCGGGGCTGGTCGAGACGCCCCATGCCGCCGAATTCTTCGATACCGATCCGGCGCTGAAGCTTTCGGCCGAAAGCAAGATCCCGATGCTGCGCGCCGCGCGCGCCGAGGAGATCGCCGCGCCGATCCTGTTTCTCCTGTCGGATGCGGCTGCTTACGTCACGGGCACATGCCTGAACGTCGATGGAGGCAAAGCGGTGCAGCTTTTCGCATGATTTGCCGAACGGACCCCGTCTTTACAGATGTTCTAACCTGGCGCATCGTTCATCTGAGAAAACAAAATCGTAAATCTGGTTGGAGAGTCGTCATGCCTTCGGTCCGATATATGCTTCATCGCGACTTCGTTAGGCGCAGCCCTATTGCGGGACGCTGACGATGGAATGCGCGGATTTCAAGACAGAGGCGAAGCAGTGCTTCGGCGGCGGCGAACTAGAGATACGCAACTATACTTGGGCCGAGCCGGTCGAGCATGTCTATTGCGATCCCTATCCCACCATGGCGCTCATGATCAAGCCGCCTCCCACTCCTTCGAAGATCCGAATCAAGAGGGGGCAGCAATATAGCGATGAATTGACGGCTGGCGGCATCGTCTTCCGTCCGGCCAATCTCACGCTTCACTGCATGAACCCGGGCGGCAGTTTCCGTATTCTCGCGTGCCAGTTCGATCTCGAAGAGGTTTTCCGTCGGATAGGAGAAGAATTCCGCGAACTGGCAGAGGCCCCGCCGGATGTCGACATCCACAATGGCCGTATAGCCAGTGCCCTGCATCGGGTGCTGATTGAGATAAAGGCCCCGAGTTTTGGATCGAACGTCCTCGTGGAAGCGCTGATGACAACGGTTCTCGTCGAACTGATGCGCTTCGATCGCGTGACACATGAGCAAGGTAGCGTGCTCGCGTCATGGCAACTCCGACGCATCGACGAAATGCTCCACGACTACAATGGCCTCCCTACGGTCACGATGATCGCCGACGAACTGGGCATGTCCGGCCGCCACCTTAACCGGCTGTTTTCAGCGGCGACGGGCGTTACCCTCTCGCGCCATATCGCGCGAAATCAGTTCAACTCAGCATGTGCGCTGCTTGGCTCGACGGAAATGCCGCTCAAGCAAATCGCGTATAAGGTAGGTTTTTCGTCGCACAGCAGCTTTTCCGCCGCCTTCGTACGGGAGGCCGGTATGAGCCCAAGCGAGTTCCGTCGAGCACAGAGAGGTATCTCATCCATTCCCGGCCGCGACGCGGTTTGCCATCATTGACGGCCCACGTCCGACCTTGCCCGCGTAGCGCAGTCGCCCATCCTCATCGACGCCAAGGATAAGCGCGGAACGCGCACTCTTGTCCGAAGGGGTCCACCTCGATTGAAGTAGCGCAAGGGACCGGCAGGCGCCGCTTCCCTGGCTGCCTACTTCGCGACAGCTTTCTCGAAGCCACGGCGGCCGCGGGGCCGACCTCGACTGGGCCGCGCTGGACTTCGTCGCCCGCCGGGCCCGACGGGCCTTTCGTCCAATAATCAAGTTGGTTATCCTAACGGCCTTCGACTTGGCATGCTTAGGTCAAGTAGCAAGGTCAATTCCTGCAACTCCGCAATGGGAGGAAATGGTGAGCGATCTCTCGACATCGACCGTCTTGGGCGACACTGGGGAATATTTCCTGGCTCGCCAGGAAAGCCATCGCGGCGGCGTCTTTCCCGTCCATGCGCACGATCATTTCGAAGCGCTGCTGATCCTGTCGGGCCGCCGGGTGCAGCATCATGGCAGTCTGGAGATCGAAGCCAATTCCGGCAGCCTGATCTTTACCCCGCCAGGGTTGCGCCATGGCGCAACCATCGTCGGGCACACCGCCAGCCTCTCCGTCCAGTTCAACCTGAAATTCCTGCATCCCGAATTGCCGGCAGATGCCCAGCGCCTGTGGTCGCACCCGAGCACGCTGAGCGCAGCGCCCGAACTTCTTCCCTTCTTGGGGCAGAAGCAGATGCGCTACGAATGCGATCCCTGCCTGACGGAGAAGCTCCAGAGGATCTGGACCTCGCTGATCGAACGCAACGGCTCGCAAAGCCTGGGCTCGGAGCAATATGCGCGCGCGCAGCTGTCCATCCTGCTGCTGGAGGTGTTGGAAGCATTTGAGAGCGAGATCATCGAGGTGGTCGAGATGGAGCAGCATGAGGGCGCTTCGGACAAGATTGACGAATTGCGCCAGTTCATCGAGGCCAATCTTGCCGAGCACCTGTCGATCCACGAAGCGGCCCGTCACCTCGCAATCTCTACAAGCTGCCTGGCAGCCCGCATCAAGCGGGTGACCGGGCAGACATTCGGCGAGCTTCTGCTCAAGGCGCGGCTGCAGCATGCGCGCGAGCTGTTGATCTATACCGACAGGCGCGTCTCCCAGGTGGCGTTCGAATGCGGGTTCGAAGACCATGCCTATTTCTCTCGGCGGTTCCGGCAGGATCTGGGCGTGTCGCCGCTCGAATTTCGGCGCCGGCAGCTAATGGAGATCGATTTGTCGGCGATCGGCGCCCAGCGTCATTGATTGGAGAGCGGGTGGAAGTGCCATGCCGATAGTCGATCTGTTCGCGAAGGTGCTCCTCGCAGGCATGTCCCTCTGGTCGGGGTCGATCAACAAGCCTGCCAATTTCGCTGCGATCACGGTCGTGCTGAAGGAAAAGGGAAGGGCGATGCCCGGCATCGCGCTCGCTTTGGCGATCCTGCTGGAAATCGGCGGAGCGGTCGTGATCATCCGGGCGGGCTTTCTGCCGCCCATGGTCATCCATATCGCAGCCGGCCTGCTCATCGCCCATTCGCTTCTGACAGCGGTCATGTTTCACAGTTTCCGGTGCCCGAAAGGGCCCGCGCGGGACCATGGCCTGGCCGGCTTCCCCAAGACCGTCGGTCTTCGCGGCGGCTTTCTGCCGGTCGCTATAGATGTTTGAATATTGCAAGGAGGATGGGGCATGACACAGCCCACCAACACCGAAGACCTCGCCCGGCGGATTCGCGTCAACGCCGTCAACATGGTCGATATCCAGGGCTTCGGCTATCTGGGCCAGGCGCTCGGCACGGCCGAGATCATGGCGGTGATCTTCGGCGAGAGATATTGGCGCCAGGGCGTGGACCGCTTCGTGCTGTCGCCGGGGCACTATGCCATCACCTTCTACGCCGTCGCGGCGGAGATCGGCCTTATCCCGCGCGAGGCGCTCGCGGACTATGGCAAGGACGAAGCGCTTCTGGAAGCGATCAGCACGGAGCGTACACCGGTTGTCGACATCACCTGCGGCTCGCTGGCCCAAGGGCTTTCGGGCGGCATCGGCCTGGCGCTTGCCCAGCGGTTCGCCGGCGACGGCGGGCGGACGATCGCGCTGATCAGCGACGGCGAGATGGAGGAAGGCCAGACCTGGGAAGCGGCGATGTTCGCCGCCCATCACAAGGTCGGCAACCTGATCGCGGTGATGGACGTCAACAATTCCCAGGTCGACGGTCCGGTCACCTTCGTCACGACGGTTGAACCGATCGCTGACAAATGGCGTGCCTTCGGCTGGAACGTCATCGAATGCGACGGTCATGACGTGGACGCGCTCCGGCAGGGCATGGATGATGCGCTGGCATCGGACCGGCCGACCGTGATTCTGGCGAAGACCGACATACTGGGCGGGCTCACATCCTTCCCGCCGACCGTCGATGGGCATTTCATCAAGCTCACCCCCGAATTGACCCGAGACGTCCTCGAAGAACTGTCCGCCGAGCCGGCATGACAGGGAACTAACGCTACTCTGGGCTATCTGATTGAAGCAGATCGCCGCTCTGATTTTTTGTTTATCGCGATTTTCCTGGCCAGCAATCTCGCCCGATCGCTTGGAAATCGCCCTGGGAGACTGACCGTGCGGACAGTGCCGTCCTTTTGCAGAACTTGTACAGCGGGCTGCGGCACAAAGCTGACAGTCGATGATCAGGAGCGGATCATCAGCATCCGCGGTGATCACGACAATGCGATGAGCAACGGTTATGCCTGTTTCAAAGGCTTGCAGAGCCACGAAGCGCAATACAGTCCTGATCGCCTGCTCCATCCTTTGAAGCGTCAGCCCGATGGGACATTCGAGCGCATCTCCATTGAGCAGGCGTTGGATGAGATTGCCGAGAAGATGCGGCATATCATGGACCGGGACGGACCCGAAGCGCTAGGCCTGTTCATCGGCAACGGAGCAAACTTCAACTCTGCCGCCTTCTCGATCCATACGCCATTCATGCAGGCCTTGGGGTCTCGGCACTTCTATACGACGAACACGATAGATCAGTCCGCGAAGATGGTGTCCTATGAGCGCATGGGATTCTGGGCGGCGGGCCAGCAGCGCGTCGATACCGCGGATGTCGTGATGGTGTTCGGGGGCAATCCCGTGCTCTCGCACGCCTCGCTCAATTTCTTGATGTCGGATCCGGTCCGCAAGATAAAAGCGGCGAAAGCCAGGGGGATGAAACTGATCGTCATCGATCCCCGGCTTTCGGAAACCGCTCGTTACGCGGATATCCATCTTCAGGCGATTCCGGGCCAGGACGCGGCAATCGCCGCAGGTCTTATTCGCATCATATTGGAGGAAGGATGGGAGGACCGCGAGTTCTGCGATCAGTTCGTCGGTCCGGAGAGAATGGCCGCGCTGCGCGAGGCGGTCTCCCCATTCGAACCTGACATGGTGACGCGCCGAGCCGGATTGAAGGAGGGCCAGCTGCGCGCGGCCGCCAAGATGTTCGCGCATGACTCGCGACGTGGACCGGCTACGACYGGCACCGGCAACAACTTTGGACCGCACTCGAATGTTGCGCAGCATCTGGTAGATTGCTTGAACGTCGTATGCGGTCGCTATCTTCGGGAGGGTGACCGCACGCTTGTCGAAATGCTCAGTCCGGAGAGGCCGATCTATCCCGAGGTGATCCCAGCGAGTCGCACGTGGGAAAAGCTCCCGCCGGGTCGCATCCGCGGGATGGGCACACTTCTCAACAGGGAGGAGATGACCGGTGCGCTTCCGGACGAGATCCTCACCCCGGGCAAGGGGCAAATCCGTGGGCTGCTGATCCAGGGTGGCAATCCGGTCATCGCGATTCCGGGTCAGAAGCGCATGGTTGAAGCGATGGAGGCGCTGGAATTGTCGGTGCTTATCGATCCGTTCATGACGCAGACTGCCCGATATTGCGACTATATATTACCCCCGACGATGCCCTATGAACGTGCGGATTTGCCGCTGACAATTCCCACCGTAGTCTTCACAGACATAAACTGGATACAATATACACCGCCGGTTGTTTCGCCCCCCGCCGGGTCTGAACTGATCGAGGACTGGCAGCTATATACGGGTCTTGCAAAAAGGCTCGGGTTGCAGATTCAATATAATCACACGACCTATCTGGATTTGGATACGGTTACCACCGACGATCTGCTCAGCATTCGCGCTGCGGATGGCCGCGTATCGCTGGACGAGATGAAAAAATATCCCAGCGGCCATTCATTCGAATTCCCGTCAGCCTATGTGGCTCCCCCTCGACCGGAAGGCACGGCCAAGTTCGATGTGATGCCTGATGACGTGAGGGCCGAACTGGAAGAAGCTCTCCGATATGAGATCGCGCCTGGCAACATCGTCAGCCACGGCAAGAAATTCAGCTATCTGGTTAGCAGTCGTCGAATGCGGCATGTATTCAACAGCGTCGGCACGATCGGCATGCCGAGCATTCGTGCAAAATCGAAGTTTAATCCTGCCTTTATTCATCCCGACGACATGACTGCTCTGAGTTTAGAGAATGGCGATCATATTGAACTCGAATCTGATGTCGGCAGGATCACGGCGATCGCCGAGGCAGATGAGACGATGCGGCCTGGGGTGATATCCATCGCGCATGGCTGGGGTATGGTCCCGGGCGAGGAGATGGATGAAGATGGGGGCGTTTGCGTCGGAGCCCTCATGGCGGCCGATCAGGACTATCAGCACATAAACGCCATGCCGCGGATGACCGCTATTCCGGTGAATATCCGACCTCTGAATAGCAGGATGGCCAAGTATGAATTAGCGGAATCACATTGAGGCCTCAGGAGGTTGGATGACAGGGGCGAGCGAAGCCGAAGCGAATATCGGGTCGCGTGGCCACCGATTATGGGTGCGGCTGACACACTGGCTGATCGCCGGCGCGGTTCTCGTGCTGATCTATACCGGCGTCACCATTCTGATGGCGCATCCGCGGTTCTATTGGGGCAATGCCGGAAACGATCTCATCCAGCCCCTGTTCGAGGTTCCGCTCGGCCCGAACTATCATAATATCAGCTTTGCTCCCGGAAGGCCGTTCTTCGCCTCGCCCGACAGCCCGGTGACCGCCAACCTGCTGGTGGAGCCATGGAATCAGAACTCCTGGGCGCGCAGCCTGCATTTCCTCGCCGCGTGGTGTTTTTTGGCCGGGCTGCTCGCCTATCTGACCTTCGCCTTCGCCTCCGGCCACGCCCGCCGCGTCTTGTGGCCGCGGCGGGACGAACTTAGGCGTAAGAACGTATGGCAGGACGTCCAGGCGCATCTACGTCTCCCCATGCCCGCCGCCGAGCCCGGTCCACCCTACGCCATCCTGCAGAAGCTCGCTTATACGCTGGTGGTGTTCCTCGCCCTGCCGCTGATGTTCCTAACCGGGATCTCCATGTCGCCCGCGATCACGGCGGATTATCCGATCTTGCTCGCCATTTTTGGCGGCGCGCAGTCGGCGCGCACGATCCACTTCTTCACCTTTACGTTCCTTGCGATCTTCCTGCTCATCCACATCGCGATGATCCTTCTAACCGGCCCGCTGCGGCAGTTGCGCGGGATGATTTTGGGGAACTGACATGACCGACAGGCCCCTCCAACTCTCGCGCCGCGCACTTATCGGAGGCCTCGCCTCCAGCGGTGGCCTGTTGCTCTCCGGCTGCAGCGATCAGCAGCCGCCGACCTATGGCAACATTCTGAGGATGGGAGACAATCTGACATACAACGCGCAGCGCCTCCTGCTCTCGCGCACCGCATTGGTGGCCGAATACGATCGCTCGCAGATTAGTTCGATGCCGGCGATCGGCACGATCGACCCTTCGCGGTCGGATGTGGGTCTCCACGATCCGCAAGGCGGTGAAGCCTACGCGGCGCTTCGGAAAGGCGATTTCGCCGACTGGCGGCTCAAAGTCGAAGGCAGCGTGAACAATCCGAAGAGTTTTTCACTTGCCGAACTTAAGCAAATGCAATCGCGCACCCAGATCACCAGGCACACATGCGAGCAAGGCTGGACCGCGATCGCAGAATGGACCGGCGTGCCGCTGCGTACGGTGCTCGCCGCGGCAGGTGTCCGCCCCTCTGGGCGCTTCGTCCAGTTCCATACTTTCGACCTGATGGCGGACGGGATCGACATGGTCGATGCGCTTCATCCGCAAACGATCCTCGCCTACGGGATGAACGGGCGCGAACTGCCCATCGGCCACGGCGCACCGCTGCGCCTGAGGGTCGAGCGGCAGATCGGCTACAAGAGCTTGAAATTCCTGCGACGGATAGTCGTCACCGATAAGTTCGACGACCTGGGTCGCGCGGGACCGATCCGGAACGGCTGGGCGTGGTACAATGGCATTTAACAGGGGTTCCTCACAGCCCAGATGCCGTAATGGGCCGGCGTCTCAAGATTCCAAAGCAGTTCAAGCGATCAAGCCGTCAATCCTAACAGCTGAGAGCCTCTCTACTCTAATGCTGTTTACCCGCGTGTCAGGTGCGGCTCGCCTTTGAC
>NZ_JBFUKC010000033.1:0-17426 GCF_056401045.1 Rhizorhabdus sp. P4_G6 | reverse complement strand
GCTGGCGACCATGGCGAGGCCGAGAGCGGTGCGAACCTGGCACTCGTCCAGATCGGGTGCGGCGATCAGGAACATGTTGACCCCGGCGGTGCGCAGGGTCTGCGCAACGACAACCGCCGCGAGCGCAATCGAATAAGCCCCGATCTCATGGGGCGAGAGCAGGCGGGCGACGATGAGGCTGGCGGTAAAATCGATCGCGAACTGGACGATCGTCTGCACGCCGACGATCCGCGCCATGGCGCTGCCGCTCATGCTCAACCGATGACGCCCCTTTTCATTGCCCCAGGAGGCGACGCTACAACGTCGCCCCGCATTGGGGAAGGCGGGTTGCGCGGGGGCGGAGCAGCAATTGCCGTACAAGTCGATCCGGTCTCCCAGCCCAAAGGTTCGGCAAACCGCTGCCGAAACAAGTTGCTGATCTTTCTAGATATCTAGGATTTTCTATCGATTTTCCCGATTCAGTACTCCCCGGCAGGCATGAATTCGTAAAAAATTCCTTATCGAGTTGAGGCTGCCGTGCTAGATATCGGCTCGAAGGTGGCGGTTTTTGGGGAAGAACTCGCACCGGGGGAAGCGTCCAGCTCAGGCATCAATTTATCCTGGCGCTTCTCAACTAGTTGTAGTTGCATCAATTTGTTGGGGGATATCATGAATAATTTCAGCAAGATTCTTGCGGCGGTCCTGATGGTCGGCGCTTCTGCTCCTGTGCTCGCGCAGTCTACGGACACCGAGACCACCACCGGATCAGTAACGATCATCCGCGGCATCAGCCTGACCAAGGTGACCGACCTTTCGTTCGGAACGGTCATCCGACCGTCGACTGGCAGCGGCACAGTAACGATGGGCGTTGGGAGTGACACACCCGTCGTGACCGGCACCGGAGCCTCGCTGCTGGCTTCGTCGAGCCATGCGCGCGCATCCTACACCGCTGCGGGTGAAGGAAATCAGGCTTACACGATCACCGTTCCACCGACCTTCGACATGGGCGGCATCACCGTGACGCTGACCTCTTCGCTGAGCTCGACGGGCAGCTTCTCGGGATCGCTGGGCAGCGCGGGAAGCCTCGTGGGTGGTCCGCTCTATGTCGGCGGTAGCTTCGCGATCACCAGTGGGATGGCGACGGGCCTCTACACGGGTACTTTCGATACGACGATCCAATACAACTAAGTCCCTTAAGGCTTTGGGGGTATAAGCGTCCGACGGCTGTCATGCCGTCGGCGTTGTGGGGAGTCATATGGGCCGATTGTGCCTCTGGTCATTGCGGTATGCGCTGCTGGCTTCGCTGTCGGCAGACGCTGCCCCGCTTTGGGCCGTTTCCTCCGTCTTGACGAGCGCGAGCGCGTCTATCCTTGCGCCGGGTTCGGCGGTTGCTCAGCAGCAAACTGTTATCGGTGCGGTGACGCTGCCGCTGACGACCAATATCGGCATCACCGCCGGCGGTATGAGCCTGCCCTTGCCGCAAGGTCTTGCCGGTATCGGCCGGGTCAGGATCGGTACGGAATCCGGGCTGCGCGACATTGCCCGCGTCGTCAGTCGGGCGGGATTGCAGCAGGCGAGTTTCACCATTATCGGTGACAAGGATCAGGTTATCTCGATTGCCGTGCCTTCCGCGATTTCGTTGTCGCGGCTGAGCGGCGAAGGGGAAGTTGCGTTCAACCCCGCCATGAACCTGGCGGGGTTGGCCAGAGAGAGCCGGTTGACGGCTTCGGCCGATGGTATGGGTGAGCTTGCCTTTGATGTCGGCGGTCGGGTGCAACCGTCGCCTTCCGCCACCGCAGGTGATTATGCGGGCATATTGAAAGTTACCATTCAATATAACTGATTATGGCCGCCGCCGCACAGCTCGGGACGATGTAGAGATATGGGTTTGACCGGCATGAAAGCTGCGCCTCGCGCGCTCTGCCAATTGCGAAACGCCGTACTGGTCGCCGGTGGCGCCATGCTCTTCGCGGTTTCCACGGGAGTGTCGGCGCAGGGCGTCCCCGGTGGCAGCGCGGTTGCCACGTCTCCTGGAGCGAGCGTCAATCTGACGCCGAAGCGCGTTACCTTCGACCGGCCGGGTAAATCGGCAACGGTCTCCATCGCCAGCACCGGCGGCACAGGCGGCTTCGACGTCGAGATGATCGACCGCGTGATGCTTCCAGACGGCCAGATCGTGCCGCTGTCGCAGGCAAAGGGTCCGGAGGCGGCTCGGCTCAAGTCGGCCAAGCCCTATCTGGTCCTGACGCCGCGCCGCATCCGTATGACGCCCGGCGTCGGCCAGGCGATCCGCATCCGCGCGGCAGCGACCACCACGCTGGCGCCGGGTGAATATCGCACCCACCTTACGGTGACCGGCATTCCGCCCGCCGATACCGGGCTGACCGCTGAACAGGCGGCCGCCCAGAGCGAGGGCAGGCTCGCCTTCCGGATCAATTCCGTCCTGGCGATCTCGATCCCGGTCATCCTGCGGGTCGGACCAATCGATGTCCGCGCCGCTATCGAGCATCCGGCGATCGATTTCGAGGATATTTCGACTGATGGCCGTGCCAAGCCGGTGCGGACGGCGGTCTTGAAGTTCGACCTGGTCAGGCAGGGGGCCAACTCGCTGTTCGGCGACATTGAGGTCAGGGGAAGCAAGAAGCAGGGGGACGTGCCGATCGGCGCAGTGCGCGGGATCGGCGTTTATCCGGAGATCGAGCGGCGACAGGTCAGGATCGTCCTCACGCGGATTCCCGCGTCGGGCGAGCAGATCGATGTGCAATTCCGCGACGATGATACCGCACCGGGTGCGATCCTCAGCAAGGCTTCTCTCGCCGCACCGTGAGCCGGCCGCCGCATGCGGCGGTCCTGTATCTGTTAGTTGCTTCGGTATCATTCCCTGCAAACGCCCAAACGACAGACATCGGAGCGATAGCGCCCGCAGCCGTGGCGCAACCGGCGCCCGGGTTGCTCACCGACGATAATCTGCTGCTGGTCGAGGTGATGCTCGATCAGCTCAGCCTGACCGACTCGCTGGGGGCCTATGACAGCGCCGAGGGGCTGCTCATTCCGATCGGAGAGCTGTCGCGGCTGCTCGATGTCGATCTCACCGTCCAGCTTGGCGAACGCCGGATCGTGGGGACGATCGGCGAGGCGCGGCGTCCGGTTCTGGTCGATGTGGTAAGCGGCATCATACGCGTGGCGGCGACCAGCCAGCCGCTGTCGCCAGGCGATATCGTCGTCGGCGCCAATGAAATCTATGTGCGGGCGGCGCTGCTCGAGAAGATCCTGCCGGTTCGTGCGACCTATGACGGCGCCGCGCTGCGGCTCACGCTTGCGGCGCTGGAAGCACTGCCGATCCAGTCGCGGCTCGCCCGGCTCAAGAACATGCGGGGCCTGAAGGGCGACGGCGGGGGTGGCGAGGATGTCTACCGGATAAAATCAGCCGCGGCACTGGCCACCCTGCCAAGTCTCGACGTTTCGCTCGAAGCCGGGGGGCAGAAGCGGACTCCGCATACGCCTTATCGGTATGACGTTCGCGCCGGTGGCGATCTGCTGTTCAGCAACTTCCAGGGCTATGTTGGTTCGGACCAGGCCGGGAAGCCCGTCACGGCACGGGCCCTGCTCGAGCGCCGGGATGCCGGCGGCAATGCACTGGGCCCGCTGGGGCTGACGCGGGTGGCTGTGGGCGACACATTCACGCCGGCGCTATCGCTGGGTCCGCGGAGCCTTGGCGGCCGCGGCATCTCCTTCAGCTCCGCGGCGCTCAGCCAGCAGAGCGTGTTCGGCCGCATCGACCTGCGCGGCGAGTTGCCGCTCGGCTATGATGTCGAGCTCTACGTCAACGACGTGCTTCGCAGCGGGCAGGCAACGCCTGTGCAGGGCCGCTACGAGTTCCGCGACGTGCCGCTGATCCGCGGTATCAACATCATCCGGATCGTCGCCTACGGACCGCGCGGCGAGCGATCGGAAGAAGTCCGCGTGGTCAATGTCGGCGGCGGCCAGCTGGAAAAAGGCCAGTTCGTTCTCGATTTTGGTGCTGCTCAGCAGGAAAAGTCGCTGATCAATCTCAGCAGCCAGGAGTCTGGCGCGATCACCTCGCCGGGTGTCGGCGATCTGCGCGTGGCCTTGAACCTGCTCTATGGCCTGACGGAAACCCTGACCCTCGCGGGCGGCGTCGCCAGCTATTCGCCGACCGGGCTCGGCGAGCGCCGCCTCGTCACGGCCGGCATCCGAACTTCGGTTCGCGGTATCGCCACGCAGGTCGATGCCGCCCGCGACGACCGCGGCGGTGGCGGCCTGGCGCTGGCGTTGGCGGGTGAACTGGCCGGGGTGTCGGCGGTGGTCCGCCATTCGGAATATCGCCGGGGGTTCGTGGATGAGACGGTGCCGCGCGGAAGCAGCGGCCTGGCGCTGGCGCGATCGAGTGCGCTCGACATGGACCTCCAGCTGAAGGCGTGGAAGGACTTCGGCCTTCCGGTTTCCATGCGGGTTTCGCGAGACCAGTTTGCCAATGGCGACCTGAGCTGGAACGGCCTGGTCAGGGCATCGAGCCCCGTCGGCGGCATCTATCTGTCGACCGGGCTCGATTTCGAGCGTCTGGACCCGGCGGGCGTCAGCCCGACCAACCGCTTGTCCGGAATCGTCAGCGCATCATCCTTCGCGATGTTCAAATGGCAGCTTCGCGCCAATGTCGATTATACGGTGCTGCCCGTCACCGCACTTCGCGGCATATCCTTGACCGCGGATCGCGATCTTTCTGAAAAGACGGCCCTCCGGCTCGGCGCGGGCCACAGCTTTGCTGGCGAAAGTGCGACTACGCTCCAGATGGCCGCCACCAGGCGCTTCGGTTTTGCCGATATGGCGCTGTCGGCAGAATATAGCGCCCCGCACAGCGACTGGCGGATTGGGCTGCAGCTGGCCTTCAGCCTTGTACGCAGTCCCCTCGGCGGAGGTTATGCGCTGCAGCGGCCAGGGGCTGCTTCAGGCGGCAACATGGCGCTGCAGGCCTTCCTCGACCAGAACGGCAATGGCCGCTTCGACAAGGATGAGGCGCCGGTACCGGGTGTCGTCATGTCGGGCTCCGCGGGCGATATCGTCACCGACGCCAAGGGGAGGGGGCTCGTCACCGGGCTCGGCTATGGCAGCGTTGCGCAGGTTCGCACCAATCTGGACAATGTCGCGCTCGACAATGTCGCCGCACCGCCGTCAGTGATCGAATTCACACCGCGCGCGGGCACGGTTGCTGTAGTGTCCTACCCCATACAGGCGAAGGGCGAGGTGATGGTCACCATCTTCGTCCGGCGCGGCGAGAAGAAGGTGGGGCTGTCGGCGGTGATGTTGCGCGCGGTGAACGACAAGGGCGAGGCGCGCGAAGCCGTCACCGAATATGATGGCAGCGTGCTGTTCGATTCGCTGCGGCCCGGGACCTACAGGCTCGAACTCGTCGATGCGCAGGCGCAGCGGCTGAAGATGCGGCTCGAAAAGCCGGTAAGCTTCGCCATCGCAAGCGAGGGCGGCGCGGCACCCGACGTCCAGGCCATGGTGGCGTTCGACGATGCCCGTTAGGCGCATCCCATGCATTGGCGGCCTGTTATCGTCCGTCGCGCTGCTGGCGGTCGCGCATGCTCCTGCCTCGGCCCAGACCTACACGGTCGACTCGATCACCGCCCCGGCATTTGGAACGCTGATCGCCGCGACGACCGGCCCGACGACCTATAGCAACAACGGCGTCGTGGCCGTCTCTTCGGGAAGCGGGGTGGTCTATTCAGGCCCGGTGACCCGCGGGGCTGTGACGATCCGCTGTGTCGACGGCAGCGGAAATCCCCGCCGGTGCAACAATGCGGCCAACTTCGCACGGGTGACGGTCGGTACGAGCGGCACGACCAGCGGCCGCGCCCTGGCGATCTCCAAATTCACCGCGGTGAGCGGCACGGGCACGGTGGGATCGGGAACCAGCAGCGGCGCGTCGCTCGACTTCTCGTTCTCGGGATGGTCGGCGGCCGGCACGCGCACCTTTTTCCTGGACGTCGACCTGCCGATCGCCGGCGACAATGGCGGCGGGACGACCGGTGCCGCGGGTTCCGGCTTCTATGTCCGCGTCGACAAGGATCCGACGGTTCCGGTGACGGGGCTGACCGCATCCGCCACCGCGACCGTGCGCCGGTCGCTCCAGGTCAACAAGCTGACGGATCTGAGCTTTGGGACGATCATCCGCCCTCCCAGCGGATCGGGAACCGTCACCATTGCGACCGGCGGCGGTCGATCGCTCGGCGGCGCGGTGCCTCCCATCGGCATGACCGGGGTTGGCTCCCAATATATGTTCGGTGCCGCAACCTACACGCTCAAGGGGGAGCCTGGCACCGCCTTCACCCTGACCGTTCCCGCGAGTGTCGATCTGCTCGGGCCCTCCAACCATCTTCTCATCCCGCTGACCGCGAACATATCGGGCTCCCTCAGCATGGATGTCTCAGGATCGATGGCGCTCAATATAGGCGGCGTCGTGACCATCTCGAGCAGCACCAACACCGGCTTGTACAGCCAGACGTTCAACGTCTCCGTGGTCTACAACTAAGGCGGCACGGAGGAGGCGCGGATCGTGGAGAAGCGGGATACAGGTTCGGCCCTCATCCACCGTTTCGACGGTGCGCTGGATCCGGCGATCTGCCGGAGGCTATGCGATCTGATCCGCAGCCATGCGGCTCGAGACCAGGGCGCACGCGACCCCGACAGGCTGCCATGGCACGACAGCGATACCTATAGCTTCGATCACTGGCACGACCAGGAACTGCGCAAGCTGATCGGCGCCTATCGGATCATGGTCTGCCAGCTGCTGGCTCTGAGCTTGCGCACGATCGTCTTCCCGCACTTCACCGATCTGGTGCTGTGGCGCCCCGGCAAGAAAATGGCCGAGCACAAGGATGACGGCTACGAAGCCGATGGCGACACGCTGAGCTGCCGCCACTTCACGTCGGTCACTTATTGCAACGATGGCTATGGCGGCGGCGAAACCTTCGTCCGCAACGAGCATGGCGGCCATTATGCAAGCACGCCGCAATGCGGCACGCTCATTTTTTTCCCGAGCGACGAGCGATGCGCCCATGGCGTCAACGAGGTGGTCGGCCAGGACCGGATCACGCTGAGCACCTGGTTCACGCGTGACGCGAGCTTCTATCGAGCCTAGCGATTCCAGTCGGATGGAAGCATCGACTCGCAGACCGCGGTAAAACAACAGTGTGGGCGGCCGCCCGGCGCGACCGGGTCGAGAGCCGCTTAGCCTCGATCCCGCTCGCCGGGCATGTCGGCAGGCTCTCGTGCGACGAGCTGGAATGGAGATGCATCAGGAGGAGTACCGATTTCGATCGGTATCCCCATGAAAAACAGCTCTCTTCCCATCTCTGCAAGACGAGGAGCATCCATCTCATGCCCTAGCCGCAAGAGTTCGATAACGTCCGCGCGAACAACCCACTTTCCACCTTCTATACCGGCTCTACGCCAAGCGGTGACCGCGCGCTCCATGTTCTTCGCTATCATTGGACTGATTTACCCATGATTGGATTAACCTCAGTGAAACGACAGGATCGTATCTGTTTCGGTAGTTAATATTGTAAGTCGGCGTGCCCGCCGGTTTCTTCCTGGAGAGCCGGTCCGTTCAATCGCTCCAGGCGAGTGACGCGCACGGTCGCGCAGCGCCTGCATCTGCGGACGACACGCACGGGATTATGGGTAGCCAGGCGTTTCGCCCAGCGATGTATACCCCAATGGCAAAGGAAGCTCACGACAATGCTCCATTCCACCCAAAGCGAGTGCGTCTGTTATGAGCGCGGGGATTAATATCCGGTGGCGCGCCGGTTCATCGAAGGCTCATCCGTCCCGTCCGCGAGGACTGTGTTGTAATGTATCAGGCTGCGCGATCACCTGGTTGGCTCATCCGAATAAGGGAGGGCGAAGGCTGGCTATCCGTTGATCGAGATGAGGGCATCGATCGTATAGACGGCGGCAGCCCCGAATATCGGCCCAGCTATGTTGATGATCCTCCTGCCTCCGGATGGGCTGACCCCGGAACAACCGAGCGGCTCCCGCGCTTGTGACGCACGATCCGAATGGAGATATGTGTGGCCGGCATTCATCTCGGTATCGCAGTGACGACCATGGCGGCACTGCTCGCGGGCTGCGACCGTCAGCCGAGCGAGGGGCGCGCTCCAGGAGGCGCGGAAACGGCGGTTCCGGAAAAGCTGCGTCGGATCTGCTCCAGCGAGCAAAGCCATGCGCGGCTGAAGGCTTATATATTCAGCGAAGCGCTGCGGGTCGGCCACCGCAAAATCGGCACCTTCGATCGGTTCGCCCGAGGAACTGTAGTGCGGGTGGAGCGGCCTGGCGTGAATTTCCACGACCCGCAATTCGAAATCACAGTGTGCAGGGGAAGGATGATTCTCGAAGTCCCAGCTGGCACGGAACAAGCCTTTGATGGCCGACGGCAACTCGTCGCCGATATCAACTATGCGGCACGGGCTGCCCCCGATGGCAGTGGGCTCATCGACCGCGTGGCGGGAGCGGCACCGATCATAGACCTGCTGGCGCGGGCCGATCTGCCAGGATCCGTCCCCGCCGCTCCCGCAAATCCCCCATCGCCGCCGCGGCGCGATGCCGCTCCGGAACCAGCAAGCGCCGTCGAGAAGGTCGAGCGGCCACCGGAGGAAGCCGGAAGCAAGGCCGCCGCCAAGCAGTCGCCGGTCCGTGGGGAGGCGTCAAAGGACCGGAAAACAGAGAAAAAGGCCGAGAGAAAAGGGGAAAGGGAGAAGGACAAAGAAAGGAAAAAGGCAAAGGACAAGGCAGGGGACACGCCAAAGGACATGGCGGTAATCGTCAAGCCGAGCTTCCCATGCCGTTATGCCCGGTCCGATGTCGAGAAGATGATCTGTGCTACCCCCGAGCTGGCAAGACTCGATCGGCAGATGGCGTCGCGATATGAGGACGCGCACGCCGCGGTCGATGCCAAGGGGAAGCGCAAGCTTCAGCGCTCGCGGGAGGATTTCATCAAGGATCGCGACCGCTGTCGTGATGCCGAATGCGTCGGGGACATCTACCGCGGCAGGATCGACGAGATCGAGGATATCGAGCGGGACCGCTCCCCGCAGGCGAAGGCGCGCCGTTTCAGCGTTGGGCGTGTGTTAAAGGGGATCGGCCATACGCTCGGCGTAAAACCGTCGAACCACCGCGATGCCGATAACGCCACCAGCCAGTAGGGTAGGGCGCCCAACTCAGTCGCCTGACCGGCCCCGTTTCAGACGAAGGAGGCTCTCTGCAGCCAGTTCAATGGTCGCCGCTCCGACGACAAGGGCGACGGCGCTCCAGATGACCAGCTTGCGCGGAGCCTTCCGTGCAATCGAAGTGACTGTGCCCAGTCCACGCATGACATTTCCCCCCAGCGACCCCTCGCTTCGGACTCATGAAGATATGCGGTGAACTCGGCAAGTGACAAGATCCTGCCGCAAGCAGCCGGGCTGGCTGGCCATGCCCGACTTCTCAGGCCCGCTTGGTCCGATTGGCGCACCCGAAGGGATTCGAACCCCTGGCCTCTGCCTTCGGAGGGCAGCGCTCTATCCAGCTGAGCTACGGGTGCGTCGCCGCTGCGCTTAGCAAAGCGATCTGACCGCCGCTAGGCTTATTTGGGTGCGCCGCTGATCGGCTGGAACTTGCCCAGGCCGCAGCTCGCGCCGCTCATGAGCGGCGCGCTGTGCAGGACGGTGATGATGTCCACCGAGCAGAGCTGCGACAGCGAGGTCTTGTAGCTGAACTTCTCCTCGAAGCCGAGCTGCGGGCAGCTGTTCGGCAGGGTGTTACGATACACCTTCCTGCCGTCCATGTAGAAATCGATGGTGCGGTCGTCGCGCACGCGTGTGTTGCGTATCGAGTGGAGCGGGATGCAGTCGACGGCGTCGCCGACCGGCCTGATCTTCGCTTCCTGCTCGGGTCTCAGCGGCCGGGCGTCCGCCGATATGCCTAATGCCGCCGCCATCAGCGCGATTGCGCCTGCCATGTTCCTGGTCATCGCCTTCTCCTCTCGCCGGAGTCGGTCTGTCTCGCGGGCTGTCGTCCGGCTGCTGTTATACGCTTTCCACGGCTGGTTGGTTGCCCCTTAGCCTGGGCGGCGGCGTCTTCGGCTTATAGGCGCACAGGTCGATGACCGGGCAGCGCCAGCATTCGGGCTTGCGGGCTTTGCAGATATAGCGGCCATGCAGGATAAGCCAGTGATGGGCATGCGAACGGAAGGGCTGGGGGGTGACCTTTTCCAGCTTGAGCTCGACCTGGAGGACATTCTTGCCCGGTGCCAGGCCGGTGCGGTTCGAAACCCGGAAGATGTGGGTATCCACAGCGATGGTCTCGGCGCCGAAGGCGACGTTCATCACCACATTGGCGGTCTTGCGCCCGACGCCTGGCAGCTGCTCCAGCGCCTCGCGGGCCTGCGGTACTTCGCCACCATGGCGATCCAGCAGGATCTGCGATAGGGCGATCACATTCTTGGCCTTGGTATTGAACAGGCCGATCGTCTTGATGTGCTCCTTGAGCCCGGCTTCGCCGAGATCGAGCATCTGCTGCGGCGTCGTTACCTTGACGAACAGCGGACCGGTCGCCTTGTTGACCCCGATGTCGGTCGCCTGCGCGGACAGCGCCACCGCGACGAGCAGCGTATAGGGGTTCACATAATGGAGTTCAGTCTCCGGTGCCGGATCGCTCTCGGCCAGCCGGCGATAGAACTCGAAGATATCGGCCTTCTTCATAGGCCGAGGACATCGCCCATCGCATAGCGCCCGGCGGGCCTGCCCTTCATCCACAGGCAGGCCTTGACCGCGCCACGTGCGAAGATAGCGCGGTTTTCCGCGCGGTGGCCGAGTTCGATCCGTTCGCTTTCGCCAGCGAACACGACCATGTGATCGCCCGCGACCGATCCGCCGCGCAACGAGGCGTAGCCGATCGTGCCCTGTTCGCGCGGTTTGTCGTTGCCATGGCCGATCCGGTCGTAGCGGCTGAGATCGGCGAGGGTAGAGCCACGGCCCTCGGCAGCCGCCGCGCCGAGCAGCAACGCGGTGCCGGAAGGCGCATCCACCTTGTGACGATGGTGCATCTCGACGATCTCGATGTCCCAGTCGCTGCCGAGCCGGCTGGCCGCTTCCTTGACGAGATGGGCGAGCAGATTGACCCCGAGCGAGGTGTTCGCCGACTGCAGGACCGACAGGCCGCGCGCGGCCGCCTCGTCGATCAGCCTGTGATGTTCGGGCTGCAGCCCGGTGGTGCCGACGACCAGCGGTACCTTCGCCGCGAGCGCCGCTTCGAGATGGCCGGCAAGCGCGGCCGGCGCCGAGAAATCGACGAGGACCTCGCTGGCGGCCGCAAGCGAAGCGGTGTCCAGATAGGGACCATGGACGGCGCCCTGCAGATCGACCCCCCCGGCCACGGTCGCGCCGAGGTCGGCCGCTACATCGGCGATCGCGCGGCCCATTCGCCCATTTGCGCCCAAAATGCCGATGATCGCCATATCCATGCCTCATTCACTCTGTCGCGCGCTTCATGGCCGCGCAGGCAGGGCGACGCAAGCGCTTCACATCGGGAGCCGGCGACGCCACACTGTGGCTGGAGGACGTTGATGGTGCGCAGGAGTTTGTTCATCTTCGGGATCGGGCTGGCGCTTGCATCGCCGCTGTCCGCTGCCGAACCGTCGCCGTTCCAGGGCATTCCACGGCTGAAGTTCGAATATTATGATATCGAAGGCCGGACGCCCGCCGAGATCTATGCCTCGATGCGCGCACGAGCTCCGCGCAGTGGCGACGGGGAAGGCATGGCCCGGACCGCCTGGAGCATCAAGGTGGGCTGGCGAGAATCGCGCAGCGGATCGCGGTGCTTGGTTGCCTCCCCCCAGGCTATCCTCTCGATCACCATATTACTGCCCAGGCTCGTGACCAGGTCTGTCACGCCGCAGGGCCTCGCTTTCTGGCGCCGTAGCCGGCGGGGTCTCGAGATTCACGAAGCCGGCCATGCCCGCATCGCTTATGATCATCGCGGCGATTTCGAGGTGGCGGCGCGCGATGCCGGTTGCGACTCGATCAGCAGGCTGGCGCAGCAGACCCAGGCCCGCGTCGCCGCGCTGCAGGAGGCATATGATCGCGAAACCCGCCACGGCATGACGCAAATTCCTGCCGCTGCTCCGTAACACCGGCTGTCGGTGCGCGCGCGCGCGCGCTATCATGCCGAAATGAACGACTTTCAAAGCATCGTAGTCCTCACCGGTGCCGGCCTTTCCGCGGAAAGCGGCCTCAACACGTTCCGCGGCCCTGGCGGTCTTTGGGAAGGTCATCGCGTCGAGGATATCTGCACGCCCGAGGCGCTGGTGCGGAACCGTGATATGGTGCTCGATTTCTATGATCAGCGGCGGTTGGCACTCGGTTCGGTTGCGCCCAATCCGGCCCATCAGGCGCTGGCGCGGCTCGATCGCGAATGGTCTGGCGATCTGCTGATCGTTACCCAGAATGTCGACGATCTGCACGAGCGCGCGGGCGCGCAGCGGTTGCTTCACATGCATGGCGAACTGATGTCCGCGCTGTGCGAAGCGTGCGGCGTGCGTGCCACCTACGGCGGGGCGATGCTGGACGGCACCGAATGCGGCGCCTGTGGAGCCGTCGACGCGCTACGGCCCGACATCGTCTTCTTCGGCGAAATGCCCTATGAAATGGACTTGATTGATCGCGAACTGCGACACGCGGATCTGTTCGTATCGATCGGGACTTCGGGTGCGGTCTATCCGGCCGCGGGCTTCGTGCAGACGGCGCGGCACATCGGAGCGCAGACTCTCGAACTCAACCTCGAGCCATCGGCAGGGAGCTATTTCTTCCACGAAAGCCGAATGGGGCCCGCGAGCCAGCTGGTGCCGCAATGGGTGGACGAGCTGTTAGGCGCTTGATTGGCGACGTCGGCTGCTTGCGTCACTCCACCCAGTCTAGCCCGATCTCGCGGTAGAGCCCGCGATCTTCTTCCCACTTCTCGGAAACCTTGACGTGCAGGAACAGGTGGACCTTGCGGTCGAGCAGCCGTTCGAGCTCGGTGCGCGAGCGCGAGCCGATTTCCTTGAGCCGCGCGCCGCGCTTGCCGAGCACGATGGCTTTCTGGGTATCGCGCGCAACCAGGATCTGCTGGTGAATGGCCACCGAGCCATCCTTGCGCTCGTCATATTTCTCGGTCTCGACTGCCGATGCATAGGGCAGCTCGGCATGGAGCTGGTGGTAGAGCTGTTCGCGGGTYACCTCGGCGGCCAACATCCGGTCGGTCGCGTCGGAAACCTGTTCCTCGGGGAAGTGCCACGGCCCCTCGGGCATGCGTTCGGCCAGCGCCCTGCGCAGGTCGTCGACGCCGTCGCCGGTGCTGGCCGAGATCATGAAGATTGCTTCCGGTGACAGCTTTTCCTGCAGCCTTGTGGCGATCTCGAGCAGCTTACCCTTGTCGGCGATGTCGACCTTGTTGAGCACGAGCAGCTTGGGCTCGTGCCGCGCCGCGAGCGTGTCGAGCAGTTCGGCGATCTTGTGGGTGACGCCGGTCTTGGCATCGATCACCAGCGCGATCAGGTCGGCGTCCTGCGCACCGCTCCAGGCGGCCGCCACCATCGCGCGATCGAGGCGACGGCGGGGCGCGAAGATACCGGGGGTGTCGACCAGCAATATCTGGCTCTCGCCGGCGATGGCGACGCCGATCAGCCGGGTGCGGGTGGTCTGCGCCTTGGCGCTGACGATCGCGACCTTCTGGCCGACCAGCGCGTTGACGAGGGTGGACTTGCCGGCGTTCGGGGCGCCGACGACGGCGACGAAGCCGCAGCGTTCGGTCATTATAATTTCTCCAGCAAGGCCTTGGCGGCGGCGGTTTCGGCTTCCTGCTTCGACGCGCCCTCGGCGCTTGCCTCGGCTTTGCCCGGGATTGCGACGGTGACGGTGAAGCGCGGGGCATGATGCGGCCCGGTGCGCGCCCCGGTGGTGTAAACCGGCGGGCGGCAACGGTTGGCGGCGGCCCATTCCTGGAGCGCCGACTTCGGATGTTTCGGCGCCTGACCCTGACCGGTCACCCGCTCGGCCCAGGCGCGGCGGACGAATTCCTGCGCGGCGACAAGTCCGCCTTCGACGAAAAGTGCGCCGATCAGCGCCTCGACGACATCGCCGAGCACATTGTCGCTGTCGACGGCGCCATCGTCGCGGGCCTGCTTGCCGAGCTTGAGGTGGGTCGCGACGCCGATCTCGCGCCCGATCTCGGCACAGGCCTCGCGGCTGACGATCGCATTGAGCCGTCGCGACAGCTTGCCCTCGGGCTCGTCGGGAAACAGCATATACAGCCAGTCCGCCGCGATCAGCCCGAGCACGCGATCACCGAGAAATTCGAGCCGCTCATAATGCACCGGGCCATGGCTGCCATGGGTCAGCGCGCGCTTGAACAGCGCCACGTCCCGGGGGCTATGCCCGAGGGTCGATTCGATCCAGCCGCGGAGAGCGTCGTCATTCATCGGCGCGCTCCTAGCGGATCGAGGGGATTGCGTCACCTGCGGCGCGCGGGCAGAATCAAGGGATGGGTGACCTGGTCAATCTCAACAAGGCGCGCAAGGCGAAGGGCAAGCTCGACAAGCGCGTCGCGGCGGAGGCCAATCGCGCGAAATTCGGGCGAACCAAGGCCGAGAAGGATAGGGACAAGGCCGAAGCGCAAAGGGCGGCCAGGCTGCTGGACGGCGCCAAGCTGGAGAGAGACTGAGCCCTATCGCGCCAGAGCCATCATCGTGGCGAGCGCTGTCGCGCTGCCACCCCACAGCAGGATAGCAATGCCGACGAAGCGGATCAGCGCACGGCGACGCTCCGCGGGATCGGCGATGAAGCTTTCGACGGCGCGATCGGCCAGCATCTGCTGGAGTGCATGAGCCGGAGAGGGGACATGTTCGGCGACAATGTCGGCGCTGAATGCCACGACACGGCCTTTTGTGCGCCGTTCCTTGAAGGGGGCGGCTTCGCCTGCGGACTTGTGGTTGAACAGCGCCATGATCGTCTCCTGCAGCCGCATGATGCGGCCGGCAGCGTTAACAGTCCCTAAAGATCAGCCGATCTGTTCCCAGGCATCGACGATCCCCGCCAGCAGGTCACGGGCTCGTTCCACCATGGCGGGATCGTCGCCGCGTCCGCCCTCCTGGATCAGCCGGCGCGCCTCGCGATAGACCCGCGCCAGGTTTATGGCGATTTCGCCGCCGTTGCGGAAGTCGAGGCTGGTTTCCAGCGCAAGGAGGATCGTCGAGCTGCGGGCCTGCTTGTCGATCGTCTTGGCGCGATTGCCGGCCCGCTGCGCGGCCAGCATGATCTCGATCGCCTTCATCAGTTCTTCGAACAATATGCCGATCAGCCGGTGCGGCGACGCGCCTTCGACCTGGCTCTCGATATCGACGGCCTGGTAGCGCAGCCTCGCCCCCCCCATCGCGCCATAGCCGTTGTTCATGAACATGCCTTATTCTCTCTTCTTCGTCGGGTTCGAGATCAATTGCTGCCGTTGGTCCACAGCTTCACCTGCTGGGTGAGGTAGCTCTGGGTCGAGCTGTAGGCGAGCAGCGCCGACTGCATCCGTGTGAACTGCTTCGTCAGCTGGTCGCGATAGGCGGTGTCCTTGGTCGTCAGCTTCTCCTTGGAGTCGCTGATCGCCGCCTTCTCGTTCTCGAGCTTCTTCTGCGAGGTGGTGAGCTGGCCTGAACTTGCGGTCATTTCGTTCTTGATCGCGTCGAGCGCGCCCTGAAGGCCCATGTCGATGGTGATCTTGGCGGTAGTGACCGGGCCGAGCACGTCGAACGACAGGCCGACCGCCGCCGATACGAAGGAGGCGGTGACTCCCGTCGGGCCGAGCGGCAGGGTATAGCCGCCGTCGAGCGTCGCAGAGGCGTTGGTGCCGCTACTGCCGGGCGTCGCATTGGTGACGGTGTAGATGCCGCCCTTCACCTTGCCCACGGCGTTGGTGATCTTGATCAGGGCGTTGTCGCTGCGCTGGCCGGGGTTGAACATCGCCTCGATCGCGCTCGGGTTCGCCGTCATCGCCGTCGACAGCTTCGCGCTGTCGAGCACAAGGCTTCCGTCGCGGCTGGTCGATACGCCGATTTCCGCCAAGGTGGTGGGGCTGCCGTCGGTGGCATAGGTGAGCTTGGTCGAGGTAAGCGTGCCGAGCCGCTGAACGAGCGCGCGCAGGCCGGCATCGCCGCGGAGCGATCCGGTTGTGCCGGTCATCCCGGTCAGCGTCGTCTTCATCTCGTTATAGGCAGAGACGAAATCGCCCACCGCCTGCTTGATCGCATCGACCGGTTGACTGGATCCGATCGAGATGCTGGTGCCGGGTGCGGCCGAGACCAGGTCGATCTTCACCCCTTCGATCACGTCGGTGAAGCTGTTGCTCCCCTTGGTGACGGCCACCCCATCCACAGTCAGCTCGGCGTTCTGCGCCTCCTGCTGGAGCGTCAGGCCGGTGATGTTGTCGGGATCATAGGTGGTCGGATCATAGACGAAGCGGCCCAACTCGGCGGCGTTGCCGCTCGTCATGGTCAGCGAAAAAGCATTGGTCGTACCGGTTGTGCCCTTGACGACGAGCCGCGCACCCGACGCATCGACGACGGTGCTGGCGGTCACGCCCAGGCCGGAATCCTTGATCGCCTTGGYCAGGCCGGCAAGCGAATTGTTTGTCGCATCGATGGTGATCGTCTTGGTCTGGCTGCCGACCTTCAGGCTGAGCGTGCCGAGCCCGACGGCCGTTGCAGCGGAGAGCAGCGGGGCGGCCGTCATCGTCTGCGCGGCAGCGAGCTTGCCGACCTTGATCGTGGCGGACAGCCCGTTGAGTCGCGCGCCAGCGATGGCGCTGACATTGACGATCGCGCTGTTGGAACTGGTGGGCTGGGTGAACAGCGTGCCGCCCGATACCAGGCTCGACAGCGATGACGAGAAGGAACCGATCGAATTGACTGCGGTCGCGAGGTCGGAGATTTTGCTGGTGTTCGCGCTCTCGCGCGTGGTCAGAGCCTTCTGCTTGTCGGCGATCGCGGCCGTCGCGAGCTGGTCGACGAGCGAACCCGTATCGATGCTGGACGCTCCCAGCGCCGTGAGAATCGAAGATCCGACCGACGTGACCATCTGAAACACCATCCTGCTGCTGCCGGTAACGGCGCACCCGAAGGCGCATTTAGCGGGACAAGTCCTTTCATTTCCCTAACGGACGCTAGGCGGTGTGGACTCTAAGGATTCCCTTTTGGGCTGAGTTCTGATTCAAGGCTGTCTTTTGGAGGCAGTCATGGGTGTGATGGACCGGTTGGTGCTGACCGACAGTGGGTGGGACCGCATGGCGCCGTTGATTATAGGGCGCCCCGATCAGAAGGGCTCGACGGGCCGGGATAATCGCATGTTCGTCGAGGCGGTTTTATGGAT
>NZ_JBFUKC010000032.1:0-18109 GCF_056401045.1 Rhizorhabdus sp. P4_G6 | reverse complement strand
CTGCAGGAACATCGCGATCTGGTCGATGCATGCATCAATCGCGATGCCGATCGCGCGATCGCCTTGCTCGACCATCACTACACCCAGACTTTCGAGGCGATTACAAAATCAGAGCCCAATCCGAAACTAAGTTGAGTGGTACTTCAACAATGCCGGCATCGCGGGCGCGCATGGGCCGCTCCACACCCACGACATGTCGCGCTACGACGATTATCTGCAGACCAATCACGCTGTAAGCTTCGGGCGAGATCCGTGCCACCGGCTGCCTGACCCGCTCGCGGAAGGTCGTTCGGGTAGATCTCAAGAAGCCGCCGACATTGTGTCCAGCGGGAGCGGCGCGTTCTTGCGTGTCAGAACTTGAGGTTTGATAGCTCGGGCGACGACGTCGGAGTAAAGTTCGACCCGACCATCGTCGACGAATAGGTTAAGTCCGCCCCACCGGCCGAGGATTTCAGCATCGCCGACGCGGAACTGCCGGCACGCGAACGAGATATGGTAAATTCCAGTGCGCAGGCTGAGGCTCAGCTGGCGGCACCCATCCTGACCGTGCCACGTTCCTTCGCCGCCTTCGCTCGATAGTCGCTCGGCGTCGTGGCGAACCAGCCGCCGAAGGCGCGCCGGAAAGCCGTGATATCGGAGAACCCGCACCGGTAGGCGATCTGGTCGATTGTCAGCTTCGAGCCGCAGAGGAGGCGCTCCGCCAGCTTCATACGGCATTCCTTCCGGATGGCATTGACGGTGGCATGCTCATGGGCGAGCCGCCGGCGCAGGGTCGGCGCACTCATCCCGAAGGATCGGGCGAGCTGATCCACCTTGGGTAGATCCTCATTCCAGCTAAGCGCAAGGTTCGTCGCCCTGCGTACCCGCTCGATCAAGCTTTCCTGATTGTAGGAAGGCGGGAACAGGTCGAAGGGAAAGTATTCGAACAGCTCGGTCAACTCCCCGAAGGTGCGCGACACGGGGCGATCGAGATAAGCTCGTGAAAATGCGATCGCGCTTTGCTTCTGCTCCAGCTTGGGTTCCTGCTGAAACAGTATGTTGAAAGCCGGCTGCGCAAGCGCCGCCGGAAAATCAAGGAACACATCGGACAAGCGGATTTCGTCGCGTATTAGCCAACTGAAGATCCGATGAAAAGATCCCAGCGCAAACATCATGACCAGAAGCGTCGGCAGATCCCGCACGGCATGACCAAGATCGAGCGTGAGGATTGCCTCATCCCCGACGATGGCGAGACGCATCGCGCCCCGGCCTTCGAGCATCATTTCTTCGAATTGGGAAGCGATCTGGATGGCGGTTCGCAAGTCCGGCGTTGCGATGAGTGACGTGCACAGCAAGTGGAAATAGCTGTAAGGTAGGGCGCGCAGATTTTCGCGCTCGCAGGCGTAATTGTGAAGGGCGACGACGCATTGGTCGGCGAGGGCGGCAAAGATTGGGCGTGGAATGGTGACTGGCCCGCCATCGCGGAGCGCTTGGGCGAGTTGATCGAGCCCGGCATTGGTCAGCACCACTTCGGTATTCAGCCGGGTCTGGCCCATGATATCGACAAGGGCTTTCGCCACCTGCAACGGAATCAAGTCCAGTTCGTTCGGCGGCTGATCGCCGCTTGATCGCGGCGGCCCRACCCGCATCGCCTCACCGGGCATTCGAGGCGAACGGGTGAACTTCTCCAACACGGGGCGACGATGTGTCGTCATGGCACCCCTTCCGGTACCAACGCCCAGAAATCGCGTTTGGGATCAGTGCCGTCCCAATGCTCGGCGATGTCGACGATCTTCTTATAGACGTGATCCAGGGGGCTCGGCAGCGCCAGTTGCAGCAGCAGGGCATCCGGCTTGCCTTCAGGCTCATAATAGGATTCGAAGGCGCTGCCATTGGCATCGACATATTCCATGTGCGGGACCAGCGTCAGCCCGCGCGCCGCCACCTCCTTGAGGGTCGCCTGGAAGTCGTCGCTCATATAAGCGACATGGTGCAGAGCGCCGGACGGATGAAGCCGGATGAAATCCGTAAAGGTCGATCGGGTGTCGTCGTCTTGCGTTACGATCTCCGTCAGCAGACCTGCAACAACGACGAAGGCCGCTGAAACACGGATGTTGATCATCTCGCCGCGATAACGCGCCCTCATCTCCGTTCCGCGGATGAAATGCGCTGGACCGAAACCCGAATCCAGCAGCCGGTCTACGGCTGTGTCCAGATCAGGTACGACATGGGCGACATGATAGGCTTCGGCATCCACGTAGAAGCTCATTTCACATCCTCTCGCAATGCTCATGGCCCGGAGCGGAAAATCCTCTCGCGAGGTTGCCCCCGATCATGCTCCGCCTTCGTACCCTGTCAACATCGGAACGGACGACCGCGGCGAAGTAGCAAGCGGCGAATTCCCACTTTTGCCTCGCTACAGGCGGTACGCAATGACATAGTCGCCTACCTGCGTTCCAATGCCCGCATGGCCGCCGGCGGCGATCACGACATATTGGCGGCGGGTCTTGGCGGAATAGTAGGTCATGGGGGTCGCCTGTCCGCCGGCGGGGAGGCGGCCACGCCACAGCTCTCGTCCAGTGACCGTATCGTAGGCCCTCAGATATCGATCCTGCGCCGCGGCTATGAAGAAGACCCCGCTGGACAACGCGACCGATCCGCCGGTGTTGAACACGCCAATGGGGAACGGCAGGCCGACCCGCATGCCCATTGGGCCTGTGTCGCTCGATGTGCCGAAGGCCTGATGCCAGATGATCTTGCGTGTCGCTAGATCAATGGCGGTAAGTCGGCCCCAGGGCGGTTGGATGCACGGGACGTCGAGCGGCGACAGGAACGGTACCGCCTGCGCGGCATAAGGAGTGCCGACCTGGGGAAGTCCAGCACTGGCCCCACTCTGCTTCTCCGGCGAGCCCCGACTGGCATCGGATGCCCTTTCCGAGTTCGGAGCGATGCTCAGGCCCATTTTGTCAGCCTTGGCCCGCGGGATGAGCGTCGTCTTAAAGGGCGTGTGGCTGCTGTTGACGATCAAAATCCCACGCTGCTTGTCGAGCGTGACTCCGCCCCAACTAATGATGCCGGCGCTGCCCGGATAGGAGATCGTGCCCTGCATGGAAGGTGGTGTCAGCGGCCCTTCATAACGCAGTTCGCGGAAGCGGATGCGGCACCAGAGCTGATCGAGCGGGGTCATGCCCCAAGCGGAGGCCTCACTGAGCGGCGGTGGAAGCAGGCTCGGCATGCCCGTGGAAAACGGCTGGGTCTTGGCGGTGAAGTCGCCGGGTACGGCGCCCTGCGGAACCGGCCTTTCCGCGACCGGAACGACTGGCCTGCCTGTGCGGCGGTCAAGCACGAACAGTTCGCCGCGCTTGGTCGGCTGGATCAGCGCGGGTACCGAGCCGTGGGCCGTCGGAAAATCGACCAGCGTTGGCTGCGCAGGAATGTCTTGGTCCCATAAATCGTGATGGATGGTCTGGAAACTCCACCGCAACTTTCCCGTCGCGACATCGAGCGCCACGAGGGCGCTGCCGAAGCGTTCCATCGATGGCGAGCGATGGCGGCCATAGAAATCGGGGGTGGCATTGCCGAGCGGCACATAGACCATACCGAGTTGTGGGTCGGCGGTCAGCGGGGCCCAGGCATTGGGCGTTCCACGCGCGAAATCGCCTCCGCCGGGCCTGTTCCTGTTAATTTCCGCTACTTCGCTGGCGCCCAGATCCCAGGCCCAGGCCAGCTTGCCGGTGACGGCGTCGAAGGCGCGAATGACGCCGGACGGTACGCCCACCTCGGCGCCGTCCATGACGAACGCGCCGACGATGATCTTGTCGCCGATGACCAGAGGGGCGGATGTCGTGAAATAATATCCTGGCCGCACCAGACCCAATCCATGCTTGAGGTCGATACGGCCATGCGCGCCGAACTGGGGGCAGGGCTGGCCGCTGGTAGCGTCAAGAGCCTGCAGCCCGCCGTTGGTGATGGGGGAGATGATGCGCTCGCGGCAGATCGCCCCCTCATCGCCGCCCTTGCCTGACGTCGCATAATAGGCAACGCCGCGGCATGCCTTGAGCGGCGACCAACCGTCGTCGACCTTGGGATCATATACCCACAGGCGGCGCCCGGTGGTGGCGTCGATGGCATGGACCTGGGTGTGTGCTGTGCAGATGAAGAGGCGATTGCCGATCTGCAGCGGTGTCGCCTCGAAGGTCCAGGCGATGCTTGCGTCCGCCGGGCCGGGGAAATCTCCGGTGCGATATACCCATGCACGCTCCAGGCGGCCGACATTGTCGCGGCCGATCTGTCCGAGAGCCGAAAAGCGGGCGGCACCGAGGTCGCCGGCGTAGGTCGTCCAGTCGGCTGCCGGTTGGTCAATTGAGGGGATCGCGCCGCCGTTCGGATTGGCCGGCCGCAAGGCCACCAACACCACGGCGGTTCCGAGCGCCACGCACAACAGCCAGCCACCCGTCATCTTCACCAACCCGAACCGGCGGAACAGCCAGGGCATGACCATTCCCATTCCCAGAATCAGCGGTGCGCCCAGGCGGGCGAAGAGCGGCCAGAATTGCGGGCCGGTCTCGGCCAGTGCCCACACCGCCGTGCCGAGCAGGAAGACCCCATAGAGGGCGTAGCCCGACGTCCTGCGCCGGAACAGCAGGATCGCGACCGCGAGCAAGATCGGGCCGGAAATAAGATAATAGGCCGACCCGCCAAGGAGCAGAAGCTTGCCGCCGCCCCACAGGAATAATGCGCCGACAATCAGGACGGCCGTCGCCGAGATAAATGGTTGCTGCGCTCTTTTCGGTGTGGCGTTGACGATCGGTTGTTTGGTCATGCCTTCGCCTATCGAAATTGGTTCCGCTCGATCACATCCTTTGCCGGCGATTGCGCGACATCCATCGTCTGTTGGGACGTCGCTTCCGCCTTGTGCAGGAAGATGCAGCGATGTCTGGCGCCTCGCCGACAATGCGCGAACCGGCAATGGTCCCGCATCTATGGCGGGATGAGCAAATAGAAGGCCTCCGTTCACAAGGATCGGAGGCCTTCTTATATGCCCTCACGCGAGATCAGAGCGGAAGTGGCTTAGAATTTGACGGATCCGGTCACGCCATATGTCCGCGGTTCACCCCAGCGACATTGGGCAAAACCAAGCGTGCTCAGATTGTCCGCGCACGAAACACGATAGACCTCTTTCGTAAGGTTTTGAACCCAGAACGCCAGAGAAACGCCAGATTCGAACAGTTCGTTGAACGAAAGCCTCGTATTGAGGACATCGAAGCCCGGAGTTGGATACACACCGACAGCCTGAATGCCCTTGGTCTTGGAACGGATCGCGTAGTTGGCGCTGAGCAATGTCTTTGCGAAGCTCTCCGGAATGAACGCCATTTTATAGGTCGCGGCCGCCGTAAACGTCTGGCGCGGCACCCCGGGAAACTCCGTGCCGGCCAGGTTCACGCCGCCCGCATAGTCGATCGGATTGGAGGCCGGTGACGAGGGATCGGCGAAGTCGTTGACCGGACGATTCGGGTCGCGCGGCTGTGGGATCACCGAACCCTTCCCGTAACGGCCAACCTGGTAGGAATAGCCGAAATCAAGCGTCAGATCGAGGATCGGCTTGATTGATCCATCGATTTCGACGCCCCTGATCCGCGCCTTGCCGACGTTGAAGATAATCAGATCGGTAAAGGTGCTGCTGCACGCGGCATTGGCGCAAAACTGTACGATATCCTGCGTCTGGATGTCCGTGTACTTGCCGGTGAAAGCCGCAATGTTCAGGCGGTAAGGAACGGTACCAATATAGCCCTGATGCTTCAGGCCCACTTCAAAATCGGTGAGGCGCTCCGACCCCCACATGGTGAAATCAAGGTTGGCCGTCGTCGGATTCGGTCCGCCTGCCTTGTAACCGCGACGGTTGGCGAGATAGACGAGGGTGTTCTGAGTCACCTGATATTCAAGCGAGGCTGTCCAGGTGAAGGCCTTGAAGGTTTTCTCGGCCCGGATCGCGCATTCATTGGCGTTGCTCACACTCGATCCGCTGAGGCCGGTGCCATTGCCATAATTGCAGACTGATCCTGGCGCTGCCTGCGACCAGACCTGGAAACTTGCGTTGTTGCCGTTCGCGAAAAAGTTGTGGCCCAGATATTTCTTGTTGTCCGAGGTATAACGTCCGCCAAGCGTCAGGCGCACGCCTTCAAGCCCGACCGTTGAGAAATCGTAAGTTCCCTGGCCAAAAATGGCCTTGGAAGAGACCTTGGTAAACTCATCGTCATAGCGGGGCCCGGCGCCAGTGAAATCGAAAGGTCCGGCCATGGCACTGGATACGTTTGAGAAGAATTTGTCCAGATGGCTGTAAAAACCCCCTACGATGAACTTCAAATCACGATACTCCCCAATGATCTGAAGCTCGTCCGTGAAGGTCTTGTCCCTCTGGTTGTAATTAGGTGTGAAGTCAATGAAATGGCCTGGAACGGTGATGTTTGGGAGACCGAAGAACGGTCCAAGATTGACCGTAAACCCACCAATGCCCGACGTATCCTGATGATCGAATGAACGCTCGTGGCGGTAGGATATGATGTTCCGGATCGTCAGATTATCGCTCAGTTCGAACGAGGTGTTGTTGGAGACGCCAAAAGATTTCACATAAGTTCCCAATGCCTGAAGCGGGTCATATGCGCCGCCGCTTGGAATTGTAGTGCCGATACCCGTCGGCGTTTCGATCCGATATGGGTTGCCCCTGCGGACAAGCAAGGCATTGGCGTTTCCCGCCGCGTCTGCGGTAAGAACCGGAACTCCTCCGCCCAGCGCGCTTTGCTGGGTCACACCCTGGGCGACCAGACCACCGAAGGGATGAAGGAGATTCGCCGCTTCGACCAGAGTCGGGGTCTGCAGTTCATCGCGATGCAGGAAGTCAAAAGTCGTCAGGCTTTCGAAGCGATCATCAGGCTTCACCAGCAACGTCAAGCGGGCGCTTTCACTATGGCGGTTATTAGCGTCCTTCCCGCCTGGAAAGGAGTTTTTGTAGACGCCGTCGCGCCGTTCGATATTTCCTGCAAAGCGGACCGCGACCTTGTCTTGGACCAACTGGGTATTGAAGATGCCCAGCGCGGTTTTCCGGTCATAATTGCCATATTCCAATTCGATCCGGCCCGAGGTTTCGAAGGCCGGACGCGTCGTGGCGAACACCATGGCGCCGCCCATCGAATTCTTGCCAAAGAGCGTACCTTGCGGCCCCTTCAACGCCTGTACGCTCTGCATGTCGTATAGGGTCAGTGCGCGCGTACCCTGCGGAACGCCATTGACATAGGCAACGACATTCTCATCGGTGTAAAATTGCTGGCGCTGACCGCGAAGGGAAAACTCTGCAATCGACGGGGTGATTTGATTTTGCCTGATCTGGAGATTGGGCACGCTGAACTGAAGATCGTTTACGCGATCGACGTTGCGCTGTTGCAGCGCCGCGCCAGCAATGGTCGTAACCGCGATGGGGACTTTTTGCTGATTTTCCTCGACCCGCCGTGCGGTGACAATGATTTCTTCAAGACCACCCTGGCCTTGCATCGAAGCGGGTCCAGTCGTTGGTGAAGGCCCCGCGGCATCAGACGATTTCTGCGCCAGCAAAGGCGCAGATACGAGCGCCAGCGCCGATCCACACAGATATAGCGATGATCGTTGCATATTGTCCTCCCTCGAAACCCGAAGCGCAGAAGGATTTCGGTGCTTTGCACACGTCGAAATGCTCCGGCTGGCCTTATGACCATTTGCGATCCAGTTATGGGATTGGCCTTGGCTTGGGGAGGGCATAATCGCTCAAAATGAGGGCGAAATCAGTCAGTGCCGAGCTATGTCAAACAGCAGAAGCGAAGGTTTTCCTGACCGGCCTCGAGGAGGCATGGATCCTCGCGCCTGCGCGCTCCTCGTCCCTTCGGATGAAGGATGGTTCAACGTGCGACGCCAGCAACTGCGACGATAATTGTTCCTCACCGGGGAGTTGCATATTTACGCCGACCAACGGGTTTTCGACCGACAAGCTCGACGCCCTTGTCGAGAATTTCGATCATAGCTTCGACTATCAAGCGTGATGCTGGCGGCGAGGCATGACCTGCGGTGCGTTTTACCACCGCAAGGCCGAGCGCCCCGGCTGAGCACCTGCGGGCGTTCCGGAGTGATCTCCACGCCGATGGTCATACCGGCTTCGGCCGCCTCTAGCGCAAGCGGCCGCTCACCGCCCTTGCCGCCTCAATGCTGCGGCGTGCCTCGGCCAGCAGCTGCGGGCTGGTAACCGGGATGCCTTGGGGCACTTCCACGCCGACGACGAGGTTCGCCGGCAATGCCTGCAAGAAGGCGGTGATCGGGAACTCTCCCGTTCCGGGGACCAGCCGGCTGCTGACCGCCTCATGCTCCCATCGGTCCCGCGGCAGCGTCCGTGGCCCGTCGCAGAGCTGCGCTGCGCCAAAGCGCAGCCCGTCGCGCTCGAGATCGGCAGGTGAGCCGCCAGTTCTCATCAAGTGGAGGATGTCGACCGAAACCGCCGCGTTTGCCGCCGCGGTCGCCTCCACGATCCCGCAGGCCTCCGAGAGCGTCGACACTTCTGCGAAGGCAACGAACTCGAGCGAAATCTGCAAATCATAGGGCTGCGCCATCTCGCAGAGCCGGCCGAACTGATCAGTGGCTCGGTCACGCTCCGGATCGCTGATCATTACGATACCGCGATCCACCCCGAGCCGTGCAGAGATTTCAATGAGCCGCTGGAAGCGCTCCGCGTCGAAGTTGCTGTCGATCAGAAAGCCTTCGGCCGCATGAATCCTGACCGGCTCGATTTAAGCCGGGCGACCATCTCGTCGGTGAGACCGGGACGCTCGAGGAAGGACGGCGCCGCTATCCTGTACGAGCCGGTATCGAGAATGAGGCTAATCAACTCGACTCCAAGCTTTTCGGCCGTATCGACAATCTGAGTCGGTGAAAGGCCAAGCACGGTCATGTGCTCCAGCGAGAGGCGTAGATCGTTCATTCGACTGCTCCCTTATCCGGCGTAGCGGCCTGATCTCGACGACATGTTGACGATCGAGCGGTTGCCGCGGGCCAGCATGTGGGGCACCGCGGAATTGGAGGCGACAAAGACGCCGCGCGGGTTTACCGCCCCGATGCGGTCCCAGCTCTCGATCGGCGTATCGAGCAACGTCATATCCTCCGATAGCACCGCCACCTCGTTGTTGACGAGGATGTTGGGCCCGCTCGACGCGCGCTTGTAATGGTCCGTTCGAACGAGGTTGCATGGCGTGTTTATGGGTAGCCGTTGACGAGACGCATCGTATGGGACGGCATGCGATTAGCGGTCCAGAGGCACTCGAAGCGGGGCTAGCGGCGTCTAAGTCTAGGAGGATGACCTGAAGTTCTGGCAGAATCTGAGTTGGATCGAGATCGACCAGCAGGTACATTGCGCGCGTCATGCCGAGGAACTCGGCTTTGACGGGGTGATGCATGGTGATCATTTCTGCTTCCCCGAAACCCTGCGTAGCCGATACCCGATGACGCCCGATGGCGCACCGCCGATGCCGAACGACTGGCCCTATCCTGATCTCTGGGTGACAATGGCGGCGCAGGCGGCGGTAACCAGTCGGCTGCGTTTGGTGGCCGGCATCTACACGATGGCCACGCGCCACCCGATCGTAACCGCCAAGGCGACGGGTACGCTCGCTCTACTCTCCGGGAACCGCGCGATAATCGGTGTCGCGCCGGGCTGGATGCGGGAGGAGTTCGACGCAGCCGGCGTGCCCTTTGAGCGGCGCGGTGAGCGCCTCGACGAAGCGATCGAGGTGACCCGCAAATTGTGGCGGGGCGGCAGTGTCGAGCATCGCGGCGAATTCTACGCATTCGATGCGATCCGGATCGATCCGATGCCCGGCTACAACCCGCCCATTTATATAGGGGGATCGAGCGAAGTCGCGTGGCGACGTGCGGCTCGGCTCGGCGATGGTTGGATCGGTGGGGGCAACCTGCCGGAGGAGATCCCTGCGATCATCACCCGGTTGCGCCTCCTTCGCGAAGAGGCCGGGCGAGCCCAGCTACCATTCGAGACGATGTTCCCGCTGACGCGCGTTGCCACAGTCGACGAGCTCAAGCGTCTGCATGAGCAGGGAATGGATGCAACCGTGACTTTCCCCTTCGTAATGGAGCTCGGTCTCCACTCGTCGCTCGACGACAAAAAGCGGGTCATGGACAGGTTTGCGAAGGAATATCTGCGGGCTTTTGCTCACGGTGGTAGCTGAACGGCGACCGGATGATGATTGATTTCCGTAGCCTGATCGCGCCGCACGCGCCTTGACGGCCGATCGATACCATTTAACATCGATCGGCTGCCGACGAGCAGGTCGAGTGTCACGGCCGCGGCGAAGGCGCATTCGATCGGACAGAAGAGCACGATGGGAGAGGGCTTGCGATCATGGGCGTGACCACGGAAGATTCTCGGATCCGGATCGATTTCGACCAGCATTCGCCCGAACATGCGGCGCACGCCGCCACCCATTTTCGTGCCGCGCGCGACCTGAGCCCCGTCGCCTGGTCGAGCCATCATGGCGGCTTTTGGCTGATTTCCGGATATAAGGAGGTCTTCACGGCGCTCCGTGACCCGAAGACTTTCTCATCGGGCCGCTTCCACGATGCGTCCGGCAAGCTCGATGGCGGGATCGGCATCCCGCCCTTGCCCTTCCCCCTTTACCCCACTGAGCTGGACCTGCCCGATTGGGAAGGCCCGCGCATGCTGCTCAACCGCGCGCTCGGGCCGAAGGCCGTGCTCGCCTATCAGCAGCGCGCGCGCGAGTTCACCTCGCTCCTGATCGATCGCCATATCGCCTCTGGCGAGATGGATCTCGTGCTCCACCTGGCGAATCCGCTTCCAGCGCTCATGACGATGCAACTGGTCGGGCTACCGCTCGATCATTGGGCGCAATTCGCGACACCGTTTCACGACTATCCGTCCAGCCGGCCGGGCACTGCCGAGCTCGATCGGGCGGTAGAGGGTATTGGATGGATCCAAGGCCAGCTCGGCGACCTGGTTCGACAGCGGCGAGAGAATCCGCTCGACGATCTCGCCTCCAGCATCGTTACCGCCCTGAAGCCGGACGGAAGCCGATATACCGATGAGGAGGCCGTGGAGCTTCTTGTCCAAGTCGTCGCTGGCGGCGTTGACACCACGACGTCCCTAACGGCGAACGCTTTCTGGCATCTCCACGTTGCTCGCGCCGACCGGAAGCGGCTGATCGACGACCCGTCGCTTTTCGCCTCGGCCACCGAGGAATTCCTGCGCTTCTACACACCCGTGCAAAATCAGGGGCGGACCGTGACGCGCGGAAATGCGCTGGCCGGGCAGACGATCGCCGCGGGCGAGCGCGTGCTCATCTCGCTCGCATCGGCCAATCGCGACGACGGGGAGTTCGAGGACGCCGATCGCTTCGTGATCGATCGGACGCGCAACCTCCATGTCGCCTTCGGCCTCGGCATGCACCGCTGCGTCGGGTCGCATTTCGCGCGCATGCTGTTCGAGATCATGTTGTTCGCGGTGCTCGACCGCATTCCGGACTATGAGGTGATCGAGGACGGCGCCGAACGCTATCATACGATTGCGGCGGTCAATGGCTGGGCCAGGATCCCGGTGCGCTTCACGCCCGGTCCGGTGCTCGGCGCCGGACGAACGCTACCCAGCTAGCCTCGAAGTCGAAAACGCCGAGGCCCGCGAACGTCATCCGGACCATGTGGTCGATTTCGACATCTACAATATCGCGCCAAACCAGGAGAGACGCCCGGGCCAGGCGCGTAGGCGCCAGCCGTAGCTCCGGTGCACTATAGGGCAGCGCCATGCCAATGGTGGGTGGTGCTCGATCGCCAACCAGTCGCACTAATCGACCGTGATCGAGATATCTGCAGGCTGCGGTCGAGTTCTACAAGGGCGTCGACGCAGGGTTCCTGGCCGATCTGGTGGGCGCGCTCGAGCGGCGGGCGGCCACCTGAAGCGACCGCCGCTGTCCGATCAGGCCGACGGCACCTCCCAGCTCAGCGAGAGCTTGCGCATACTGTTCACCATTCCGCGCTCGACCACCGGCGCTACGCCTTCGGTGATGCGGAAATCGGGGATGCGCTTCAACCACTCCTCGATGAAGACACGCATTTCGAGCCGCGCGAGCAGCGCGCCGATGCAACGATGCGTGCCTTGGCCGAACGCGGCGTGGCGCACGTCCTTGCGCTGGAAGTTCACCACTGTGGGATCGGGGAAGCGGCGCGGATCCTGGCCGTGGAACATCGACTGGACAAGGACGCGGTCATCCTTCTTGAATGTCAGCCCCTTGTAGACGGTGTCCTCGGTGACCACCCGGGCCGTCCCCGTTGCGCCGTAATAGCGCATGAGTTCATCGATCGCCTTGGGTACCATCGACGGGTTCTCGGTCAGTTGCCGACGGTGATCGGGATGCCGCGCCAGGAAGCCGGCCATGAAACCCATTGTCGACATGACGGTGTCGAGCCCCCCAAGCAGGGCGTTCATGTTCATGCTGTGGCGTTCGCTATAGGTCATGTCGCGATCGAACACACGGCCGCGCATGACCTGCGAGATCACGTCCCCTGCGTCGCTGTCGGCGCGCTCCGCCATCAGCTTTTCGAGATAGGTGGCCATGCTGCCATAGCCCCACTGCCGGTTCTCGAAGCTGGTCGGGTGAACCGCGGCGTCAGACCATGCGAGCAGGTCCGCCCTGTCTTCATCCGGAAGGTCGGCCATCCGCATGAATATCACGATCGGCAGGATCGCGGCGAATTCAGTCACGAACTCGCATTGTCCACGGCCGATGAAGCCTTCGATGAGGCTGATCGCCAGATCGCGGACTTGCGTCTCGAGCTTCATGATCTCGGCGGGGGCGAATGCCGGCTGGAGCACCGCCCGATAGGCCAGATGCTCCGGGTCGTCGGTCTCTAGTGGAATGTTCAGAACCGGCGTCGTCCCCTTGGGCAGGCTGATCTCTCGCATCGAGAATAGAGCGCCGTTGCGTTGCGCGACGTCGATATCCTCTGCGCGGACCAGCACCCAGTGTCCACTGTTGCGCGGTGTCCAAAAGATGTCGGGACCCGCATGCAGTCGCTGTGCGATCTCCACCTGAATGTCACCGGTGACCTCGGACGGCGCCTCGTAAAGATCATAATCGTAGACCACGTCATCAGGGACGTGATCGGGCTTGGGGCTGAGCACTACCGGCGCGTTCATGGTGGAACTCCTGTGCTGGGGCAGACCGGAATGGTGTCATACCGGTTGGTCCGCCCGTCTAGTCGTGAATAGGCGTCGAAACGTAACCCCGCCAGGATCCAGCTTAAACATTGGTTTGCTCAATAAAAGAAAGTTTTTGTGGAGGGAAAGGCGATCGGCGCCGTTCGGACTCTGGGGAGCCTGATTACCAAGCAGTCGCAGTTGGTTACGCCGCGAATGGAGGGGCTCCCTCCACAGATATAGAAAAACCGCTCTAAATGCCAAAACGGGCACCCCGAGGTCAAGCGCATCTCGTCCGCCTCATTCTCACGAGCGCGGTGGTGATCGCATAGTCCTTTACGTCAATGTGCTCCACATCGATCAAAAAGCCAGCCATATTGCCATATGGCAACTGCATGATGAATGCTTTTGTATAGAGATCGGATCGAAGAATGCGGAGTGATCATGCCCGCCCGCCGATCATGGGATGAGGAAAGCTGAATGCGCGCGGTGATGTTTCGTGGTCCCGACAAGCCGATAGCTCTGGAAACCGTTCCCGATCCCACGCCGGGCCCGGGCGAGCTGATCTTGAAGGTCGGGCGTTGCGGCATCTGCGGATCGGATGTTCGCCTGACAGAGCAGCACGGATGGTATCTGATCGATACCGCGTTGGGTCATGAATATGCCGGCGAAGTCGTAGCGATGGGCGCGGGCGTGGATGACTACAAGATAGGCGACATCGTTACGGGCATGCCCTCGGCGGGATGCGGCCAGTGCAGGCCCTGCGTCGAAGGTCTGCCGCTATTCTGCAAGCATCCGGAGAAGATGATCAACTGCACCGGCGCTTTCGCTGAATATGTGCGGACTGTCGGCCGCACCTCGGTGAAGCTGCCGTCGTCGCTGTCAATGGCGGATGGCGCACTGGTCGAGCCGCTGGCCGTCGGCCTGCACGGCGTCGCGCTGGCGAAGATGCCGCCGGGTGCGCGCGTGCTGGTGACGGGCGCGGGCGGCATCGGCCTGGCCGCAGCCTACTGGGCGCGCAAGCTCGGCGCCGGGAAGATGGCGGTCATCGCGCGTTCGCGCAAGAAAGAGCAGGAAGCCCTGCATATCGGCGCTGACGCCTTCATCCTGACAGGCGAGAATGAAGTGGAGGAGGTCAAAGCGGCGCTCGGCGGCCAGCCGGACGTGGTGTTTGAATGCATCGGCGTGCAAGGCGGCCTGGCACAGGCGATCAATCATGTCCGCACGGATGGCACCGTCATATCGCTGGGCTTCTGCACCAAGCCCGACCCGGTGCTTCCTGCACTGGCGACGTGGAAGCAGGTCCATCTGATCTTCTCGATGGCCTATTCGCTCGGCGAGTTCCAGGCGACGGCCGACATGCTCGATCGCGGCCATCTGGAGCCGCGCGCGTGGGTGGGCGATCCGATCCCGCTCGTCGCTGTGCCCGACAAGATCATGAGCATGCGCGCGAATGGATCCACCGAAGTCAAGGTTCAGGTCGATCCCTGGTTGTGAAGAACTGCTGGCGGCTGAAAGCCACCACCATGATTATGTGCAAGGGACAGCTCCAGCGCATCTAACGAGGATGAGGCCATGAAAAATGCAGGCTGACCTGACCCCATTTGACCTCGAGGCAACGGTCGAACAACTCCATCGCGAAGCGATGGCGCACACCGGGCTGAGCAATTTCGGACCCCGCGATTACCGCGAGCCTTTCGCCATGCTGGCAGCGCATTTGGCCTCGCCGGAATTGTCCGATGTGGGCCGCGCCATGTATCACGGAGATCTTGTTACGGCGCTGTGCGGCCGGCTTATCCGCGAGGACGAGTGGAAGAAGCACCCCGAATACAAACAGCGCAGCATTCCCGCGCCGCTGGTGATCTGCGGCGTGCCGCGCACCGGCACTACGGCGCTGCACAAACTGCTTTCGGTCGATCCGCAGTTCCAGGGTCTCGACAACTGGCTGACCTCGTGGCCAAAACCGCGTCCGCCGCGCGCAGACTGGAACGACGAGCAGGGCTATCAGGAAGCGCGGGCACGGCTGGACAAGTTCTTCGAACTGATCCCCGAGATGCGCATCTCGCATGAGATGGTCGCCGATGAGGTCGATGAGTGCCTTGAAGTTTTGCGACTCGATTTCGTCGCGAACCGTTCGCCCTCGTCATATGACCTGCCCGAATACGACGCCTGGTATCAGGCGCAGGACGAGCGCGGAGTCTATCGCCGGCTGGCAGACACGATCCGGCTGATCGGTCTCAACGACGATCGCACCTGGCTTCTCAAGAACCCCGGTCACTTTGCTCAGATCGAGGCGCTGCTCGACGCCTTCCCCGACGCGCGCGTGATCATTACGCATCGCGATCCCATGAAGTCGCTGCCGTCGCTCTGCAGCGTATTGGCGGGCGTGCGGCGTATGACATATGCCGATCCCGACCTGACCAGGCTGGGTCCGCGAGAGGTGGCTTATTGGGGCAAGGCGAAGCAGAAGACAGAGGCCTTCCGCAAGCAGCACTCGAGCGACCAGTTCCTCGATGTCGATCATCGCGACCTTCATCGCGATCCGATGGACGTCGTGCGCCGCATCTACGATCACTTCGGGCTCGAACTGACCGACGAGACGGCGCGTGCGATGGAGGACTGGCTCGCCGCCAACCCCGCCGGCAAGCACGGCGAACATCGCTATGAACTCGCGGACTACGGGATCACCGAGAAGGACATACGCGACGCAATGGACAAGGCATGATCATGGCCAGCACCGCAATCCGTCCCGCTACCGCCGTGCCTCTCGCCGGATCGAGCTGATCGAGGGCAAGGGGCTGGGACTTGAGCTATACACTGACGGGATGATCGACGGCCGCGACATCCGCCAGCACCTTTGGCTATTTTATCTCTAGCGACGAGGAATGGCCCGAGCTGGAAGCAAGGCTGAAGGACGAAGGCAGGCCCTAGGTCCTCGCGGGCGAGGGCGAGACTATCGCCTCGCCTGGATCGACGTTGCTCGGAAAATTGGCGCGAGCGGTCAGCAGGAAAGCGACTCGATGACCGGCTGAAGCGATCGTGCCGCATCCTCGTGCATTTCGGCCGACGGATAATAGAGGTTCCGGCCGGCTTGGATGACGCGATATTCGATGCCCTTATCTTCATAATCCGCTGGATTGATCGGCCGACCGGTGGTCAGGCTGATCAGCGGCGCGCCCATGCCGCGGTCGCCGGTGTAGGACGCCCGCGCCGCGCACATCTCGGCTGCGCGATCCGCCGTCGTCCGGTCGATTAGTTGCGGAAATTCGCCGTAGATCATGCTGACCAATTCTCCGGTCGGGCGATGGCCTAAGCCGGCGTGGATCGCTTCCCAGTCGATCGCAAGATCCGGCTCTCGACGCGAGAACCAGAAGAAAACGACCGGCACGGTGAGCACCGAGACAAGCTTTCGGGTGGTTTCAAGCCAGCTTTCTCGGCTTTCCTGAAGATAGCGCGGGGCCTCGTCAGGCTCTTCGTCAAGGATGCGGGTCCACGCAGTTACCGAGTCCACGATATCACCGTGCCGCATATCATTCAGATATTCGATATAGCCTTCAGCGCGGAAACGGCTGTTCGACTCGTGCCTTGCGGACATGCACTGGAGGATCACGAACCGTCCCCGGTTCATGGCCGTGATGAGTTCGGGATATTGCAGGACAAACCCCGGACCCGCGCCACCCACAGAGAGGTTCAGGGCGTCGAGACCGTTGGCTTCGGCAAGAATATCGGGAAAGGGCCGGCTGATGAACCGGCCGAACGTCTGAGCCGCGCCCAAGCAACTGAAAAATGATCCTTGCGGGGCGTGCAGGGGATCGATTGCCGGACCGCGAAAGGCGACCGGACAACCCGGCACCACGAACTGGCGGTAATCCGCGATGTCAATGTCGCAATCCTGATAGTCGGGATGCCATTGCTTCACTGCCTTAGCCCCTCTCCAGTTCGACCTGGAAACGTTCCACATAGTCTCCGAACATCCGGTCAACCATGGCAACATCCAAGCCATAATCATCCAGTCGATATCTGTGCGCGCCGGCCTGGCTTCGGGCGCGGTCGTGGCGCGCTAGCTCCTCGCGCATCTCGCGATCGACCTGCTCCGATAATTCCAGTCCTTCAAAGCGATAGAGTTCGCGGATCATGGCCATCGGATCGCGAACGAAATTCGCGTAATGCATGTCGAAAAATGGGAGATCCGGATGCCGATCGCGCGCCGCGATCATCCGGGTCGCGCTCTTGGCCAGGATCTGCGAAACCTGATGCCCGATCATCGCACGATCAACCGAGCTGTTCGCCACCGACAGGGGGTGCTCGTTCAGGCTGCACGTCGAACCTACCGGCTTGATCGGATCGCGATGCGTATAGACGATACGGGCGTCGGGGTAGGTGGCGAGGATCTCCTCGATCGCCAGCGCGTGCGATGGGAATTTGATCGTCCAACTGCCCGGCGCGGCGCTCTGCAACACTCCCAGATACCGCCGGTGATAAGCATAGGCTGCGGCCAGGTCGGCGTCGTTCATCCACCATTCAAAGTAGTCCGGCACCTGAGCCCGGACAAGCCAGCTAAACGACTTGAAGTCCTGGCCCAATATCCAATGGCATTCGGTAGGTTCATCGCCGCGTTCCACGTGATGATTAAGCGGAATTATTCCGTCAGCAATCAACCTATCGACTTCCGCTACGCGAAGGGCGATGCGCGGATCGTCGTGGATATGGCTGGCCGATACAGGTGGAGTCTCGCGATTCCCCTCCCAGTTCCAGTGAATACGGCGCTGGGGATCGAAGCGGAGCAGATTTACCAGCAGCGTCGTCCCCGCGCGCGGCATGCCCAGAATAATCAGCGGGCGGGTGATCGGCGTCGCTGCAATTTCCGGGTGGCTGTCATACCAATTCTCGACACGGAAG
>NZ_JBFUKC010000031.1:0-20265 GCF_056401045.1 Rhizorhabdus sp. P4_G6 | reverse complement strand
ACCGCAAGGGCTTCAACTATCCAATTTTGCCGGTTTCGATCAATTGCTACGGCAGGCACGTCATCTGCCAGAAGGGAGGATTGCCATCCTTCGAGAAGGAATTGAGCGAGGCGGATCTCGATCCGCCGGCGCCGACCCCTGCGCGCCTGTTCGATCTGGGAGCGGCGACGGCGCGTATTCTTTCGGAATCGAAATACCGTGTCGCGATCGTCGCGTCATCGAGCTGGTCGCATGCCTTCCTGACCAAGAAGAACTACTTTCTTTGGCCGGACATCAAGGCGGACCGTTCGCTCTACGAAACAATGGCGCGCGGGGACTATGCCTCCTGGCGCGGCTATCCCAACGCAGCGATCGAGGATTGCGGGCAGCAGGAAGTTCTTAACTGGTTCTGCCTCGTTGGCGCGATGAACGAACTGGGCCGTGGGAAGCCGGATGTCACCGGCTTTGTCGAAACCTGGATCTTCAACTCGACCAAAGCATTCCTGGTTTCGAAACCCTGAGGGGGCTGTAGCGCTGACCGCGCGCGCTCTTCCGGGCTAGACTCGATCTCGTTCAGATTGAACCGGATCGAGTCTAGATTTTGTCTGCTTTCCGTGATTTTCGAGCCGCAGATGATTCCATCTGCCTCGAAATCACTCCAGCGCGCGTGGCGGGCGCTTGGTACCTCTCTGCGATTTCCTTTTGAATGCGAAATCAGGAGTCATGCGCGGCCGTTCCTGAGGTGAGCGAACTATGTTCTGCGCACCGCTGCCGAAGGTCGTCGCCCTTCGCCCGGATGTATCACTGACCTTGAGGTTGGAGCTCACGGCGCGATGCGTGGTGGGCCGCAATTTTCCAATTCGCACCCAATCTGACCAGCACCCAGCTCATGCCGAAGCGCCAACTGATCGGGACGCCTTCAATCTCCATTCCGAAGTGAACTAGGCCACCGGCATTAATCACCGTCGGCGCGACGAACCTCGCTTCCTGCCAAACAAAATGGACAGACTTCAAGGAAGTAAGCGGGATGACCCGGAAATACTCCGCCACGCCGCTGAGGCCGAAATACATGTTGGGCAGTGACCCGAAAAAGATTGCGTCGTCCTTGTAGAGATTCACCAGCCCGCCGACATCTCCCGCGAGGCCGAGTCTTGCCCAGTCAGCGGCAAGGCTGCTGACAATCGTCTTCGGGTCTCCAGCGGTGTCGCCTGGAACGGATTCTTGCGGATCAACCATCTAGATTTCCTCGATCTTCGGCGGTCAAGGTTCCCGGTGCACGAAACCGCCGGGGAGTTCCGTTGCTCAAGGCTGAGGTCCGGAAATGGGGCCAGAATTCCCCGACGCCCGGTACTCTCCCGCCGCCGGCGTCAAAGGATAATGCTGATCTTACCGTGAGGCTGAAGACTGTTCATGCCAAGCAAGACGCGCTTCGACTGGATCTTCAGCTGCCCGCCGTCATCGACAAGCGTGTAGTGGGCGTGGCCGATATAAGTATCGGTGATATTGTTTTTCGAACGATAGGTGACGAAGCTGCAGGCAATCTGCGTGCCGCTTTCATCCGCACCTTCGACCCGGACGTTGCCGATCATTCGGACATGGGTTGAACGGGGCCATTCGGCGTGCGCTGTCGCCTTCAGCAGACGATCGACCCGGTGGCGGAGGCGTCTGTAATCGTCTGCGACGTAAAACAGCGCGCTGTCGGGAGTGGCAGCGCGAGCCTTGCCCATGGTGGGCACTTCATAGGTTGCACCTGGCGCGAACAACGCAAACCATTCTTCCAGCCGCCACTGATCAAGCAGTGCGGCTTCATGGTAAAGAAAATCCTCGTAATCCGCACGCGGACGCGACTGCGCAATGGCCATAACATTCCCCATGATCAGCACCCTCCCTGGATGCGACGGTTCCATTCACGCCAGAAGGTGCGCATTTGCGACTCGTCGTCGGCGCGGGGGGCGGCGCGGAGCATTCCTCGGGAAATATCATTCCATGGTGCGATTTTCGCCGCAGCGTAGCCGCGCTGCGCGGATTCCAACGCTTCCACGTCGTCGGGTGTGGCAAAGCCGCCCGGCCCGAGGAACTCGAGAAAATTGTTGAGTCGGCGGTGCCGCGCTTCCGGATCCTCTCCTACCGGCGCGAGCGCCCAGGAACGGACCAACATAAGGTCGGGCTGGACCGGATAGAAAGTTCGAACGGTGATCGCCATGATGTCGTTGATCACGAGGTTTGGAAAAAAACCGGCATTCCTGTCGCGGTCCGCAATTCTTAACGCACGCTCGGGTCCCACGCGTTCGTTCAGTTCGGCCACCATTGCTGCTTCCTGCGACTTGCCCGTCTCTCCCCATGTGGGGATTGAACGGGCGACCGGACGTCCCCAAGGTGCCCTGGCTTCCGTGAAAGAGTGGCCCTGTGGAAAATTGTGGGCCCGGTTGATCTCCTGCAGGGTCTTGATGTCAGACAGGATATCCGGGCCCAGCTCTGAGATCAGGTAATCGAAATACGTCTCGTGCGTCTCGGCGGCGTGGAAGCCGTCAAAGCTATTCTCGAGCAGCAACTTCCAGTTTGCCCGTATTGAATATTCGTGCGCGCCGCCAACGATCTCCATGCCATTCGGCGAATGGTCGGATACGATATCCAGGACGTCAACCGCGCCACCGAGAAAGTCGAGCAGCGGTTCGGCGCCGGCGTCGTAATTAATGAAGTAGAACCCCCGATGGGATTCCAGCCGGGGCACCCTCGGCAGATCGACGTCGCCCGCGCAATTAAAAGAATCAGGATAGGTTTCAGGGGGGGATTTGGTTGCAAACTTCCCGTTGTTGTTGAACGCCCAGCCGTGATAGAAACATTTGAAGCTGATCGCGTTTCCGGTTGGTTCGCGAACCACCTGGGCACCGCGATGGGGGCAGGTATTGAGGAATGCCTGAAATTCGCCCTTGCGATTGCGATTGAATATGAGCTCGCGCCCACCGACACTGCGGGTCAGGAAATCATTTGGGTTCAGCAGTTCCGACTCGTGGCCAAGATATAGCCAAGCGCGGTCGAATATGCGTTCCCGCTCCAGTTCCAGAACCTCCTGGCTGGTAAACGCGCTCCTGTTCACCTTGAACACACCCGCAACTGGATCGTCGATTATCCAATTGCTGGCCTGCCCAGGATTCGACCCCGTCGACATATTCCTCTCCAATCCTTACTGTTGCGAGATTCCCCGCTATCGCGAACCCGCCGGAGCAGACCGGTCCTGCAGTCTCCTGACCTGGACTTAGAACAACTGTTCTCAGTAATGACATCCAGAGCCTTTCGTCAATCCCTTAGCTATGCCCGCCGCTCAGGGTTCGATAATCAATTCGCGCGGAAGGGGCAGCCAAACTCGCTGCTTCGGCGATGGGTGTATGCGGGCCTGTTGCTCGGGTCATGTCATCGCGCAGGCGGGATTTTGCACGAAATATCAAATAGATGATTTAGATGAGCTGACGGGCATCGCGCGTGAATCGTCTTGCGCCCCTATGAGGAATAGGATCCCCGGGTTTCGCACAAAGGGCTGAAAAATAACGGAAGGCCGGCAGTTCCAGCGCGCGGAAAAAACCGCTTGCCATTTGGTCGACCTCACAGGAAGCTAGAGCAGAACAAAACAGGTGATTTGGTCGGAGGCGGCGATCTGAAAGGTTCGCAGGACTGGCGACAATGATCGAGGCGATTCGGATTCTCGGCATCCTTACAATCTAGTCCGTCTTGACATACGACCCTGCAATTCGTCCCTTCCAGGGACGTGAGCGAACGGTGTGGGGGCGGACAATGTCGTCCACAGGCTGAACCAAGGCCAAGGGGCTGCAATGGAAGACTTTCTGCTTTACGAAAAAAGCGGCGGCATCGTCACGTTGACGATGAACCGTCCCGAGACGCGCAACGCCCTCTCGACGTCGGAGATCTGCTCCGAGTTTGTGGACCGGTTAAGGGCCATTGAATGCGACCCGTCGGTCAATGTCGTAATCCTGACTGGCGCTGGCCCCGCGTTCTGCGCCGGTGGTGATATCAAGAAGATGCGCGATCGTTCGGGGTTCGCGCCGATGAAAACGATCATCGACACCCGCGACAGTTATCGCAGAACGATCCACCAAGTCGCCAAGGTGTTAAACGCCGTCGAGGTGCCGATGATTGCGGCCGTCAACGGCCCCGCGATCGGGGCCGGTTTGGACTTGGCCTGCATGTGCGACATGCGGATTGCAGCCAAGTCTGCGAAGTTTGCGGAATCCTTCATCAAGGTGGGAATAATCCCCGGCGATGGCGGCGCGTGGTTCCTCCCGCGAGTCATCGGAATTTCCAAAGCGAGCGAACTAGCATTCACCGGCGATACGATTGATGCCGAGGAGGCTGAACGGATCGGCCTTGTTTCGCGGGTGGTTGAAGATAGCGAACTCATGAACGCAGCGCGTGAACTGGCATCGCGTATCGACGCGAATCCCGGCCGGACCCTGCGGATCACGAAGCGCCTCATTCGCGACAGCAGCCAGCTGTCCCTTGAGCACCACCTTGAAATGGCTGGCGCGTTCCAGTCCATCGTTCATGAAACCGAGGATCATCGAGAGGCCCTGGATGCTGTGCTCCAGAAGCGGAAACCATCCTTCAAAAACGTATGACACCGCAAAGAAAGGCTCTGCCGCCTGCCGCCTGGCGCATGGCCTCCGGCACTACGGAAGTGATCCGGCCCAAGCTGGTCGACCTTTGTGAAGCGATTTGTGAAAGGGCAGGGAAGCGTGAGGTGAGTGCCGTAAGCGAGGGCCTAGCTCAACGACGAATTTCGCAGGTCAGGATGGGACATGGTTGATCAACGCGACTCGATGCGGCTGAAACAGTTAACCCAGCATTTGGGTCGGGACTTCGTCTCCCCGTGGGTAATCGTAGATCAGTCGCGGATCGGCGCATTTGCCGATTGCACCGAGGATCATTCCCCAATCCACGTAGATCCGCAGGCCGCGGCTGCGCTGACCGGAACCGCCCGAACCGTCGCACATGGCATGCTGTCGCTTTCGCTGCTTAGCGGCTTGTCGACCGCCTTCCTCGATCTGATCGAAAAACAATCGTGCCTAAACTATGGGTTCGACAAGGTTCGTTTCCTTGCCACTATATCCGAGGGCAGTCGCGTACGCGGGGTCTTCCGCCTTGCCGAAGCAGTCGAGCGCAAAGCAGGGAAATGGCGGATTCGAATTGAATCGACGCTCGACGTGGAAGGGACGAAACAGCCCGCCGTCTTCGCGGATTGGCTGCTGCAGATGGAAGATCTAGCGGAGAACCTCGCTGATTAGCCAGCGGCGCGCAAGCCACTGCCTATGATGGGTAATAGTACAATTGCTTTGTTGTTCCTTCCGTGAAAGCCATATTGGGAGCAGGGTTATGAAGTTGGAAGGTAGAGTAGCGCTTGTCACGGGGACCAGTCCAAATATCGGGGGTGGTATCGTTGAGGCACTTGCCGGTGCCGGCGCGGCAATCGTCGCGGTTGATGCACGCAGCGAAAATGCGAACTGTTGCGCTGCAGCGATCAAGGCGGCTGGGGGCCGCGCGATCGGCATCACTTGTGACGTAACTGATGAGGACGCGGTCCGCGCGGCGGTTGAACAGGCTGTGGCAGAGTTCGGACAAATCGATATCCTGGTAAACAACGCCGCCTTCTTCAACCAGAAGTCGATTGCAGACATGCCATTCAAGGAATGGCGCGCGCAGAACTCGGTCATCCTTGACGGTGCGTTTCTCTTCACGAAATACGTGACCGCAGTCATGATGCCGCGCCGTACCGGCGTCGTCATCAACGTGATCTCCACAGCGGGTCATCAAGGCCAGCCCGGCAATATTGCCTACACCACTGCTAAGGCGGGCATGCTGAATTTCACGCACGGCGCGGCGATGGAGCTTGCCGCACACGGCATCCGCGTGGTCAGCTTGACGCCGACCGCTACGGAGGTGGACGAGATGGCGGAGCGCGCGAAGCGATGGAAGATGGATCTGGGCCCGCAGCCAGACTATTCGGAGCTTACTGCGCGCTTCGCCAGCCGGATACCGATGCAACGTCTGCCCAAGCCGAGCGACTACGGAGCTGCGGCGGTATTTCTCGCTTCTGACGATGCCGCAATGATTACCGGAACTGACCTACGCGTCGATGGCGGCGCGGTCGCCCGGTACTGGGCGTGGGATCCGTCCGATCGCTAGCACTGGCATTCTCGCTCCCTCGCCCCGGTCGCGGCACGCTACGGCCGGGGCAATTCTTTTTCGCAAGACTGCAGCAGCGGCCCAAGGTGCAATCACGCAACCGGTTCGCTTTGCTGTCCACCCTGCTAGCTGTTTGAAGACTCCCATTTGCCGCACAGACGAAAGTTGATTTGAGGTCTATTAGGTCACTTGTTTCATATGCGGGATTGCGACACACTCTGTGCTGACTGAGTCCATGATAGACCCGACCGAGAAGAGGATGTCCGAAATGGAAGCGCTGTCCACGACACAGGGACCAGGCGAATATGCCTCGTTCTGCCGAATCTGCACCGCTAGCTGTGGCACGCGCCTGACGGTAGATGACCTAGGTCATATCACCCGTGTTGTGGGCGACGACCAGAATGAGCTGTCCTCTGGCTATGCTTGTTTCAAGGGGCTTCAGTCAGGCCATGCGCACCGGGATCCGCAACGCATTCTGCGTCCGCTGAAGCGCCAGCCAGATGGCAGTTTCAGCGAGATTCCGATCGAGCAAGCTCTTGACGAGATCGCGGCTCGGCTTGGCGAGCTGAAGGAGGAATCCGGCCCCAATTCGATCGCGCTTTTCGCCGGCAACGGTTCGATGATGATTCAGACGGCAGTCGGTATGAACCGCCATTTCATGCACGCAATCGGATCGGAGCAATATTTCACGACGATCACCATCGATCAGTCGGGCAAGATGGTCGCAGCAGGGCGGACCGGCAGCTGGGCGGCTGGTCCGCTCGACCTTGTCGACATGGATGTGTTGATGTTGTTCGGGGTGAACCCGTTTATCGCTCACTCGACTATGTCAGTGCTCGGGGTCGATCCCGTAAAGCGGTTGAAGCGTGCGAGGCAGCGCGGGATGAAGCTGATCGTCGTGGATCCGCGTCGTACCGAGACCGCCGCGCACGCCGATCTTGCGTTCCAACCCTATCCAGGCGAGGACGCAGCAATCGCGGCTGGACTGATCCGCCTGATCCTCGATGAGGGATGGCACGATGCCGAGTTTTGTGATCAATATGTCGGTGCGGAGCGATTGGCCGCGCTGCGCGATGCGGTCGATCCATTCACGCCGGAAGTGACGGAAGCGCGATCGGGGCTGGAGCCGGGAGCGCTTCGGATGATCGCTGAAATGTTCGCACGCGACAACCGCCGCGGTCATGTGATGACCGGCACCGGTCCGAATATGTCGCAATATTCGAACCTTGCTGTTCATATGGTTCAGCTGCTCAACGTCATCTGCGGACGATTCCCCCGCGCCGGCCAGACAATCACCTCGGTAGACATGCTGAATCCAGCCAAGGAAGTATATGCCGAAGTCATCCCCGCAATGCGACCGTGGGAGAAGCATCCCCCCAGCCGTATCCGTGGCGCCAGCAACTTTTTCGGCGAGCGTGTCTCGGGAACGCTGACGGACGAGATTCTGACGCCAGGACCGGACAAGATCCGCGCGCTGATTGTCGATGGTGCCAACCCGATGACGTCTTTGCCTGATCGCGACAAGGCCCATGACGCCTTTCGCTCGCTCGACCTGCTCGTCGTCATCGATACGTGGCATACGCCGACGACACAGCTTGCCGATTATATCCTGCCCGCCAAGCTGCAATATGAGCGGTCAGACATGTCGCCCTCCCATCCTGCGCTCAAATTTTACCCCGGTGCGTGGGCGCAGTTCACCCCTGCGATCGTGCCAACTCCGGAGGGCGCCGAGGTCGTGGACGACTGGTACGTGTTCTGGGCTTTGGCCAAGCGGATGGGCGTGACGATCAATTTTGCCGGTAAGCGCCCCTTGGATGGCAACGAGCCGCCGACCACCGAGCATCTGATCGAAATCCTGCTGGAGAACAGCCAGACCTCCCTCAACGAGCTGCGCACTTACCAACACGGTCGGCAGTTTCCGATGAAGGAGGGCTTCGTCAAGCCGCCCCGTCCCGGACATGATGCGAAGTTCGACGTGATGCCGGCCGACGTGCTTGACGAATTGCACCGCTATCAAAACGAGCCAGTCGCGCAGCATCGCGCAGGACCCGGCAGCGATTTTACGCATCTTCTGTCTTCGCGGCGCCTGCGCGACCTCTACAACAGCTACGGCATCCTGATGCCGACGGTGAGGAAGCGCAACAAATACAATCCGGCCTATCTCAACAGCGAGGATCTGGCGGAGCTAGGATTTGAGCCTGGCCAACTGGTCGAGATCATTTCTGCTCATGGGCGCACCAGGGCGATCGTCGAACGCGACAATACGATGCGGCGCGGCGTCGTTGCGCTCAGCCAGGGCTGGGGCGGCGTGCCCGGAAAAGAGGACATCATGGTCGACGGCAGCTGCGTCAACGCGCTGATCGACACTGACAAGCATTTCGAGAGCATCAACGCGATGCCCCACATGACGTCGGTGCCGGTCCGTTTTGAACCAGTCGCAGTGAACGAGGCTGCCGTAGCGTGATGCGCCCAGCGCGCCAGCGACAAGGCCGCCGCGCTGCTATTCGCCAACTCTGAAGACGGCTCAACCGTCCGGGTCGACCACGACGCGCCCATCGGCGAACACACACGTGTCGCGTGCCGGCACCCGTGCTTCCATGCGCGCGGCGTTCCCGTCCCGCCAGAATGACAACCGGATCGTTTCGCCCGGAAAAACCGGCGCGCTGAAGCGGCCGGAGATTCCGCGAAGGCGGCCTCCCTCGCTACACAGTGATTTTTCGGCAAAGGCGGCGCAAACCCCGTATGTCGCGACGCCGTGCAGAATCGGTTGCGGAAACCCGGCTCGGGCGGCCGCTTCGGGGACCATGTGAAGCGGGTTGTGATCACCGGTCAGGGCGAACATCTGGGCAGCCTGGGGGGACGTCGGTCCGTCGATAACCAGGTCGGCCTCCAGCTCCGCAATGCTCAGCTTTCCCTGGCGGAATAGCGCTGCTCAATGACGAGCGGTGCCATTCCCATCAACGATTCGTAGTCCTTCATCATCCTTCTCGCCAGCTAAGGCCGAGCGCGACTGAGCCCGCCGTCGACGGGGAGGAGGATGCCGGTCACGTAAGCGCCTGCCATGGAGCACAAATAGACGCAGCTGGCGGCGATGTCGTCCGGTTTGCCCAGGCGGCCGAGCGGAACGATCTCCGCCATTTCATCCATGTGCGCCTTGGGGATCGCGGATGTCATTCGCGTGGAAAAATACCCTGGGGCAACCGCGTTCACGGTAATGTTCGACGCCGCCAGTTCCGCAGCGAGCATCCGGGTCAGATGATGCAGGGCAGCCTTGCTCGCGCTGTATGAAAAAGTCGGCCGTAAGGGCAGGGCGTGGCCAGCGAACGAGCCGAGGTTCACGATCCGGGCGGGGTCATCGGAAGTTGCAGCCCCTCGCAACAGCGGCAGCAATTCCCGGATTAAGGTGAACGGTGTCTGGACGTTGATCGACATGAGATCGGGCCAGCTCTGATCCGGCAGAGTTTCGATCTGCCCGCCTGCGCTCTTCCCGGCGTTGTTGATTAATATGTGCAATGGTTCGCCGCTCGCCTTGACGTGATCGGCGAGCGCAACGGCGCCTTCGACAGTCGACAGGTCGGCGGAAAGTCCGGTGCAAGGGCCAAGTGCGGCGAGACCTTCCGCTGCTTGCCTGCTGACTTCTGCCTTTCGCGAGGTAATCGTGACATGCGCGCCTCGCCGCAGAAACTCCTGAGCGATCATGTGCCCGAGGCCCTGGGCGCCGCCCGTAATAAGCACCCGCTTGCCAGTGAGCGCGAACAAATCGGTCATCTCGATCCTCCCATTTTTCTCCGGATCCAAAGCAGATCGCCGAGGGATCAAGTCATGCTATGAACCCGCCAGCCGACAGTTAGTTCGGTTGTTCTGGCTGCCAGCGCAGGGCCACGTCGTCAAGGCGATCCAGCACCTGCATGCGCAATGGAGCAGCATTGAAAATGCGCCATAAATCTTCAGCTGACCGGGCAGGCGAGCCCATCTTCCGGATCTCCAGCAACTCGGAAACAACTCGCCAAAAATGCGGCCTATCGTGCGAACAGCCGGGGTGCCCCGTTCGGTGCCCATGGGCAAAGACGCGGGCCGAACGATGGATCGCGTCCCAAGCAGTGGTGCACCTGGGGTCTGAGTGGTCACCGAGATTTTCGGATAGATCTGGGTTGCGAAGCAGCGCCATGTGCGCCGCAGCGGATTTAACACATGCTCGGTATGTTGAGACAGTGCCCCCGCATCGCGCGCCTGCAATCTAATTCGCTTGTTTCGACGAAGACTGATACATAGCCTTTGCGGCAGCAGCTAGTCTTGGATCGCTGGATCGCTTTGAGGTAAAGCACCACGGCCTGGGAAGAGCCGCGCCGTACGTAGCCAAGTTAGTCGCGAAATAAAAAGTGCGACAGCATGTTAAGCGGAGGGGATCATGAACATAAGACTCGGATTGGTTAGTCTTCACGTATTGGCGTTCTCGACGATTGCAACGTCTGCATTTGCAGAGACAGCAGCCGACGGTTTGGAGGCAAGAAGGGAGAATAATGCGTCCGCCAAAGCTCAGCAGGATCAGTCGGGCACCGGTGACATAATCGTTACCGCACGTCGGCGTAACGAGACGTCGCTGGAAGCGCCTGTGGTTCTCAGCGCTTTTTCCGGCGAGCAGCTTTCCCGGTTGAACGTGCAGAACATTACCGACATCGGCAAGCTTACCCCTCAGCTAGCCCTGGGGACTGCCAACGGGGCCTATGGCGGCGTTGTCGGGCTTCGCGGTGTTTCCAGCCCCACGTCCAATGCCGGCTCAGAAGGCGCCGTCACCGTCAATATCGATGGTGTTCCGATCAGTTTCGGCGCGATCCTTCGCCTCTCGGCGCTCGACCTCGGTCAGGTGGAAATCCTCAAGGGTCCGCAGGCCCTGTTCTTCGGGAAGAACGCCAGCGGCGGCATCATTTCCATTCGCACCTCTGAACCCACCAGCGACTTCAGGGCGCAGATCAGTGGAGGCTACGAATTCAACGCGCGCCAAGGGGACGCCGACGGATATGTTTCCGGTCCTCTCAGCAGCACGGTCACGGCGCGGATTGCGGGGCACTTCTCGCGGCAGCGAGGCTACTTCAGGAATACGGCGGCCGATCCGGCATTCAAATATTCTCCGGGGACCGACGAGGAGGCGGGGCGTCTCAGCCTGAACTGGCAGCCTGACAGTCAATTGACGGTGAAGCTCCGTGGCACCGTCCACCATGTGCGGGAAGCGGGCGGCTATGGCGTCAACCAGAAGTTCGCATGCGCCACTCCTGGTGTTCCAAAGGGCGGAGGCGTGGTGGCCGGTTACACGGATTGCGTCGCAGATAACAAGCTTGCGCTAGGCCGTATACCTTCCGCCACGATCCGAACCGTAACCGGCAACCCTGCGTGGAATTCGGATAAGAATTATTACAGGGCGACCCAGTACCTTCTGTCCGGAGAGATCGAATATATAGTAAACGATGATATCACTCTTAATTCGATCACTGGAAATTATGGAATAAAACAGCGTAATAATGACTCGACTACGCAGGGCGGTAAATTTTATATCGGCGACAACGGACGTTTTTCCAAGCACACGTTCAGCGAAGAGCTTCGGGTCTCCTACCAGAATCCGAATGTACCGATCAATTTGATGATCGGCGGGTTCTTCCAAGACGATCACCTCACCTTCGACCAACAGGTCGTGATCAACGTCGGCACGCAGGCCGCCCCGGTAATCGTCAAGCTATCGGAGCCATGGTCTTTCCCCATCGACGCCAAGACATATTCTGCCTTCGGCCAGGTGGGTTGGGATATCACCGAGGCATTCAGCCTTTCGGCGGGCGTACGATATTCCGAAGATCAGAAGCACTTGGATCTTGTTCCGCCTGTCGGTCTGCCGAACAAGGTGGCAAGGCCGAACCGTAAATTCACGAACTGGTCCCCGGAGCTCACTCTGGCCTATAAGCCGAGCTCAGACTTCAACCTGTTCGGGTCTTACAAGCAGGGTTTCAAAGCCGGTGCTTTCAACATCAACGCGACGACGTTCGATCCGCTGGCGAAGAATCCCGCCATCATCGCGTTCGACCCAAGCTACAAACCCGAGACGGCCGCCGGTTTCGAGATCGGTTTGAAAACCTTGCTGCTCGATCGCCAGCTTCGCCTGAACCTGGCAGCCTACAGCTATCTCTACAAGAATCTTCAGCTCAGCCGTGTTGACCCGGACACCAAGGCGCTCGCGATCCTCAACGCCTCGTCTGCCCGCGTTAAAGGCATCGAGGGTGATTTCTCCTTCTCGCCCCGTAGCATTGCCGGGCTGACCTTGACGGGAGCAGCCGCCTATAACTCCGCTCGCTATGCTTCGAGCTTCTTTGGGCCGTGCTATACTGGGCAGACTCCTGCCGCGGGCTGCTTGCCTCAAGTCATAAATGGGACGTCGGTGTTCACCCAGCAGTTCTTGGGACGCCGTCTGCCGCGCGCGCCGGAATTCAGCGGGAGCGTGGGCATGACCTATGAGACGCCGGTCAGCGACCAATGGATGGCGACGTTCACTGCAAACGGGGTCTATACGTCAAGCCAGTTCATCTCCCAGGAGTTGAGTCCGCTTGGCAAGTCCCCCAGCCGGTTCCTGCTGGATACGGGCCTGTCTTTTGGCACGACGTCCAAGAGCATGGAATTTGCGATCATCGGTCGCAACCTGACCAATAAGCACTTCGGGGTCACCGGTTTCGGGTCCTTCGGTAGTGGCGGCGGTACCGGTACCGCAGGCGGGTTCCTTTCCGACTACGAAGGACCTGTTTCACGCGGTCGCGAAATCTGGCTGAAGGTGACGCTGAGGCCGTCTGAATTCTGATTAAAGTCGATTGTTCTAACCCCGCATCGTCGATGCGGGGTTTTTTTTAGCTGCGGCACGCAGATGTCCTGATCAAGCTTCTGATCCTGATTTTCATCTGAGCATGCATTCGGCATTTCTCGTGATTTTTAAGTAGTTGTGACCAATTTCTAAGATGGTGGCGTCCGCATTGTTGGAAAGCGGGCTTGCTATATTGGATCGATGGCTGGAAAATTTTGAAAGACGATGCGCCGTGCACGAGCCGGGACAGCCTGGGGATGCTGGGTCAAAAGAGAGGTCGGCCTATGGTGCAAGGAAAGACTGCGTTGGTGTAACCCGATCTAGCTTGTCCGCTTTGGCCGGCGCTTGCTTTGTGGATTGGCATTGGCAGCAGGTGGTATCCCCGCTTCGATCAATGCTGTTGCGGTTTCGACGAGATTCAGCTGCGGATCGGTCTGTGTCCATACATCGCTGCGCCGGCGGCTCGCTCGCCATCCCTCACGGGCTGCCTCGACCGAGAGGACGTACCAGGCGAAGAAAACCAGTCGCTGGCGCAAAACCGGTTCGGGAATGTGTTGGCAAAGACTGCTTATCAGCTGGAGTAACCGCCGGTACACAAGGAAATTCATCCGATCCAAGTATGTTGACACCTCTTTACGCCGGACGAACAGCACGGCTGCGAGAAATCGGTTCGCTGTCGGTGAGGGATCTGTGTAGGTCTCGGGGCGTGGTCCGCGAACAATGATATCGACAACCTCACGAACGCTGGACGGACCGCCCTTTCGATCCAGCTCGGATATATGTTCGAACCACACGACGCTCAAATCGTGGAAGATCTCGTTGATCAGTTCGAGGACAAGTCCTTCCTTCGACTTGAAATAATAGTTGAGCGAGCCACCGTTCTTCGCGCCTGCCGCGGCCACAATCTCGCGCACCGTCACTGCTTCTAAGCCACGCTCTGCAAACAGCCGTCGTGCAGCGACCTTTATGTTTTTCCGAGTGTCCGTACGGCCGTCGTACCGTTCAAGATCAGCTTTTTTGGAGCGAGGCATCTTCGTTTGGGCCTATCGATTAACGCGAGATGGATCATTGCAGGCGTTGATCCGCGGGGAGGCGGATAGCCACGGTCGGGGGGGAATGGAATAAAAAAAGCCGGTTCCGCCACATATTGTTTCCAGCTGAAACGCGACAGCATCGCTTGCTCCCGACTCAAGGTCAAGCTGTGGCCCTGCGGCTGATCCGCGGCATCGTGGATTAAAACGATGATCTAATCCGAATTCCTTACAGCGATCGGATCCCGCCCCCGTCCACTCCCAGCATCGAACCGGTGATGTAAGCCGCGTGACGGCGCACCCTCCGCCAGCAGCGCGCGCGCTGGCGGCTCCTGGACTCGATCCCGCCGTGCTCGCTTGGCGGCGATTCCCAGATCCATGAAAGGTTCGTTTCGGGATGAGCATGTCAGCAGGTCGCGTTGCGACAACCTCCGGGGACCGGCCCACGGTCCGGCTCCCGAACCCCCCGACTAGATTCGTCGTGTTGAGTTGTAAGCATGTGCGATGTTCGCGAAGATAGTGCCAGCGTTCTCCGATACGACATCATGCGCATCGCCGGCGACAACGACCGTAGCACCTGACTTCTCGGCTGCCTCAAGAATGGCGCGATCTGATTTCCGCTCGCTGGCGAAAACCACCGAATCAATCTGACCCAACGTCACCGGACCATCAGCGGTCTGCAAAATGATGCCGCTCTCATCGCTCAGCATGACATCATGCACGTTCTTGATCCGCTTCACATGTTTGGCATTCTGCCGATTCAGCAGATACCAGCGGTCATGCGCAGCGAGCTTGCGTCCGAAATGCCCACCGAACTCGCTGACCGTCACTCTTGCGCCGCGTTCGGCGAGATAGTCGGCAATCACCATGCCGTTCTGGTCTCCCCCCACCACCAGGACAGACTTGCCCGCCGGCATGTCGCTCTCGACGAGATCGTCCAGCAGTATCATGTCGATCGTTTCGCTGTTCATCACGAGATCAATCATGTTCTGCGGAACCGATGGCTGGCTACCCGTTGCGACGACGATGACGTCGGGCCTCAGGTCGGTGATCATTGCGGCGTCAACCTCGGTCGAGAGACGGACCTGGACGCCGAGCGAATCGAGTTGCCGCTCATACCAGAAAAGGATGTCGCCGATTTCCCGGCGACCCGGCATTTCGCGCGCAAGCAACATCTGGCCGCCAAGGCGAACGCGGCGTTCGAACAGCGTGACGTGGTGTCCTGAGAAAGCCGTCATACGGGCAGCCTCCATACCGGCGAGGCCGCCGCCCACGACGACGACGGTCTTGGGTTGCCCGCTTGAAGCGTCCTCCACGTCGACGCATTCCAGTTCGCGTCCCATTCGCGGGTTCACGACGCAGCACGCATCCCCGCCACCCGGATGCCGATGGAGGTGCTCGTCGATGCATCCGCGGCAATCCGCGAGGCACGGCCTGATCTCTTGCAGCGCTCCGCGCCGGACCTTCCCGAAGAAATCGGGGTCTGCAATCGTGCTGCGGCCGAAACAGACAAAGTCAGCCTTGCCTTCGGCTATCAGGTCGCGCGCCATGAGGGGGTTCTTGATGCGGCCAATTGTGCCGATCGGCACCGTAGCAAAGGGGCGGACGGCTGCAGCAAGGTCCGAGTAGCAGCCCTGGGGCTCGTACATGGGCGGGATCGTGAGCTGGGGGGTGCCAACAAGTCCAGCGGTGATTGTAATGTAATCAACCCCCGCCTCCTCCGCGAGGGGTGCCAGCCGGCAGCTATCCTCGATCGTCCAGCCCTGGTCGCCCAGAAAGTCGCTGCCGTTATACTTCAGACCCACCGCAATATCGTCGCCGATCGCCTTGCGGACTGCGCGGATGACGCGCAGCAGCATCCGGGTCCGGTTTTCAAAGCTGCCGCCATATTCGTCCTCGCGGCGGTTGAACAAAGGGGTCAGAAAGTTGCTGAGCAGATAGCCATGCCCTGCATGAATCTCGACGAAATCGAGCCCGGCTTCGGCGCATCGCCGAGCGGCCGCCGCAAAATAGCCTATCATTTCCTCGATTTGCTCGACGGTCATCGCCTGGTTCGGTGAGCCAAGGCGCCGAGACGTGGCGTCGCCCATCGCGGTCCGGACGTTCGACGAAAGGCCAGAGGGCGACATCAGGGCATCAGGGCTTGTCCCCTCTGTGCCGCCGCCGTTCCAGAGCTGGATGCCAAGTTTGGTGCCGTACTGGTGAACTGATTCGGCCAGCTTGCCAAGTGATGGGATGACAGCGTCATTGAACAGCTCCAAGCTGTGGGGGTTCCTGGCACTGACGGGTGCGACCCGCGTCGCGCCAATCGCGATCAGACCCGGTCCGCCGCGCGCACGTTCGAGCAAGTAGGCCGCCATCTGCGGATGGATCGCGCCATTTTCGTCAATCTTGTTGCCGGCGGACATCCCTGCCATCATCATCCGGTTTGTGACGGTGATGCGACCGACCTTCATGGGCTGGAGCAGGGCTGAGAGATCCTCGCCAACTACGGTGCCTGCGGCGACCATATTGCTCACTTCCTCTCTGTCATTGCCGTCGCTACCCATTGGGCCTGGCTGGTATCGGTTCGCCGGGGATGCTCCGGCGGCTCGTTTTTCAATTAGCATTTAAAGCATATGAACTAGTGTCGTCGCAAGGGGCGATGCTTTCTTGACTGCGTTCCAGGCCTGACAGGTCGCAACATCCCTTGCCGCATGGCTGCAGCGCGTCACAGGCGAGGGATCGGGGCAAATGTAACCGGCTGTCCGGGATCTGTGCGGCGCGCACCGGGTGCGGAGCGCGTTGCGCTGCCCAGCCGGCGCGGAGCATGTTGCGCTGCCTAACCGGACAGGCGGTCACGTTTCGACTTGACACCACGAATCTTCCGACGGATAGAACGCATGCTTTATACGTTACATCCAGTTGTGGGCCAGCAGACCTGCGGGTCTGCTAGAGTGCCACTGCCACGGAGACGGAGTGGCAAGGCGCCGGGCAGAAACGTCCGGGTACTAAATTATGGAGAGCGAATATGGACTTCAATCTTCCCGCCGACGATGATCCGCGTCGCCTCGAAGTGCGTGAGTGGCTCGAAGCGCGCCCTAACGTGACATATGAAGAGTTGGCCGAGAAGGGTTATGCCGTTCCCCACTGGCCGGCGCCGTGGGGCCTATCGGCGGATCCAGAAACGCAGCTGATCATCGAACAGGAGATCAAGCGCGCCGGGATCGTTCATCCTCAAATCGTCAATCCTATCGGCGTGAACCAGTGCGGCCAATCGCTGCTGACCTACGGTACCGAGGAAATGCGGCAGAAGTTCCTGCCGGCCGCACTCGCCTGCCGCGAACTCTGGTGCATGCTGTTTTCAGAGCCGTCCGGTGGATCGGACCTCGGCGCCCTGCGCACGTCGGCGCGGCGCGAGGGCGATCATTACATCATCAACGGCCAGAAGATCTGGACCTCGAACGCACATATTTCGCGGCTAGGCGTTCTGATCGCTCGCACTGATCCGACGCTGCCCAAGCACCGCGGCCTGACCATTTTCCTCGTCGACATGCAGACGCCTGGGGTCGAGGTTCGACCGATCCTCGATATGTCCGGTCATGCCACCGAATTCAACGAAGTGTTCCTGACCGACGTTCGCGTGCCTGTTGGCAACCGACTCGGCGAGGAAGGCCAAGGGTGGCAGATTGTTCTCGAACAGTTGCAGACAGAGCGGATGAGCATGGTGAAGCCGGGCGCGGTCTGGGGCCAGGGTCCGACMGCGCGCGAGCTTGTTTATGGTCTGATCGAGACCGGCAAGATCAACGATCCACTCATCCGGGATGAAGCCGCGAAGATCTACGTCGAAGGCGAACTGCTCCGCCTGCTCAGCGACCGCAACCTCAGCAACCGGATCAATGGCAAGCCTCCAGGCCTTGAGGCGAACCTCGGCAAGATGATCGCCTCGCCGCACGGCCAGCACCTCTCCGATCTTGCCAAACGGACAGAAGGCATCGCGGGGATGGTGCGAGACGATAACGAACTACCGCTGCCGAAGCAGGACTATGGTATGTTCGCTACGTGGGATTATTGCTACTGGTTCGGCCCGGCGGGCACGATCGGCATCGGCACGACGGAAATCCTCAGGAATACAGTCGCGGAGCGCATCCTTGGCTTGCCGCGCGACATCGATCCGTCGGCGAAGTTGCCGTTCAGTGACATCGGCCGCCCGCAGCTGGCGGCCTGAAACATCCATCGCGCCGATGTCCGCGGCTCTGCAAGCGGCAGGACATCGGCCCTCGATCAGGGATACCCTATCCGATGAATTTCACCCTCAGCGAAGAGCATCTCGCTCTCAGGGATAATGCGCGCGCTTTCCTCTCGAAGGAGGTCAAGCTCAACCCTTACCTGAAACCGGAGGCGAACGAGAAGCCTGTCGAGCGTGACGGCCTCTGGCGCGAAATCCAGAAGCTCGGCTGGGCCGGCATCGTCATTCCGGAGGCCTATGGCGGGCTGGGCATGAGCTACATCGACCTGGTCATGATCGTCGGCGAARCGGGCCGCACCCTCGCGCCGTCCGCTCTGTTCGGGACTTTGGCGGGGGCCTGGGCCGTCGAGCGTTGCGGCAGCGAGGAACAGAAGCAGGCGCTGCTGCCGCAGGTGGCCGCAGGCGAGCTGTCACTCGCGCTGGCGGTTGCGGATCCGAATGGCGACGTCAACGGTCTGTCGCGTGGCGCCGTCGCTTCGAAAGCTGGGGACGGCTGGGCGATCAACGGCGAAAAATCGTTCGTCGTCGAGGCGGCCGACGCAGACAAGATCGTGGTCGTGGCCGACGTCGATGGCGCGCCCGCATTCTTCATCGTGGATGCCAAGGCCCAGGGCCTGGCGATGGAGCGCCTCGACTGGCGCGACATCACCCGCCACGTAAGCCGCATTTCGTTCAAGGATGTGCTCGCCGAGCGGCTGCCTCAGGCCGATGGCGACAGCTGGTCCTGGATCCGCGACCGGCTCTACCTCGTGCTCGCTGCCGAAAGCGTTGGGGGTGCCGAACAGGTTCTCGATGACGCCGTGGCCTATGCCAAGGAGCGTGTCGCCTTTGGTCGGCCGATTGGCTCCTACCAGTCGATCAAACGTGATCTTGCCGAAGTGGCCGGCGGAAACGAGTGTGCCACGGCGGGTGTGCAATATGCCGCGTGGGCCTTGAGTGAGGAAACGCCCGACGCTAGCAAAGCAGCAGCCATTGCCCAGAGCTATGCCAGCGAGCAATATTGCGCTGCCACCGCCTGCAACATCCAGGTTTTCGGAGCGATCGGCTTCACGTGGGAGATGCGGAACCATCTCTATTATAAGAGGGCTCGCACCAACGCCGAGTTGCTGGGCACGCCTCGCGAGCAGCGTGAACAGATCGTTCGGATTCTGGAGAACGAGCACAGGCAGGTGGCCTGAACTTGCCGCAAAACGGAGGTATAATGGCTCGGGTGCGATTTGTTGATCCGGCAGGAAATGAAACTGACGTTTCCATCGATGACGGCGTGTCCGTCATGGAAGGGGCGATAAAGGCTGGAATTGACGGTATTGATGCAGATTGTGGCGGGCAGTTGTCCTGCGCCACTTGCCACGTCTATCTGGGCGATGCTTGGCTCGGGCGCGTCCCTGAGCCAAACGAAAGCGAGGATGCCTTGCTTGAATTCGCGGCCGGCCGTCAGCCGAATTCGCGCTTGAGTTGCCAGATCATTGTGCAACCCGACCTGGAGGGTCTGGAGATAAGGATTCCCGTCACCCAAGGTAGCTGACGGCCAGGAGCGGGTGTCCGATAGTCGCGCCGACGCCGTTGTCGGGCCGGCACTAGGGCCAAGCTTCATAGTCCGGCGCCAAGAGTGGGTTCAGCGCGGAGCGCACGTCGCCTGATTGAACGGTGTGCGCAACAATCTTCTTGGCGGTACGCAGCGGATGCTCAAGGACGGGCATTTTCAGTCCGGCGCGCAAAATCCCTGATTTTTGGAAAGGGTTGGTGCTATGAAGATACTCGTACCCGTCAAGCGGGTGATCGATTACAACGTGAAGCCGCGGGTCAAGATGGACGGCACCGGCGTCGACTTGGCCAACGTCAAGATGTCTATGAACCCGTTCGACGAGATCGCCGTCGAGGAAGCCATCCGCCTCAAGGAAAAGGGCGTCGCGACGGAAATCGTCGCCGTCTCGATCGGCGAGCAGAAGGCGCAGGAAACTCTGCGCACGGCGCTTGCCATGGGTGCGGACCGCGCG
>NZ_JBFUKC010000030.1:0-22060 GCF_056401045.1 Rhizorhabdus sp. P4_G6 | reverse complement strand
CACGAAATGTCTGCCGGAGGAATTTTGAAGATGGCCTGACGGTATACCGGCGTTCCGACAGTCTGAGTCAAAAAATGGCACTCTGATGCCGTCGTTTTTATGAGGCCTGGAACGCGCGGCTCTCCATCTTGGCAACGGCTTTGCCGCTATGCCGTATACGTTGATGCAGACCCGTCAGTTGGCACCTGAATAAAACCCCTTGCGGATGGGGCGGGCCAACGCCGAAAAAATAGGTTCTTCGATCCGTCCAATTTCAAACTGAGACACTACCAGGGAATCCATTACCTTGTTATGCAACAAAGCCGGTGATAAGTCTTGCTATCCATGGCTCGCGGTGACGCTGAGGCCAAGTGATGATGCGCGCCCAATAGGCGCCGTTACATGTTATTCAGTCAGAAAGAGCGTGATCCGGTTGCCAGCCAAGCGCGATCGAAATTCTTTCGGCAGTCTCTTTTAATTCCGCCGTCGCCTCCTCAATCGAAACCAGTTGCGAGCCGTCAATCAGTTCAAGGAACGGCACGGTCAACGCCGCCAGCAACTCTCCGCCAAACCCGAATATTGGGAAGCTGATATCGGTAACTCCGCGCGTGACTGGGCTTTCTCGCAAGTTATGACCGCGCGCGCGGACCTCTTTCAGGCGCCGCATCAGCGACGTTTGCCCGATCGGTTCTTTCCGCAGTGCCGCAGCGCGACTTATCATTTGCTCGCTGGTCTCTTCTGACACGAAAGCTAGCAGCACGTTGCCCGAGCAGGCTCGTATGAGATCAATCGAAGCGCCTACACGCAGAGCAAAGCCGCGCGTTCCAGGATTTTCCTCGCGCGCTATTACCAGACCTTCGGCAGCCTGCGCCACCACCAGGTGGCACGACTGGCCGATTGCCGCAGCCAAAGACTGCATCTCAGGCTGCGCGGTTACAACGAGCTTGCGCGCGGGCGTGGCGCGATAAGCGACATCCAGGAATTTATAGGTGACGGTGTAGCGGTCGTTGACTTTCGACTTTTGAAGATATCCAGCCTCTTCTAGCACGACCACGATGCGGAACAACTCTCCCAGCGACCGACCCAGCTCTGCGGCCATCTCGCTTGCCAGCAAACCTTGCGGATTGTTGGCAAGCAACTCGATTATAAGAAAGGCCTTGTCGAGCGCGGGAGCCTTGTAGCTTCCCTTTCGATTGACCGTGGCGCTGTCCAGCTTTGGCATATTTTCCCACATCACTCCTGTGACAGCCGGTCTAACGATAATCGACCGCCCACGGAAGGCCCCAACCGGCCGTGGCCCGAACGATACGATGCGCGCGGCGGGATTTAGATTGTCACGACCGCCTTTAGCACAGTTTCGTGTTCCGCCAGCAGGGCGGGGAAGCCCTCTGCCAGATCTGCGAGCTTCGCGCGATGCGTCAGAATCTGGTCCGTCGGGATAGTGCCGTTGCGGATAGATTCGATGACCTGCTCGAAATCTGCGTGTAAAGCGTTCCGGCTGGCGAGCAGTGTAGTCTCCCGCTTGTGAAACTCGGGGTCGGCGAATGTCAGATTGTCGAGGCACAGCCCCACGAGAACATATGTGCCCGCGTGGGCGACGTGGGCCAGACCGGCATTCATGGCCGCCGCGCTGCCGGTGGCGTCGAAAACATAATCGAACATTTCGCCGTTGGTGATTTGTGCAAGTTCGGCCGACGCATCGGGGCCCGCTATGACGCATGAATCAAAACCGAAGCTTTCGGTTGCCTTGGAAAGCCGGGTCGCGCTTCTGTCGAGCAATGTGACGGAGCCGGCTCTGGCGATACGGGCAAACATCGCGCAGCCAATACCTATTGGGCCAGCACCGGTGACCAGAACGCGCGCGCCTCCCGCGACTTGCGCGCGGCGGACTGCATGGGCTCCTATGGCGAGAAACTCTACCATGGCTGCCTGATCGAGCGTGAGCCCGGGGGCGGGGATTACCGCTGCGGCGGGTACGGCAAGATATTCCGTCATGCCGCCGTCAGCGTGAACGCCCAATACGCTCACACGCATGCAGCAGTTGGGTCGCTCGCGCTGGCAGGCAACGCATTCACCGCAGGGGAGATAGGGGTTGACCGTGACAATCTCATTTACCCTTAGCCCACTTTCAAAAGGGGTTTCTATAACTTCCGCGGCCAGTTCGTGGCCGATCAGTCGCGGGTAGGAAAAGAAGGGCTGGTTGCCGGTGAATATGTGAAAGTCGGTGCCGCAAACGCCCACACGGCGAATGCGCAGCAATACCTCTCCCGGCCCTGCCTTGGGATTTTCCCGCTCTTCGATGCGAACCTCGTTCGGTCCGACGCATACTAGTGCCTTCATATGGTCCTCACGTTCCAATAGTCGCTGGATTTTGTGGCGCCGGAAGCTTGCCTTGGGCGCGCGCATACAGATGCTTGCAACCTTACTATCATATATGCAACAAAAATGCAGAATGAAGTTTGGAGAGAAGTGATGAGCCAGCGAAAATGCTTTGCCTTGGACCTGGTGGACGACGCCGAGCTTGTTGCGGCTTATGAGGCTGCTCATGCCCCCGGCGCCGTGTGGCCGGAAGTCATTGCAGGTATTCGCGCGAAGGGTTTTCTGAACATGGAAATCTGGCGGGTGGATGATCGATTGTTCATGGTCGCAGAAGTTTCCGACGCATGGCCCATACCGCTCGATCCATCGCAGGCTGAGGTGGATGGCCGGTGGGAMAGTGTCATGGACCGGTTTCAGCACCCGCTTCGGAGCGCGGCCGACGGTGAAAAGTGGCGACCGATGCAGCGGATATTCGCGATGGAGGAGCAGTAAGGCTGCTGCGCGCACCGGTGCCGCGATGCGGGCCTGGAGTGCGTAGAGGGCGGTCAGGTCCGATATCGCTCCCGCGCGTCAGATGACATGCTCAGGGCCAAAGGCGGTTGACAATATCGTATATGATATTATAAAACTATATATGATACCAATAAGGCATGTTCGGGAGAATGGTGGTGTCTGGACAAAACAGGGTCGCTCACCGCGCTGATCCGAGCTGTATCGCACGCCATCCGGCATGCCCCATTTGCCATCGACGGGCACATCGCGCGCACCGGATGGAGGAACTTTAATGGCCTTGTCACCAACCAACATGACCGGCGGCGGTCCGCGCCTCAATGCCGCCGACGCTGGTCGCAGCTTCACGGCGGCGTTGGTCATTACCGTGTCCCTGTTCTTCCTTTGGGGCATGGCCAACAATCTCAATGACATTCTGATCGCTCAGTTCCGCAAGGCATTCGCTTTGTCGGATTTCGGGACAAGCTTCGTCCAGCAAGTCTTCTACCTTGGCTATTTCCTCTTTGCGGTTCCAGCGTCGGCAGTCATGAGGCGCTTTGGATACAAATCCGCCATCGTAACCGGATTGACTCTGTATGGCTCCGGGGCGCTGCTATTTTATCCGGCGGCAATTGCGGGGATGTACCAGCTCTTCCTGCTTGCCTTGTTCGTGATCGCATGTGGCCTCGCCTTTCTGGAAACCTCCGCTAATCCCCTGATCACGGAGTTGGGCGATCCGCGTTCTGCAACGAGGCGCCTGAACTTCGCGCAGGCGGCCAATCCGCTCGGGGCGATTGCCGGTATTCTGGTCGGCCGTAATTTTATTCTGTCAGGCATGGAGCATGACGAGCGCACCCTTGCCGCAATGAGTGAGGCAGCGCGTGAAGCGTTTTATCGCACGGAAATACAGGCAGTCGTGATGCCATATTTGGCAATTGCGGCGGTCGTCCTGATGTTCGCGCTGGCTGCCATCCTGGTTCCCTTTCCGCGTGGCACCATTGATGCGCATGGCGGCTCGGTAGACGACGATGATGGAGAGCATGTTCCATTCACCGCCGTGTTTCGTCGTCCCCGACTGATGGCTGCCGTGGCCGCTCAGTTCTTCTATGTTGGTGCGCAGGTCGGGTTATGGAGTTACACGATCCGCTATGCACAGGCGAACGCGGGCTTCGGGGAGCGGGCGGGTGCCGACGCCCTCTTCGTCTCGCTGGTGCTTTTTGCCGGTGGCCGCTTCGTCGGCACAGCCCTGATGTCGCGAGTCTCCCCAGTTAATCTTTTGATAATTTTCTCCGTAATTTCCGCTGCACTGTCGGCATATGCCGGGATTGTGGGCGGATTGGGTGGGCTTTACGCGCTCGTCGCGGCCAGCCTGTTCATGTCAATCCAGTTCCCGACGATCTTCGCGCTCGGTGTCGAAGGGCTTGGGCCTCTGCGTAAGGCGGGGTCATCATTGATCGTGATGGCGATCATTGGCGGTGCCGCCCTGACCGCAGCGATGGGCCTCGTATCGGACATCTCCAGTATAACCCGAGCAACACTCGTGCCCGCCGCCTGCTTCGTCGTCGTCTGCCTGTTCGCGATCTACGCGCGTCGGGCGACTGACCGGACCGCACGGCCCACTCGGCGTGATTTAGTAAAGAGAGTTTTATGAAGCGATTGGAAGGTAAACGTGCGGTTGTGACCGGAGCCGGGCAGGGCATCGGCCGGGCCGCCGCTGAATTGTTCGCCGCCGAAGGAGCGGAGGTCCTCGCTCTGGATCGCAACGCGGACGCGCTAGCCGATTTGACCGGATGCTCGATCCATGTTGTCGACCTTGCGAACCGTGCCGCGATTGCCGACTTTGGCGCTGTTGCCGGCGGGGTGGATGTGCTGTTCAACTGCGCGGGCTACGTCGATGCAGGGGTGCTGCTCGATACAGCCGATTGCGGCTATGACCTGTCGTTCGATCTCAACGTGCATGCGATCACGCATATGCTCACGGCTATGCTTCCCGCGATGATCGAACGCGGTGGCGGATCCATCATCAATATGGCTTCTGTCGCCGGCGCCTTGATCGGGGTGGCCAACCGTTACGCCTATTGCGCGTCAAAGGGCGCGGTTGCCGGAATAACACGCTCCGTTGCAGTGGATTATGTTGGGAAGGGCATTCGGTGCAATGCCATCTGTCCCGGGACGGTCCAGTCTCCCTCGCTCGATGAGCGGTTGGCCGCGACGGGGGATGAAGCCAAGGCACGCGCGGCATTCATTGCGCGCCAGCCAATGGGTCGTCTTGGCACAGCGGAAGAGGTCGCAGCACTGGCGCTTTACCTCGCATCGGACGATAGCGCCTATACCACGGGGCAGTTGCACGTCATCGACGGCGGCTGGTGTATGGCCTGATGCCATGGTGACGATCGCTTCCACGACCGATTTTCGCGCGGCAGCACGGGCGCGGCTGCCGCGCTTCCTGTTCGATTATGCGGAGGGAGGCTCTTATGCCGAGCGGACGTTGCACCGCAATATCGCCGATCTTTCCGACATAGCTCTTCGGCAGCGGGTTTTGCGCGACGTGGCGACGATGGATCTCTCGACGACGCTTTTCGGCCGGAAAATGCCGCTTCCGGTGGCGCTAGCGCCGGTCGGAATCGCTGGCATGTATCGTCGGCGCGGCGAGACGCTGGCGGCCCGGGCGGCCAACGCCCGCGGGTTGCCGTTCACGCTTTCCACCGTGGGCTTGTGTGGCATGGAAGAAGTCCGCCGTGCCAGTGACGGTCCGCTCTGGTTTCAGCTCTACGTCTTGAAAGATCGCGGTTTCATGCTCGATCTTTTGGCCAAGGCGAAGGAGCAGGGCGCCGAAGCGCTGGTTTTCACCGTAGACATGCCGGTGCCGGGCGCGCGCTACCGCGATGCCCATTCCGGGATGTCTGGTCCCTATGCAGCGTTGCGCCGCGTAATTCAGGCCATGTTCCGTCCCAAATGGGCGTGGGATGTAGGTTTGCGCGGGCGGCCCCATCGGCTTGGCAACCTTGCACCTGTCTTGGGCAATGCCAGCGGCATGAACGATTATATCGGTTGGCTCGGCGCGAACTTCGACCCATCGATCCAGTGGCGGGATCTGGAGTGGATCAGGGATGCCTGGGATGGACCGCTGATCATCAAAGGTATTCTTGAACCTGACGATGCGCGTTCGGCTGCGGCTTTGGGCGCGCAGGGCGTTGTCGTCTCCAATCACGGCGGGCGTCAGCTTGACGGTGTGCTGTCGAGTGCGCGTGCGCTACCGGCGATTGCCGATGCGGTGGGCGATCGGCTGACGATCCTGGCCGATTCCGGCGTGAGGTCGGGACTCGACGTTGTGCGGATGCTGGCGCTGGGCGCGCATGGCGTCCTGCTTGGTCGTGCGTGGTTGTATGCGCTGGCTGCCCGCGGAGAGGCGGGGGTTACCCGGTTGCTCAATCTCATTGAGAAGGAAATGCGCGTCGCGATGACCCTGACGGGCGTGAACGCCGTTTCGAAAATCGACCAATCCATACTCGTATCTACGAAGGACAACACATGAAGCTTTGCCGCTATGGTGCCCCCGGTGCGGAGCGCCCTGGACTTATCGACAATCAGGGCCGAATTCGTGCGCTTACCGAAGTTGCCGATATCACGGGCGAAACCCTGTGTCCGGCTTCGCTCGCACGGCTGGCCGCCATAAACCCGGATACCCTGCCCCTCGTCGAAGGCGCACCGCGATATGGCGTACCCGTTGCGGGTACGCGCCAGTTTGTCGCAATTGGCCTCAACTATGCCGATCATGCGGCGGAATCGAACCTCCCGATCCCGGAAGAGCCCGTAGTTTTCAACAAGTGGGTTAGCTGCCTGCAGGGGCCGAACGACCCCGTAATGCTCCCGCGCAACTCGGAAAAAACCGACTGGGAAGTAGAGCTGGGCGTTGTGATCGGCACTCGCGCGCAATATGTCGAGGTGAGCGATGCGCTTTCCTACGTCGCCGGCTATTGCACGATCAACGATGTGTCCGAACGGCACTGGCAGATGGAACGCGGCACGACGTGGGACAAGGGCAAGGGCTTTCCGACGTTCGGCCCTGTCGGCCCGTGGCTGGTTACGGCCGATGAGGTTGGCGATCCGCAGAATCTTGCGATGTGGCTCGATGTTAACGGCAAGCGCGTTCAGGACGGCAACACGCGCACAATGATCTTTTCGGTGGCCGAGCTCGTCAGCTACTGCTCGCAATTTATGATGCTGGAGCCGGGCGATATCATTACAACCGGTACGCCGCCCGGCGTAGGGCTGGGGCAGAAGCCCGAACCTTGGTATCTGAAGGCGGGTGACGTTGTTACGCTTGGAATAGAAAAGCTTGGCGAGCAACGTCAGGAGTTCGTTGCGCAGACGCAGAGCTGACGATGAGCCACCCGCCGTTCGTCGATGCTCACCTGCACCTGTGGGACAGGGCCTTGGGTGGCGCAGCGCAATTGCGCTATCCCTGGCTGGACGAACCTGCCAGTGCGCCGATTGCCGGAAGCTATAGTTTTGCCGACCATCGACTTGCCGCCGCCGCGTGGAATCTCGTGGGTGCTGTGCATGTCGATGCCGGCGCGCATCCTGACGACGGTGAGCGTGAAACTGACTGGCTTAACCAGATTGCAGACACCGAAGGGCTGCCAACGGCAATAGTCGCACGGGTTGAGCTAAACCATCCCGATGTCGATAACCTGCTCGCCCGACAGGCCGCGCGGCCGCGCGTGTGCGGGATACGCCATCTCGTGAACTGGCATCCCGACCCATCGCGGCAGACCTACGCCAGCGACCTTACACGCGATCTGGCGTGGCGGCGTGGCTTCGGTCTGTTGGCACAATATGGGCTCAGTTTCGACTTCCATGGTTTTCCGCAGCAGCTAGGCGGACTGATTGAGACGGCGGCAGCTCATCCTGATGTGCCAGTAATTGTGAATCATCTGGGCCTGCCGATATTGTCTGATGGGCTCGGCGCATGGCGTACCGGATTGACTGCGCTTGCCGCAATGCCGCAGGTTTCGATCAAGCTTTCCGGGGCCGGCTTCATTGCTGCGCCGTTTGATCCCGTTGCCTTCTCGCCGATCATCGCGGAGGTGGTGGATCTGTTCGGTACGGACCGGGTGATGATTGCCAGCAACTTCCCGACCGACCGCCTGTTTGCCCCGCTCGATCGGACCCTCAGTGCATATGAGGAAATTCTCCAGGGTTTGTCCGACGACGAGCGGGCGAAGCTTTGGGCTCGCAACGCTAACCGCATTTATCGATTGGAACTTGACCTGTGACTGTCATTGCTCGCCGTCCAGTGGGGTCAACCGGCCTAAATGTTCCGGAGCTGGGCTTCGGAGCCGCGTCTCTCGGGAATCTCTATACACCGGTGTTGGACGCTGATGCGCGGGCCGCCATTGATGCGGCTCTGGAGGCAGGGCTGCGTTATGTCGACACCGCACCGCACTACGGCCGGGGTTTATCCGAACGACGCGTCGGCGACGCGCTCCGGTTGAAGCCTGACACTGTGCTGTCGACCAAGGTCGGGCGGTTGATGATGCCGGATTCCACCGTGGTGGACGACCGCGAACGGGATGGCTTCCGTTCACCTATGCCGTTCATGATGCGCTACGACTATACCTATGACGGGATATCGCGCAGTTACGAACACAGCCTTCAGCGTCTTGGCCTGCCGCGCATCGACCTGCTCTATGTGCACGACATTGGCCGCTACACGCACGGCGATGCCAATGACGAATACTGGCGGCAACTCACGACGGGCGGTGGATTGAGGGCGCTCGAAGAACTGCGCGACAGCAAGGCAATTTCGGGCTTCGGCATCGGCGTAAATGAAATTCAGGTGTGTCTGGACGTCATGGCCGAGGTGCGGCTGGACGCAATTCTGCTAGCCGGACGGTATACACTGCTCGAACAGGATGCGCTTGACGCCCTGTTCCCGGCCTGCGAGGCGGCGGGAACCTCCATTGTGATCGGCGGCCCCTACAACAGCGGCATTCTTGCGACGGGCACCCGGCGCGAGGGCACGATCCACTATGATTATGGCCCTGCGCCGGACCACGTTATCGACCGCGTTCGCCGCATTGAGGCAGTTGCTGATCGCCACGGGGTCAATCTTCCTGCCGCCGCACTCGCATTCGCGCTCGCTCATCCGCTCGTCGCCAGCGTCATCCCGGGGATAGGCAGCGCGCGCCGGGTTGCCAATACCGTGGAGCTTTACCGGGAGCAAATTTCGGCATCCTTCTGGGCAGAAGTCGCCCACGAGAAACTTGTTCGCGCCGACGCGCCGCTACCGGGACATGGAGCATGAGCGCCGCGGCAATTCGATTGTCACCTGACGATAACGTCGCGGTTTGTTGCCGGCCGATAACCGCAGGCGAAACGATCGCGATAGACGGCGCGTCGGTGATCGCACTCGATTCTATCGACCTTGGACATAAGATTTCAATCTTACTCTTGAAATCTGGAGATAAGATAGTGAAATATGGCGTGCCGATCGGGTCGGCATCCCAAGCTATTCCCGCGGGTAGCTGGGTTCACATCCACAATATGCAGAGCGACTATATTTCGGCGCATCTGAGAGACGCGACAGGAACCCAGTAATGAACCACGTCCCGTTCGAGGGTTGGCTACGTCAGGATGGCCGAAAGGGCATCCGCGACGCCATCGTAGTGGTCTATCTTGTGGAGTGCGCGCACCATGTGGCACGCCGGATCGTTGACCGGATCGATGATCCGCGGGTGCAACTGATAGGTTTTCCCGGCTGCTATCCCAACGACTACGCCTTGAACATGATGAAGGCGCTGACGACGCATCCGAATGTCGGCGGCGTCGTTCTCCTGTCGCTGGGATGCGAGAGCTTCAATCGCGAGGCACTGGCGCGCAATGCAATGGAGCATTCGCGTCCGGTCGAAACCGTGGTGATACAGCACGCCGGCGGCACCGGCCCCGCGATTACCGAGGGCATTGCGGCGGTGGAGCGTGTGCGCGCGGAAGCGGATGGCCGCGCGGTACGTGTGCCTATGGCCGTGTCGGATCTTGTTATCGGCACGATCTGCGGCGGGTCAGACGGGACCAGCGGCATTACCGGCAATCCGGCCGTGGGGCGGGCGTTCGATGCGTTCATCGATGCGGGCGCCAGCTGTGTATTCGAGGAAACCGGGGAAATGATCGGCTGCGAAAGTCATATGGCCAGCCGCGCCTCCACACCCGAAGTCGCTGACGCTCTGATCGCCTCGGTACAAAAGGCTGAAGTCTATTACCGCGCCATGGGATATGGCAGCTTCGCGCCGGGTAATGCCGAGGGTGGTTTGTCGAGCCAGGAGGAAAAGTCCGCCGGTGCCTATGCAAAGTCAGGCAGTCGACCGATTGACGGGGTGATCGATCCGGCCGAGCCGGTGCCCGGCCCTGGCCTCTACCTGCTTGACGTTGTGCCTCCGGGCGATCCCAAATTCGGCTTCCCCAACATCGTTGACAATGCGGAAATCGGCGAGCTGATCGCAAGCGGTGCTCACGTCAACATATTCATCACCGGTCGCGGTTCTGTCGTGGGATCGGCGATATCGCCGGTTATCAAGGTCTGCGCCAACCCGGCAACCTATCGTCGCATGGAAGGCGACATGGATGTCGACGCCGGCCGCATCCTCGACGGCCGGGGTACGCTGGAGGATGTAGGCCAGGAAATTTACGATCTCGTACTCGCGGTCGCTGCGGGTCGCCAGACCAAGTCTGAGGCTCTGGGGCACTGCGAATTCGTGCTCACCTACAAGGCATCTGCGCCTGCGCGCCCGAAGGAGTGCGCCTGACCGGCGCGACGTGATTGCGCAGTTTGCTTAAGCGCACGACGCAATGCTGGACAAGGCGATGGTTTGCACTTTCCATCTTTTGCATAATTTGATATTATTAAATCATATATAAAACTATGACAGTATGGACGTGAAAGGAGCCAAGATGCTCTCTCGGCAGATCAGCGCGTTCACCCTTGGGTTGTTTGTTCTCGCATGTGCTAATGCGCCAGCGGCATTCGCGCTCGTGGCCAAACCTGGGGCGCAATCGGTACGGCCGGTCCGCTCTACCGCTGAACTCACCCAAGCGCTCGCCGATGCCCGCAAAGCGCGCATTCGGATCATCCGTCTCGCCGCCGGTCGTTATGCTCTGGGCGCACCCATTGTAATCGATGCCGCGCTATCCGGCACGCCCGCCGCGCCCTTCACCATCGAGGCCGCAGCCGGCGCCCGCGTGGAATTGACTGGCGCACGCGATCTGCCGAAGTTGTCGTGGGAGCGTCAGGCGGATGGGGTCTGGCGCGCCCAGCTCAAGACCAGGCCGTTCATGCGACTGTGGCTGGGCGACAAGGCGCTGATCCTTGCCCGTTATCCCAATTACGATCCCGCGAAGCTGCCATTCGGAGGTGTATCGGCGGATGCAACCTCCGCCGAGCGGGTGGCGCGGTGGTCCAATCCCGCTGGTGCGGTATTACATGCCCTGCACGGTAGCCGCTGGGGTGACGTGCATGTGCCGATCCTCGGTAAAAATCCCGATGGGACGCTGCGTTACGCGTCGGCGGTCGGTAATAACCGGGCTGCACCGCCCAGTTTGAACGAACGGTTCGTCGAGAACGTGCGCGAGGAACTCGATTCCCCGGCTGAATGGTATTACGACCAGAACGCGGGCTATCTCTATTTCAAGCCTGAGGGTAACGGTCCGCCTCCTCCCCGAACGGGGTTTCGTGCAGGAGAATCGGAAGAGTTGATCCGGGTGGTCGGCAAATCCGGCGCGCCCGTGCACGACATTCGTGTTTCTGGGCTGGCCTTCCGCGCTACCGAGCCAACCTACATGAAGACCACCGAACCCCTGCTGCGGTCGGACTGGATGTTTCATCGCGGCGGGGCAGTGTTGATTGCAGACGCTGATCGGGTAACGGTCGAGGGCAGCGATTTTCAGGATCTTGGCGGCAACGCTATCGTCGTCAGCGGTCACGCGCGCCAGGTTGTGATCCGGCGTAACCTGATCGCCCGCATAGGCGCCAGCGCAATCGCTTTTGTCGGGCTTCCCACGGCGGTGCGGACGCCCTTGTTTGAATACAACGAGAACGCGCCTCTCGATAGCATCGACCGGACGCCCGGACCTAAGACCGACGACTATCCTGCCGACAGCATCGCGGAAGACAATTTGATCCACGATACCGGACTGGTTGAGAAACAGTCGGCGGCCGTGCAGATCGCGATGTCGGCGCGTATCACCGTCGATCATAACAGCATTTACCGCGCTCCCCGCGCCGGAATCAACGTGGGTGACGGCACTTGGGGTGGTCACCAGATCACCAATAACGACGTATTTGATACTGTGCGCGAGAGCGGCGATCACGGCGCCTACAATAGCTGGGGACGCGACCGTTTCTGGCATTCCGATCGCGCAGAGATGGATCGCCGAACGATGGCCGAGCGATCGCTCGTCAAGCTTGATGCTCGCGAAACGATCGTGCTTCGCCACAATCGGTTCCACTGCGATCATGGCTGGGATATCGATCTGGACGATGGATCCTCGAACTACCTGATCGAGGACAATCTCATGCTGATGGGCGGGCTGAAGTTTCGTGAGGGTTTCGATCGTACAGCGCGCAACAACATAATGCTTAACAATACCTTTCACCCGCACGTGTGGTTCGCCAACAGCGAGGATGTATTCACTCGGAACATTGTTATGGCGGCTTATCAGCCTATCCTCATGAAGAGCTGGGGAAAATTGGTCGATTACAATTTCTTCGCGACGGCTGCGGATCTCAAGCTTGCGCAGGAAAATGGCACCGACAGTCATTCGGTGGCGGGCAATCCCAAATTCGTCGCACCGGCACGTGGCAATTACTCGGTCGCTGCGGACGTGCCGGCATTGCGCATCGGTTTCCGTAACTTCCGCATGGACGACTTCGGCGTTCGCGATCCCCGGTTGCGCGCGATGGCGGAGAGGCCGAGACTGCCGGAGCCGGTGCTCGCCCCTGCCGCGAACCAGCTTGAAACACCGCGCCCCTTTGCCGGAATGACCGTCAAATCGGTCCAGACTCTGGGCGAGCAGTCGGCGGCAGGCCTGCCGGATATCTTCGGCGTGCTTGTCTTGACCGTGGAGCCGGGCAGCGCGGCCGCGGCCGCAGGTCTCAAGAGCGGCGACGTTATCCGTGCCATCGTCGGGTCGGCTGAAGCCCCCGGGCAGGACGTCAAGACGGCAGCAGCCTTCATCACCGCCGCGCAGGGGCGCCGGTGGCAGGGATCGATAATCGTCGATGTGTTTCGCAACCAACAATCGCAACGCCTTACGCTCTCTTTTCATTAGAAAAGGCAGCTTCCAGTCGCTTCTAAGCGCGTCCGCCCAAGTGCAGACACAAGCGTGCGACGTCATAGGGTTCAATAATGACAGACGCTTGTATCATACAGTTCGGCACCAGCAGGTTCCTTCAGGCGCATGTCGATCTGTTCGCCTCCGAAGCGGCGGAGGCTGGGCAGGATGTTCCGGAAATTGTCGTAGTCCAGACCAGCGGTGACGCAGCCCGCGCGGCGCGCGTCGCCGCATTTGGACAGCCCGGCGGGTATCCGGTCGTTATTCGCGGGCTTGGGAGAGACGGGCTGAAGATAGATCGGACTGTCACGGTTACTAGTGTAAGCCGCGGCATGGCGGCGTCGCGCGACTGGCAGGATCTTGTAAGGCTGTTCACCACAAGCGCGACTGCCGTCCTCTCCAATGTGGGCGACGGCGGCTATCGCGTCGCCAATGTGGATAGGTCGCTCGCTGTCGTCGAGGGTGAATATGCGCCAAAGTCGTTCCCTGCGATCCTGCTGGCGCTGATGTACGCACGGTGGCGTCACGGCAATTTCGAACCGCTGACGATGCTTCCGTGTGAACTCGTGCAGCGCAACGGCGACACACTCAAGCGGATCATCGTGGATTTTGCGGGCGAAATCGGTGTCGACAATTCTTTCCGCAATTGGCTCGAACAGGACTGTCTTTGGGTAAACAGCCTGGTCGACCGGATCGTATCGGAGCCTATCGAGCCTGTGGGCGCTGTCGCGGAGCCCTACGCGCTATGGGCCGTTGAAAAGCAGCCGGGCTTGTCGATGCCGTTCGCTCATCCCGATGTGGTGTTGACCGACAACCTTGAACACTATGAACGTCTCAAGCTGCACATCCTCAATCTTGGCCATAGCTGGTTGGCGCAGCGCTGGATCGATTCAGGTCGTCCGGTCGAGATGATAGTGCGCGCGGCGCTTGACGACCTGGACACGGCAGACGCCTTAAGTCGTATATTTGTGTCGGAAGTGGTCCCGGGTTTTGCCGCGCATGGGCTGGGTGACCAAGCGGCCGCATACGTCCTGCAGACAATGGCGCGCTTCCGCAATCCCTTCCTCGCCCATCGGATCGCTGACATAGCAAACGATCACGATGCAAAGCTTGCGAAGCGAGTTGGCGAATTTCTCTGCTGGGTAAGCGCCGCCGCAAACCCGCCGGCCATGCCTGAGCTCGCCAAGCTCGCGAGCCATGCGGGAGCGCCGGTCTCGTGACTAGATCATGTGCAGTTGTGTGCTTTGGCGAGGCACTTGGCCGGTTGTCGACCGAGCCGGGCCAGCATTTGCTAGGTTTCGCCAATCGGCTTGAGCTACACGTCGGTGGCGCGGAACTCAATGTGGCTGCCGCGCTCTCTGGTTTCGGCCGTAAAACCACAATCGTCACCGCGCTCCCCGACAATCCACTCGGGGACCGCGCATTGGTTCACCTGCGTTCGTTCGGCGTCGATACCCGCGCCGTGGTTCGTGGGGAGGGCCGGCTAGGGCTCTACTTCGTCGATACGGGTGCGTCACAGCGAGTATCGCGCATAACATATGATCGTGCGAACAGCATCTTTGCGACACACGACTGGTCTGGCCACGCATGGCGGCAAACGCTAGAGGGTGCCGCGGTACTCCATGTCTCGGGCATTACGCTGGCCGTCAGTACGAACGCATGCAGCGCTGCGTTTGGCGCGATGCGCGCGGCACGAGAGATGGGCGTAATGGTCTCATTCGACGCGAATTTTCGGCCGGCGTTATGGGTAGGACGTGAGGCGGACGGGGCAGCCGCCTTTTCCGAGGCACTCGCCCTTTCTGATCTCGCATTCGTTGATCACCGTGATGCTGCCATGGTGCTTGGCAATTCACCCGGTGCCCCGGTCGAGGTCATGGCCCTGTTTGACGCATTTCCGTACCTGACGCGGATTGCGCACACGTACCGGCGCGCCGAAAGTGTAGGGATTCAGCATCTGGCGGCGCGTTTCGTGACGCGTGCCGGTCAGGACATCACAACTGAGGAGGTTCGGATCGCAGATGTCGTGGACAGAATTGGGAGCGGCGACGCATTTGCTGCCGGAATTCTGTACGCGATACTGTGCGATGATCAGGCAGCCGATATTGCCCAAATGGGCCTGGCGGCGGCGTGTCTCAAGCATAGCCAACGGGGTGATGCGCTTGCAGCGACGGCAGAAGACCTCCGTGGCTTTTGGACGCAATCGGACGTGCGCCGATGAAGCGAGACGAGAACGCTGAGCGCTCGTTGAACAGTCTATGACTTCATGCTTCGACTTGCTGTCGATCTGACCCCTTGTGGTGGTGCGCCGGCTACCGCTCGAACTTCTCGTGTCAGGAGATGACCAAATGCTGCTGCAGCCTATACGCAAGCTCATGGTGGCCAACCGTGGCGAAATTGCCATTCGCGTGTTCCGCGCCGCGACGGAACTCGGCATTCGCACGGTTGCTGTCCACTCCGAGGAAGACAGCCTGTCGCTGCACCGGTTTAAGGCCGACGAAGCCTATCTGCTTTCCGCTGCGGGAAAGGGCGCGATCGGCGCTTATCTCGACATTGCCCAAATCATCGCTATCGCCCGCGAGAATGGCGTGGACGCTATCCACCCCGGCTATGGTTTCCTGTCCGAAAACCCCGATTTTGCTGAGGCTTGCGCGGCGGCAGGGATCACTTTCATCGGGCCTGACCCGCAAACCATGCGGCTGTTGGGCGACAAGGTTTCGGCGCGGCATGTCGCGGTTCGGGCCGGTGTGCCCGTAGTCCCGGCAAGTGAGCCTCTGCCCGGGGATGACGCACTGATCAGCGCTCTCGCAGCCGAAATGGGTTATCCACTCATGCTCAAGGCGAGCTGGGGCGGTGGTGGTCGCGGCATGCGCCCGATCGAGTCTGCGTCCGAGCTGCTGGAGGCAGTGAAATCGGGGCGGAGCGAGGCGAAGGCTGCTTTCGGACGGGATGAAGTCTATCTCGAAAAGTTGATCCGCCGGGCGCGTCACGTTGAGGTGCAACTGCTGGGAGACAGTCACGGTAAGCTGTTCCATCTGTTCGAGCGGGACTGTTCGATCCAGCGACGCAATCAAAAGGTGATCGAACGCGCGCCAGCGCCGTATCTCGATGCGGCAACGCGCACGGTTTTGTGCGAGGCCGCCTTAGCGATCGGACGAGAGACCGGGTATCGCGGTGCCGGCACGGTTGAGTTCCTGATGGACGATGAAACCGGCAACTTCTATTTCATCGAGGTCAATCCCCGCATTCAGGTCGAGCACACGGTGACCGAAATGGTCACCGGCATCGATATTGTTAAGGCGCAGATACGGATCGCCGAGGGTGGTCGCCTTGGCGTCGCCAACGAAACAGGCGTGCCGCCGCAAGAGCAAATCGCACTCAACGGCCATGCCTTGCAGTGTCGTATCACTACGGAAGACCCGCACAATGCTTTCATTCCGGACTATGGCCGCATAACGGCCTATCGCGGTGCCTTCGGCTACGGCATCCGGGTTGATGGCGGAACGGCCTATTCGGGCGCGATCGTTACCCGCCACTATGACCCATTGCTCGAGAAGGTGACAGCCTGGGCACCGACCCCCGGCGAGGTTGTAACGCGCATGGTTCGGGCACTGCGCGAATATCGTATCCGGGGTGTGGCGACCAATCTGGCTTTTCTCGAAAATGTGCTGATGCACCCGGAGTTTCAGGCCAATCGCTACACCACCCGGTTTATTGACGAAACGCCGAGTTTGCTCGCCATCGGCAAGCGGCGCGACCGCGCGACGAAGTTGCTGAACTATATCGCGGACGTGACCGTGAACGGGCACCCTGACGTCAAGGACCGGAAGCGCCCCCGTTCGGATCTGCGCGCCGTGAAGGCACCCAGAGCAACCGACGCGATAGCCGATGGTACGCGTCAGGTGCTGGAACGAGACGGCGCGACTGGCCTTGCGAAATGGATCCGTGCGCAGGACCGCGTTCTGGTGACCGACACCACGATGCGTGATGCACACCAGTCGCTCCTCGCAACCCGGATGCGCACCATAGACATGGTGCGCGCCGCTCCAGCCTATGCCCGCCTGCTTCCGCAACTGTTCAGTCTGGAATGTTGGGGTGGCGCCACCTTTGACGTTGCCATGCGCTTTCTGACAGAGGATCCGTGGGAGCGTCTGTTCGCTATTCGGGATGCTGCTCCCAATGTGCTGACGCAAATGCTCCTGCGCGGCGCAAACGGCGTTGGCTATACCAACTATCCCGATAACGTCGTCCGTCATTTTATTCGCGAGGCTGCCAAGGGGATCGACGTATTTCGCGTCTTCGACTGTTTGAACTGGGTCGATAACATGCGCGTCGCGATCGACGCCGTGCTCGAAAGCGGCAAGTTGGCGCAGGGCGCGCTTTGCTATACCGGGGACATTCTCGACCCGGACAGGACTAAATACAGCCTATCCTATTATATCGAACTGGCGCGCCAGCTTGAAGCTGCCGGATGTCAGATGCTCGCCGTAAAGGATATGGCCGGCTTGCTGAAACCAGCTGCGGCGCGCGTTCTATTCTCCGCCTTGCGTGAGGCAACCGATTTGCCGATTGCGTTTCATACACATGATACATCGGGCGCGGCGGCGGCCAGCGTGTTGGCGGCCGTCGAGGCCGGGGTGGACAGCATCGATGTGGCCATGGATGCGATGAGCGGGACGACCTCTCAACCCTGTCTTGGCTCTGTCATTGAGGCTCTGCGCCACGGCCCCCGTGATACGGGACTGGACGCCCGCGCCATCCGCGAGATCAGCACGTACTGGGAAGGTGTGCGCGAACAATATGTCGCATTCGAAAGCGACCTGCGCGCCGGCGCATCCGAAGTTTACCTCCATGAGATGCCCGGCGGACAGTTTACCAATCTCAAGGAGCAGGCGCGCAGCCTTGGGCTTGAGTCTCGGTGGCATGAGGTAGCGGTTGCCTATCATGATGCCAATCTGCTGTTCGGCGACATCGTCAAGGTAACGCCATCGTCGAAGGTGGTAGGCGACATGGCGCTGATGATGGTTTCGCAAGGACTTCGTCGTGATGATGTTCTCGCCCCGGCGCGCGAAATTGCTTTTCCCGGTTCGGTGGTCGAGATGATGCGCGGCGATCTCGGCCAACCGGCCGGTGGATGGCCGCAGAACATTCAAGAGCGTGTGCTGGGGGATATCAAGCCGATCACGGTCCGTCCGGCTGATCTGCTTGCGGAGTGCGATTTCGCGGCAGAACGTAAGGTTGCCGAGGCGGAGTGCGGCCGTTCGCTGAGCGAGGCAGAATTTGCCAGCTACCTCATGTATCCAAAGGTTTTCGCCGGTTTTGCCCAAGCGATCAATCGCTTTGGCCCTGTCTGGTCGCTTCCTACGCCGGTCTATTTTTACGGGATGTCGGTCGGCGAAGAGATTCATGTTGCCATAGAGCGCGGCAAGGCGCTGGTCATTACGCTCACCGCGATCGGCGAGATTGAAAATGATGGCAGTGTCCGCGTGTTTTTCGAGCTTAATGGGCAGCCGCGCGTGATCGCCGTGACTCATCGTCTGTCTGGCGCGAGTGGGCCCGCCCGCCGTGTCGCGGAGCCCGACAATCCATCGCACGTTGCCGCGCCAATGCCCGGCCTAGTCGTTGCGGTGGGTGCGGTATCTGGCCAGACCGTTGAAGCTGGTGACCGTCTCGTGACGCTGGAAGCCATGAAAATGGAGTCAGCAATCGTCGCGCCCTCTGCTGGCGTGATAGCCGAGGTTCCCGTCAAGATAGGCGATGTGGTTGAGGCTAAGGACCTGCTGATGGTCCTGAATCCAAAGGGCTAGCACTACTTTGGCACTTTAGAATCCTCGATGAGGAGGAACCCATCCGACTTCAGTCGGATGCTGGCTTCAGCCTTGGACTCGGCAGATAGCGTGTAACCTCTGACGTGCCATCAAGATCATATACGATTTATGAATCGCATATATGTAGGCAAGGCTCCCGGCGCTCAGGCTCAGCAAACCGGCACAGGTCAGGCCCCAAGGCTGATGGGACTTTCCCCAAGATACCGAAGGACGCGTTGCTCGATATCGGCAACTGGCTCGCCGGCATGGCCAGTCCATATACGGGGCAGGCCGCTCGCCCTGGAGTGTCACGCAGCCGTGGGGCGATGTCACGACAGGGGCGGACGGCCTCTATCTGCACACTTTCGACTGGCCAGTTCAAGGGTCGCATTCCGCGGCGCTTTACGGTTTGCAGGGTGAGGTCCGCCGGGCCGTTCTGCTCGAGGGGCGCGCAGAGTTGCCGGTGACGGCGGACGTTGACGGGACCCGGATAACCTTGCCCGATCGACGCCCCGACACGCTTGTTCCGGTCGTCGCGCTTGAAATGGATGGAGACTATCGCGTCAGGGACGGCGATGTTGTCGGCGCGGAGTACCCATCTTCGTTGATTGCGGAGAGAGCCGCGTGCAACGGATACAAGTTCACCCCGATTGGATGGATGGCCATATAATGAGAGTTGGCTCTCATTAGTGAATTGACAGAGCCATTGGATGGGCATACGGTAGGCACACTAAAAACGAGGGAGAGGCCACAGGATGTCTATAAGGTTCATACGTTGCGGCCTGCTGGCGGGCGCCGCCTGCACCATTGCCATGGCTGCAGCGCCGGCTCATGCTCAGAATGCGTCGACCGCAGCCGGTGCAGACGAGGCTGCACCCGAAATCGTCGTGACCGGCATTCGCCGCAGTCTTGCGGACGCGGTGACGGTTAAGCGCGAAAGTTCCGCGATTGTCGACGCAATTTCCGCGGAAGATATCGGTAAGTTCCCGGATCAGAACCTGGCAGAATCGCTTCAGCGCGTCACGGGCGTCCAAATTCAGCGCTCCAACGGCGAAGGTACGCGCATCAGCGTTCGCGGTCTCAGCCCCGACTTCACGCGGACCCAGTTCAATGGGCGCACGATAACCTCGACCGGTCAGCGCAGCTTCGACTTCTCGAACCTGTCTTCCGACTTTGTCAGCGCTATCGAGGTCTACAAGACTCCCACAGCCGACATGATCGACGGCGGTCTGTCCGCTACGGTCAACGTCCGGATCGCAAGGCCGCTGGATGTTGGCAAGGACCGTTACGCGGTAGCAGCCGAAGGCATTTACGAGGGTAACTCGAAGAAGGTTGCTCCCCATCTTACTGCATTCGTAAACAAGGTGTTCGCAGACGGCGATGTGGGCGTTTATGTCGGCGCCGACCTTCGTCAGCGCAAATACCGGACTGACAGCATGGTCGGTTTCGGCGCGGAAAACGGCGTCGAAGCAACCCGCAATCCTCCCGTCGACTACAACCGCGATGGCGATTTCCTCGACACGTTCCTCTTCGATCACGCAGCGGGCCCGCAATATGATACCGGCAAAACCCGCCGTATCACGCTGGTCGGCGGCGTTCAGGCCAAGCTAGGCGATGAAGTCGAGCTTTGGGGTGACGTATTTTATGCCAACCTGAAGGATGACCTCAAGCGCACGTCCTTCTATCCCCGCTTCACCAGCATCACGGGTTCGGTCCAGAACAGCACGATCAGCAACGGACTGGTCACCAAGCTTGACGCGGACGGCGTCTGGATGGTGGCCAACCAGGAGCAGAACGAAACGTTGACCAAGACCTTTTCGCCTGCCGTTGGTCTGAACTGGAAGCACGACAACCTTACCGTATCGCTGGAGGGGAACTATTCCCGCACGCGTCAGGAACGTACCAATCTGGGTATGGAGGCAATCGGCCGCGCCAGTGTCGCTTATGATCTGACCGCTGACCCCGGCAACATGACCAGCCTGACATTTACGCGCGGCTTCGACCCCATGAACCCTGCCAACTATAATGTCGTTGGTCTGCGCGGCAGCTACAAGGCGCCGACCACCGACAAGAACAAGTCGTTCAAGGGTGACGTGAACTACAAGTTCGACGATGGTTTCATCAACAAGGTCAGCGCGGGCGTAAACTTCTCCGACCGCAAGCTGTCTTTCAACTCTGCTCGTGTCATCATGTCGGCGCAGACGCTCGCCGGTCTTCTGGGCGTGCCTTACAATGCGGGCGTAGAGGGCGGCAGCTTCGTCGCAACCCCAGTCATGTCGAGGTTCTCATTCCCCAATGCCTTCCCAAGCTATTCGGGCCCCGCGAACCTTCTGAAGACTGGCCTCTATACCAATCTGGATTTGCTGTACGCTAAGGTTCCGTTCTCACAGGTCCTTGCTGCGGCCTCACCTCAGGCTGATCCTGCGGCCGACTATAAGGTCGACGAAAAATCGTTCGCTGCCTATGCCCGGCTCGACTTCGCTACGGCGGACGACCGGCTGTCGGGCAATGTCGGTATTCGCTATGTGAAAACGCGACAGGAATCGATCGGAAGTGTTGCCGACTTCAACGACATCACGTTCATCCAGCTCGCAGCGCAGACTCTGGTCGGTACGGCGCCATCATCGAGCGTGAAGAACAACTATTCGAACTGGCTACCCAGCTTCAACCTACGGTATAAACTTACTGATCAGCTCTCGCTTCGTTTTGGCGCGGCGCGTGTGATGACTAAGCCGACTCTGAGCCTGCTCACCACGTCCACCAGCATCAATGCGAACGTTCGGAACATCTCCTCAGGTAACCCGCGGCTTAAGCCGTTCCTTGCTAGCCAGGCGGACCTCTCGCTCGAATATTATTTCGGGCAGACCGGCCTGCTCTCCGCAGCCGTGTTTTACAAGGATGTGAAGAATTTCGTCGTCAACGCGACGCAGTTCGAAACATACGCCGTCAAGCAGGGCGTTGGTGGTCCGCTTCAGAACGTCACGTTCTCTCACTCCTTCCCCGATAACGGTGCGAGCACGAAGCTGAAAGGTCTTGAGCTGGGTGCGCAGGTTCCGTTCACCTTCCTTCCCAGCCCGTTCGATGGCTTCGGCGTTCTGGGGAACGTGACGTTGCTTGATGTCGGCAGCGTCGTTCCGGCG
>NZ_JBFUKC010000029.1:0-23201 GCF_056401045.1 Rhizorhabdus sp. P4_G6 | reverse complement strand
ATGTAAGGACCTCCATCAGTGCGCGGTAGAAACGATGCTCGCCCGTGACATGCATGCCAGCGTGCATGTGAAGATCGTCGACAAGGATCTGGAGGCCTTCGAAGGGCGTGCCGGTATGGTCCAGCGTCCAGTCCGAAAGACTCGTCTCCAGCTCCGCCGCGCGGATAAGGTCCTGTGATGTCGGGAAGGTCATGACTCGTCCTTGCAAATCAGATAATGTCAAAGCCCGTAGAGGCGACGAATTCCGGCGCCGCGTGCGGCGATCGTCGCCCGCCGTTGGTCGGGATCGACCGTCGCGGTCTGGGCGGGAAGGTGCTGGCCGAGGTCTGCCAGCTTGACCTTGCGGACCCGCGGCGTCGTCACATTGTCGCAATGGACCCAGCGCCAAGCCGCCACGCCACGGCGGTTCCCTACCGGATCGAGCCAGTTGGCCACACCAGGGTCGGTCAAGCTGAGCACGAAGCGAGCCTTGCCATCCGCGTCGGTGGCCGTCTGGTTACCATTTAACGAAGATTGGTTGTTCAGGTAATCGACCGTGTCGTAATAGAGGTTTGCGAGTTGGACTGCCCAGAACCTGCCCTCGTGAGGCACGTCCGCTTCGATCACCAGAGCTTCGTCTTCGGCGATGTCGAAGACCATGAAATGGTAGACAGCATGCTGAATGCCGCCCCGGGCCTGCTCCTTGCCGGTCCAGAACGCGTTGAGGCCGACGTCCGCCACGACATCGCCGTTGCGGCAGATCCATTCGCGGGCCGACGACCGGATGAAGTTCGTGAGGTTCCGCAAGCGGCGAGGAAGATGGCGGTCTTCGATCCGTTTAAGGGGCACCTCACCCGCATCGAGCATCTCGACCTGCACTGTCGCGGGCTCGTCGCGATTCCAGTCGTAGATCGCGTCCCGGACTACCAGCAGCATATGGTTCTCCGACGGTTCGGTTCGAAAAGAGTTGCCGGCATGTTCATGCGGCGAGACAATCAGCTCGAAGTTACCGTCGGCGTCCATCTCGAGTGTATCGAAATCTACGATGCCGATCTGCCGGTAGGCCGGATCTCCCCAAAATCCGTTCTGCAGATGGATCTCGCTCCAGCGCATGGTTCCGCGCTTCCCGCGGATACGATAGCTGTGCGCACCATCGAGGAAGGTGAACTGATAATGGAAATCGGGACAGCACAGCCCCCAGGTGAAGGTCACGGGATGATGGAAGGCATGGGTTTTGCTGAAGAAAGGATAGTCCTGCCGTGGCGCCACAAATACGTTGAAGCCGGTATGGGCTATCGACATGACGTGGTACATCGCGCGATGGCGTTCCTCCAGCGTATCCGCCCAGCCAGACGCGAACCACTGCTCCTTCACCTCGACCAGCGCGCGCGCGTGATCCTCCCATATCCCGGCGTATTCGTCAGGCTGCCCTATCGGCTTTCCGGTCAACCTCGATCTCCTCGATCCGCGTTCTCCCCGCTGCGGCGCTGCCGCCGGGTGGCTCTTTGGCATGGGAACCTAGCTGATGGGGGTGGACGGCAATGCCCCCATATGGGACGTTGGCACCGCCATGATCGCCGACAGTGAAGACGAACTCATCGCCACGCTCCACGAAGGCTCCTTCGAAGCCGATCCCTGGAAGCGATTCCTCGAACGGCTCCGGCAGGCGGTCCATGCCAACTATGCCGGGATGATCTTCCGCCCGGCGGATCAAGTGCCCGGCGGAGTTATGGAAATCTATTCGGGCATGCCCGCGTCCGATGAAGTGCGGCGCGACTACGCCGAAGGCTTCTACCGGCTTGATCCGATCATGAACAAGGAACTCGTCGACGGCAGGGTCTACGATATTTCGCACCTGCTGGACGAGCAGAACAACGAACACGCTCTGTATCGCCAGAGGATCCTCGAAGCGCGCAACATCCGCTACCTCAAGGTCGTTCGCATTGCCGCATCCGGCGGAGTGACGGGCTGGCTGTTCATCGCGCGCAACGACGCCCCCTTCGACAGTGGCCACGAAGTGCTGCTCGGCCGTTGTGCCTTTCATCTGAAACACGCGCTCGGCAACTATCTCGCTCTGGAAAACGAGCGCGCGCGCGCGCGCGTTGCCGATGGCGTGATGGGGCGCCTCAACATCGGCTGGCTGACACTGGACGTCACCGGAACTGTCGTCGGGCGGTCCGATCAGGCGAACGCGCTGCTCGGCCTTTCCGCGAGCCTAAGGATATCACAGCGCGGCAAGCTCGTGGCAAGCCGACCCGTTACCAACGCCGTGCTCAAAACGGCGATCGCTTCGCTGACCGCGGGCGAGATGAGACGTCCGCAAGTCATTGCTCTGCCGGACGAACCATGGCTCTACTTCGTCCTGGCGCCCTTCGTTCCTTCGAACCTCAGCGTCGACCGAACAGCGGTGATCATTGCCTATCTCCAAGGCGACATCGGTTCGCTGACCGGGAGGCACGAACAGCTGGCGCAACTTTTCGGACTACTGCCCAGCGAAGCACGGATGGCCTTGTTGATCAGCCAAGGCGCCTCCATCGCCGAAGCAGCTGATGCAATGGCGATCACGATCGAGTCGGCGAGAAGCTACACCAGACGCATCTACGGCAAGATGGGCATTCGCGGTCAAGCCGACCTGGTCAGGACCATTCTTACCAGCGTACTTTCGATCGTCTGAGCCGGCACGGGTCTGTGCCGGGTATCGTCGTTGCCAATAGTCCGGACAGACGTAGCCTCCGACCTCGGCACGGAACGAGAAAATCCGTTTAGCTGGACTGACAATAAAAAGGCCCTCATCATGAGAATCCCGACCCTGGCGCCTGAATATGAAGTCATGTGCGCCGCTATCGCCGAAGCACCCGCAATACCAACGCTGGAACCAGAAGCGGCGCGGGCCATGTGGTCGGCGTTTCTCGTCGGCGAGCGCGAGCAGATCGGCGAGATCCGCGAGCTGCAATATCCCGGCGTCGAAGGGGACCTTGCCGCGCGCCTTTACCGACCTGAAGGCAAACCCGTTGCAGTGGTTCTCTTTATACATGGCGGCGGCTGGGTTCTGGGCGATATCGAAACCCATGACATTGCCATGACGGGGCTCGTCGAACGAAGCGGCTGTGCCGTTCTTTCCATCAACTATCGTCTAGCACCGGAAACGCCGTTTCCCGGCGGGCTAGAAGACTGTTTCGCGGCCCTGCGCTGGCTTGAGGACAATCGCGAGGCGCTCGGCCTTGGTGGCATCCCGCTGATCGTATCTGGCGACAGTGCCGGTGGAAATCTTGCCGCCGCCCTATGCATTCTCACGCGGAACCGGGCCGGACCTGCGATTGACGGGCAACTGCTGCTCTATCCCGTCACCGATGCACGTCGCTCACTACCATCGTACACGGAACGCAAGTCGGGTGGCCTTCTGACCGCTTCCGACATGGAGTGGTTCTGGAACCATTATGTCTCGGGCAGCGCTGCGCTATCCGATCTCGCATCGCCACTTCTGTGCGAGACGCTGGCCGGCCTGCCCCCAGCCATCGTGGTAACCGCCGAGTTCGACCCCCTTCGTGATGAGGGTAAAGGCTATGCTGAGCGGCTCAAGCTTGCAGAAGTACCATGCAGAGTGATCCATTTCGACGACCTACCCCACGGGTTCGTCACATCGTACCAGATCTCTCCCGCCTCCAACGCGGCCCTGACCAGCATCGCCAACGCCCTGCGGGAGCTTGCCACGGTCGGCTGAACGCGATTCGCCCCTGCGCTAAAAAGAAGGCCCGGGTTTGATCCCGGGCCTTTTAATTTTCCAAGTCATCGAGGAAGTTCCGGGGAGAGGGTGCAGGAAGCCCCACTTTGCCCGGATGGTCTGTTCAGACGGTGATTTCGATCCTGGCGAAGCCCGCAATGGTGCCGATGTCAGCGCCCAGTTCGACGCCGCCTTCGACCAGCTTGTAGTTTGGCGCCTTCTCCAGGAGAACCTGGAACATCGTCTTGGCCTCGAGCCGCGCAAGGTGCGAGCCGAGGCAGCGATGCGGGCCGACCCCGAACGAAAGGTGCCGGATATTCTCGCGCCGGAAATCGATCTCGTGGGGGTTCTCATACTCGTCCGGATCGCGGTTCGCCGCTGCATAGGACATGAACACCCATTCCTCGGGCTTGATCGTGTGCCCGGCCACCACTGCCTCGCGCGTGGCTCGCCGCGAGTTGCCTTGCGTCGGCGGAAACACCCGCAGGAACTCCTCGATCGCATTGTCCATGAGGTCTGGGTTGTCGATCAACTCCTGGCGCCGATGCGGGTTCTCGGCCAGGTACACTGCGCTCATCCCGAACAACGCCTGCGTCGTGTMAAGGCCCCCGCCCAGCATGATCAGGATCACCCCGTCGATCTCGTCGAGCCGCAGCTTGCGCCCCGCCATGTCGACATTGTGCAGATATTCGATCACCGAGCCGGGCACCGGATCGTCCTTCAGCCGGCGGATTTCCGCCTGCATCCGCGCGATCATAACGCCCATGTCCTTCAGCCGCTCCTCGATCGGAAGGCCACTGTAGATCAGCTTATGCAGCGGCGGGGCGTAGTGCTCCCAGTCCTCGGGCGGCAGGCCTGCAAGCTTGAGCGTCATAATCCCGGTCAGCGGCAGCGCATAGTCCCACTTCAGGTCCCCGCCGCCGCGCGCCACGATCTTGTCCATCAGGCCTTCCGCCACCTCGCGCACGTAGGCGGCGTGCGCCTTGATCCGGGTGGGTGCAAACAGCGGGTTAAGAATCGCACGGTAATCGTACAGCTCGGGCGGATCGACGTTAATCGGGATCATCTTCGTCGGCTCGAGATCCGGGATCACGTCGGTCGGATCGTTCGAGAACCCGATCGCATCCTTCGCGATCGTCAGGCAGTCGCTCGCCTTTGTCGCAATGTAAAACCCACCATGCTTCGGGCTGTGCGAAAATGGATGCGTCTCCTGCATCCGCATCAGGATATCGATCGAGTTCGAGCGATACTCCGCGCTGTGATGGTCGAAATCGCGTACCAGCTCGTCCAGGCGGTCCGCAGCTATCCTGTTCGTCAGCTCAAACACTCTCAAAATCTCCAGACACGCATCAGCTTCCTTCCTTCATAGCAATTCACCCGAGCGCAGTGGTCGTCCGAGCGGACGAGATGGCGTCGATACTCGCCATCGGCACCGTTATCGCAACCGTTCCGGCGACCCGTCCTGCTCCAGGCATCTCGCGATTCCTTCCTGCCCGCGCTTTTGAAATCTGCGGATTCCTTGTCTGGGCGGATGCGCGTCCGGAAATTCGCCCAGAAGGATTAGCAACGGCTACCTGCGATTGTTGGTCGCGAGGCGTCACCATCGTCGGGAGAAGATTCGTGAATTTCCAGGACAAGATCGGCGTCATCACAGGTGGGGCAGCGGGAATTGGGCGCGCGGTGGCGAAAGGATTTGCCGCAGGCGGGGGTCATGCCGTCGTCGTCGATCTCTCGTCGTGCTTTTCCTGGCCTCGGGCCTCGCCAGCTATATCACCGGCGAGGTCATCGTCGCGGACGGCGGCAGGACGCTTTGAAGCCAGCGCCCTGCCCCGCCGAATCGCGTCGGATCAATCCTTGGCCCAAGACCGCGCGCTTTCGCCGGTCACAGCCATATGACCGCGAATCCGGATGCCATCGGCAGCGTTGATGACTTCCCCGGTGGTCGTGGCAGCATTGTTCCTTGATGCCAGCGCGACGAACAGGCCCGCATAGTCGGCCGGATCGTCACACGGCAGCGGGAAGACCTTGGCGAGCCCCGCCTTCACGGCGGCATCCTCCGGTGAGAAGACGAAATCCTGCATACCAAGCGCTGCACTCCCGCGCAGATCGGTCCTCATCGGTCCGGGGCAGATCGCGTTGACGCGAACCGCCGGGGCAAGCTGGTAGGCGAGTTCGCGCACGACCCCCGTGACCGCATGCTTTGACGTGGTATAGAAGATTCCGCCGCCGCCGGGGATATGGCTCGCCGATGATGCGGTGAAGACCATGCAGCCGCGGGTCTTGAGCAATTCTGGCGCCGCCGCATAAGCGGCAAGAATGTAGCCCTTGACGTTCACGCCCATCACTTCATCGAATGCGGCATCCAGCCGATCTTCGGGAAGGTCGATCATCATTGCCGGCATATCCATGATGCCCGCATTGCCGACCAGGATGTCGAGCTTTCCGAAACGCTCGAGGGCGAGCGCGACCGCCTTCTTGTTATCGGCCAGCGAGCGGACGTCGCCGGTTACAACGGCGATGCTTTCACCAAAATCCTTAACGAGCGCGTCTGATTTCTCCTGCGAGTATTCGAGGACGACGATCCTTGCACCTTCAGCTATGAACCGCTCCACCAGAGCCCGGCCCAAACCGGAGCCACCACCCGTGATCAGGGCCACATCTCCCGCCAGCCAACCGGACTGCGCCATTCCTGCTCTCCCAAGGCTCGAATGGCTTCCTGCATAAACTTCAGCAGCTACTACACAATAGTCTGGAAGGACGTTACCGACCGAAGAGCCGACCAGTACTCTCCGTCCAGAGAGCGGGCTCGCAGATACTCGCAGACAACGGCGTGCAGCCGGAGCTTGCGCTGCCAGTCGCTGGTACATGCAATGGAGCAGGATCGATGCCACACGCCGAAGTCCATTCTTCGCCTGGTGTGCCGAACGCCGGCGAAGACGAATGCAGCTTCGTCGAACTGGAAACGGCGGTCGCCTATGACGATCTCATCTCGTCCATCTATCGCGAAGCGTCTGAGGCGTCGCCTTGGGTCAGGGCTCTTGAAAAGCTGAGGCAACTGCTCAACGCGAACGTCGCCTGCCTGCGCATTGCCTTGCGCGACAGCAGCTCACCACAGCAACTCTATGCGGCCGGACCGCTGGCCTCGCCCCAGGCATTACATGACTGGGAGCATCACCATTCGCGCGATCTGCTGCCGTTCGATCTCAAGATCGGTGAGGTGGGGATATTGGACTGGCGTGAGATGCCGAGCTCACAGTCGATAGACACCCTGCTGAACGACTATGACGTTGCCCACATGATGGTTACCTGCGTCGACACGCAGGATGGCGCGCAGGTCACGCTCAATTGCGGCAGAGGCCGGGGCGATGAGCCGTTCAGCCGGATGGAAAGCCAGCTCCTTCGCGACATCGGGGTCCACTTCCGCACGGCAATGCGCATTCGGCGCGAATTGACCCATGCACGCATCGTCGGCGAATTCCAGACCGATGCGCTGGACAGCCTCGGCATTGCAGCCGTCCTCGTGACCGCATCACGGCACACCTACCTGCTCAACCGAACGGCTGAGTTCGCTATCGAGCAGAAGATCGGCCTGCGCTTCTGGGCCATGGGCCTTCATGCAATTGACGAGAGCGACGATCCCGCTTTCCAGAAGGTTTTGAGAGAGGCTGTGCAGCCGAACGCGCCGTTCGAAAGTAAAGCGCTGCGGTTGCGCCGCGGAGATGAGGGCGGGCGCCTCAACGTGATCGTGCGGCGGCGAACACATCCGTCGTTCCTGACCGGCGATCCCGAATATTCGGTGCTTGTCTTTGCCCGCATCAACGAATCGGTTTGCCGCGACGACATCAAAATGCTGCAGCAACTGTTCAGCTTCACCCACACCGAGGCGCAACTCGCGGTCGGACTGGCGAAGGGCATGTGCCTCAAGGATATCGAGGCCGAGCTCAAGATACTGCACAACACGGCCCGCGCGCACCTGCGCTCCATGTTCCTGAAGGCCGACGTGAGCCGTCAATCGCAACTGGTTTCGCTTATCACCAGCAGCCTGGTCCCCCTTGGAAGGGACATGCGCAACAAGCTGCAATGATCAGGCGGTCTGCACACATGATCGGACGATGCAGGGCCTGAGCGGGCGCCTTTCGGGCTGGCGAACTAGAGTGATTTAAAGTCAACGGAATCACCTGACGACGCCGAAATGACGGCAAAGAAGGCAAACTGGACTTGATCCGCTCAATCTGAAGGGGATCGAGTCTGGCCTCCTGACCCGACATGTCGGCGGCGTGCCCTAAACACTGCTCCGCCAACGCCGGAGGCACTCATCAGCCAGGAACCGGCCAGCTCAGTGGCAGCTTGCGGATGGAATTGACCATGCCCCGCTCAATCACCGGAAGCTCGCCGTCGGCAATGCCGAAATCGGGGATGCGCTGCAACCATTCCTCGATGAAGATGCGGATTTCCAGCCGGGCAAGCATGGCGCCGATGCAGCGGTGCTTCCCCTGCCCGAAGGCGGCATGGCGCACATCCTGACGGTGGAAATCGACGCTGTCGGCATTGGGGAAGCGGCGATCGTCCTGGCCATGGAACATCGACTGCATAAGGACGCGGTCATCCTTCTTGAAGTGGATACCCTTGTAGACGGTGTCCTGCGTGATCACGCGAGCCGTGGCCGTGGCCCCATGATATCGCATGAGCTCGTCGATCGCCTTTGGAATCAGCTTGCTGTCCTCCCGCAATTGCCGGCGATGCTCGGGGCTGACCGCCAGGAAGCGCGCTATCACGCCCATCGTCGCCATCACCGTGTCGAGGCCGCCGAGCAGCACATTGAGGATCATGCTGTGGCGCTCTTCGCGCGTCATGTCCCGGCCGAAAACCTGCGCACGCATGATGATCGAGATGACGTCGTCACCATCACTATGTTCCCGCTCCATCATCAGTCGGTCGATATAGCCCGACATCTGGCCATATCCCCAGACGCGATCTTCTTGCTTTAGCGGATGCACCGCGGCATCGGCCCAGGCCATCAGGTCCTGCTTGTCCGTCAGGGGAAGGGCAGCGAGCTTGAGAAAGATCACGATCGGCAGAACCGCCGAAAACTCGCCGACGAACTCGCAGTGCCCGCGATCCTTGAACGATTCGATCAGTTCGATCGCAAGTGCGCGCACCTCCTGCTCCAGCTTCAGGATTCGGTCGGGCATGAACACGGGCTGCAGGATCCCGCGATAGGCGATGTGTTCCGGTCCATCGGCTTCTAGCGGGATGTTGTGTTGCGGGCTTGCTCCTGCGGGCAGGATGACATCGCGCATCGAGAACAGGTCGCCGTTGCGCTGGCCCAGATCGATATCCTCGGCCCTGGTGAAGACCCAGAAGCCACCGAGGCGGGGGCTCCAGAAGATTTCCGGTGCCTCGGCATGTATCTTCCGTGCGAGATCGACCTGATAGGCCGTCGCTATTTCACGCGGTGCTTCATACAGGTCATAGTCATAGACCAGTTCCGCGGGAACATTGTCTGGTCTTTGTGCCGTGGCGATACTCGTGGCCATGTCTTTCAGCTCCCATCCCGATTTGCACTTGGGGCGTGGATCGCGATGCCGCGTGGACTTGTCAGCTCAGCTCTTGCGACATGTGGGCTATCCATCACGTAGGACTATCCATTGCGCCTGACCGCAAAGCTAATGGGCATTGCGCGTTTTGCGAATAGTCCAAACGGGTGTGGATAGCGCGATTGCTTGCAGCCAATGCCTGAAGTGCCTTGGCTGGGGTATTCCGGAGATGATGCCGGCCTCGAGCAATCGGGCATCTCGTTTTCTCAAGCATGATCGCACGCTGGAATGAACCGGGAAGAGATCCTCGCAATAGGCGATCCACGAGGCCTTGATGGACGCAGCCGTGCGAGTTTGCGATCACACGTTCGGCATCATCCGGACGAGGTCGCCCAAGGTGCTTGCGCGATCGTGCAGACGCCCGTCACGAAAAGCAGAGAGAAAGTGAAAGCCAATGCCGAGTGAAGCACGCAAGACCATCGCCGTTCTCGGCGGCTCCGGCAATGAGGGCGGCGGGCTTGCGCTGCGCTGGGCCAAGGCCGGCTTCCCCGTTATCATCGGCAGCCGCGACATCGCGAAGGCCGAGCAGGCAGCTGCGGCGATCCGGGAGAAAACCAGTGGCAGTGCGTCCGGCGCAAGCATGCTGGACGCGGTCGAGGCTGCGGACATCGTGGTGCTGAGCGTGCCTTATGCCGGGCAGCAGGCGACGGCGCAGGCGGTTGCCGAGGCACTGGAAGGTAAGATACTGGTCGATGTCACCGTACCGCTGATGCCACCCAAAGTGGGCCGGGTGCAGTTGCCCGAAGGCGGCAGTGCGGTAGCGGCGCTCCAGACCTTGCTGGGCCCGGGCGTGCGGGTGGTCTCGGCCTTCCAGAACATCTCGGCGCATCACCTGGCGCATCTCGATCACGACGTCGAATGTGATGTCCTCGTCTGCTCCGACGATCGCGATGCCGCCGATGAAGTGGTCGATCTTGCGCGGGCCATCGGCCTCGGCGCCTGGGATGCCGGCCCGCTGGCCAATTCAGCGGCAAGCGAAGCGCTGACAAGCATCCTCATCACGCTCAACCGCCGCTACAAGCTCGATGGTTCCGGCATCCGGATAACCGGCATCTCTGCCTGAGCACGGCATCATCCCTGAGGAGAATTCCTGAAATGAGCAAGCCACGCTTCGGATTTGCCTTCGACATGCGAAACCCTGCCAACTGGCAGAAGCCCTGGCACCAGCATTATGCCGAGCATCTCGATTTCGTCGCGTGGACCGAAACGATCGGCTTTCAGGGCGTCTGGTTTGCAGAGCACCATGGGTCGCTAGACGGCTACCTGCCCTCGCCGCTTGTCATGGCCTCGGCGGTCGCGGCGCGTACAAAGACGATGCGAATCGGCACGTGCATTGCACTCGCGCCCTTCTACCACCCGGTTCGCCTGGCCGAAGATGCTGCCGTCATCGATATCATTTCGGGGGGGCGCTTCGATCTCGCGCTGGCGATCGGCTATGTCCCCGGGGAGGCCGAGCGCTATGGCAACGATTTCAAGAAGCGCGCGCGGCGCACCGACGAGACACTGCAGATCATCCGCAGGCTTTGGCGGGGGGAGACGTTCGATTTTAACGGCGAGTTTTTCGAGTTGAAGAACGCCCGCATCAATCCACTTCCGGTCAACCCCGACATGCCGCTATGGGTTGGCGGGAACAGTGCGCCGGCCTACCGCCGCGTCGCGAAATATGCGGACGGCTTCCTGGGGCCCGTCGAGGCCTTTGCCGAATATGCCGCCGCCGTGGCGGGGTTGGGGGATCCGGCGAAGCGCGCGCGCATCTGTTCGATCGGCAGCAACGACATGTGGCACCTCGTTTCCGAAGAGCCTGAGCAGACTGTGGAGGACGTGATCGACCACATCGTCTACCAGACCAACAGCTATGCGGAATGGATGGAGGATTCCGCAACATCCGCCTTCAAGCGAGTCACGCGCGAGGAACTGCTTCCGGCTGCGAGAAACTGGGTAATGACCCCGGAGGAATCGATTGCTCACCTCAAGGCCAAAGTGGCGATCGCGCCGATTGAAAGCCATGCGATGATGGTGCCGGCGGGATACCCGCTGAGCAAGCTTGCCCAACATGCGCAGCTCTTTGCAGATAAGGTTCTTCCGGCCTTCTCTTAAGTAAAATCTGTTTAAAAACAGATATTTAAACCATCAAAAGGGTGCATAGTCCCATAGGACGATGTGGTTGAGTGCGTCTCTTTCCAGAAGCATTGCTCACGTCTTGCGGTTAGGGTTTGGAGCACATTTCGATGGAATTCGGCTGGAGCGAAAACCAGACGGCATATAGACAGCGTGTCAAGGACGTGCTTGCCGAGAATCTGCCGGATGACTGGGAGGAAAGGGCCATCCATGGCCCCGGATCGACGCCTGTCACCAAGTTCTCGTTCGAATTCTGTAAAATTCTCGCGGCCCAGAACCTGCTCATCCCACATTGGCCGGTCGAGTACGGCGGCTCCGCCACCCAGCCCTGGAACCACTTCATCCTTGGCGAAGAATCCTGGCAGGTCGGCGAGCCTCGTGGCCCGCAATACATGAACGTCAACTGGATCGGCCCGGTCCTGATGCGCTACGCCACGCCGGAGCAGCAGATTCGCTATCTGCCGCCGATCACCGAAGGCAACGTGATCTGGTGCCAGGGCTTTTCCGAGCCTTCGGCGGGCTCAGACCTCGCTTCGCTCAGGACCAAGGCCGAAAAGGTCGATGGCGGCTATGTTGTCAATGGCGCCAAGGTATGGACATCGTTCGCGACCCATGCCGACCAGTGCTTCCTGCTGGCGCGGAGCGGGACGGGCAAGGATGGGATCATGATCCTGCTGGTCGACATGAAATCTTCCGGCATTCAGGTGAAGCAGATCCCTGCCCTCATCGGCGAAGGCGATATCCACGAATTTTTCTTGACCGACGTCTTCGTGCCCGAGGAAAACCGCCTCGGAGCCGAAGGTCAGGCTTGGGAAATCATCAGCTACGCCCTGCAGAACGAGCGCATCGGCATCGCGCGCTACGCTTTTGCGCGGAGGGTGCTTGACAGCGTCATCGCCGAACTCAAGACGGACGGCCGCTTCGACGATCCAGTTGTTCAGGACCGTGCGGGCCGCGTGCTGGCAAAGGTGGAGGCCGCGCGCATGATGGTCTACCGCGTCGTGGACGAGCGGGCGAAAGAGCAGCCACCGAGCCCGTATGGCAGCCTCGCCCGTTATATCCTCGTAGAGGCCGACCATGCGGTTGCGGACTTCGTGCTCGAATTCATGCCATCCGGCATGTTGGGCGGCGATCCCCTGCAACAGGCGCATCACCAGCGCGCACTCTATTCCGGCATCGGGGCTGGTGCTGCGGAAATCCAGTTGAACCTTGCCGCCCGCCGCTACCTTGGCCTTCCGAGTGAGACTACCCGTGGATTTTGAACCGAACGAGAACCAGACCGCCATCCTCGATGGGCTGGAGCAACTGATCTCGAACCAGCAGATCGAGCCGCCGAAGGACGGCGTCGTGCTGGCATTCTCGACCAAACTCGACACGGAACTGCAAGCCTCGGGCTTTCTGGACATCGCGCGCGAGGAGGAGTTCACGCTGCTCGATGCCGCGCTCGTCGTGGAACGGCTTGCCCGCCTGCCAGTGAGTGCGGAGGTTGCTTTTTCCGCTCTTGTCGCCCAGCTTTTCCCGGCGGATGAGGTCACCCGTCCTTTCGCGATGGCGTCCGGAAATCCGCTCGCGCCGGCGCGGTTCCTGACGGTAGCCCGCACGCTGCTGGTTGATCAGGGTGACGAACTGCTGCTGATCGACGTCGACCCTTCGCGCGTGGAGCCCATCGAGAGTTTATTTGCATACCCCTATGGCAAGCTCGCCTCGCTTGACGGGCTGACCGTGCGCAAGATGGGTGCCGATCTTGCTGCGGCCGTTCGACGCCGCTGGCGGCTAGCGCTCGCCGTCGAAGGCTCGGGCCTGATGCAATCGGCGATCGACACCGTCATCGAACATGTGACCAACCGCTATCAGTTCAATCGCCCGCTGGGTTCGTTTCAGGCGATCCAGCATCGACTGGCCATGGCAGCGGGAAGGCAGCAATCAGCCCGCTGGCTCGCGCTGCGCGCGGCGTGGTCGGATAGCGAGGCCGACTGCGCGCTTGCCGCAAGCTATGTGCAGGATGCGATCCCGACGATGGTCTATGACCTTCACCAGTTCTGCGGCGCGATGGGTCTGACCCTTGAATTTCCACTACATTTCTGGACCTATCGATTGAAGGCGATGCTCGGTGAGCTCGGTGGCGCTTCGGTGCAGGCGCGCGCGGCCGCCCTTGCGACCTGGCAAGACGCGGCCTGAAGGTTGAGATGACAGTGCCCATGCCCAGCGACGAGCTCGCAGGTTTTCGTGCCGAAGCGCGATCCTGGCTGGAAGCGAATATTCCCGCGCATTCCGCCCCGCTTGACGGTCCTGAATCACGCCTGTTCGTGCTCGATTGGCAACGCCGCATGTACGAGGGTGGCTGGGCCGGCCTTACCTGGCCGAGTGCGTATGGCGGGCGCAGTCTTTCAGTCGCGCAGCAGATCGTGTGGTTCGAGGAATATGCACGCAGCGGTGCGCCGAGCACGCACAACGCGTCTTTCGTGGGCGTGAACCATGCAGGGCCCACGATCATTGCCTGCGGAACCGAAGAGCAGAAGGCATTTCATCTCCCCAAGATCCTGTCGGGCGAAGTGATCTGGTGCCAGGGCTTCTCCGAACCCGGTTCGGGCTCCGATCTTGCGAGCCTTCGCACGCGGGGGAGGATAGAGGGCGATGAAATCGTCATCGAGGGGCAGAAGATCTGGAGCAGCTACGCCGACATCGGCGACTATCAGGAACTGCTGATCCGCACGGATCCCGGATCGGTCCGCCACAAAGGCCTGACCTGGCTGATCTGCCCAATGGATCTGCCTGGGATAACGGTCCGCCCGATCAAGACAATGGCTGGTCCCTCGAAGTTTTGCGAAGTCTTCTACGATCAGGTCCGCGTGCCAATCGGCGAATCCGTCGTCGGTGGGATCGGCGAAGGTTGGCGAACCGCTATGGCAACGCTCAGCTTCGAGCGCGGGACGGCATCGCTGGCGCTCCAGATCGGCCTTGTCGAAAAGATCGAGAAGCTGGCCGCCGACTGCACCGATCCGTTCATCGCGCCCCGCCTTGCCGACCTGCGTGCAGATGCAGCAGCGCTCAAGGCGATGTCCTATGCGTTTGCTCTGTCCAGCGAGAACGGCACGCCCGGGGCCGAAGGCTCGTTGATCAGGCTCTATTTCGCCGAACTTTCCAAACGTGCTTCGGATCTGGCGATCGATCTCTATGGCATCGGTGCTGCCGAACTGGCCGGCGACCATGGCTGGGCCTACGAATATCTCGACGCATATTCCGAAACCATTGCGGGCGGCACGGCAGAAATCCAGCGCAATATCATCGGTGAACGCGTGCTCGGATTGCCGCGAGGGAAAGCATGACGATCTTCCGCGATATTTCCGAGACCCGCGAACTGGTGGATTCCTTCACCCGTCCCGTTGAATCGCTATTTCCCGTCGCGCGTCTTCGCGACGATCCGGGCGGCGAAACTGTGCGGTGGTCGCACGTCGCCGAGCTTGGATGGCTCGCCATCGGCCTTCCGGAAGAGACCGGAGGCGTCGGCCTCAGCTTGCTGGAGGAAGTGCTGGCCGCGCAGACCTTCGGACGGCATCTACTTTCGACCTCCTACCCCGCCACGGTGCTCGCGGCGGATGCCTTGCTCCGGGTCGGCCGCCCAGAGTTGGCGGGGGAACTCGTTGCGGGGACCAGGCGCGCTGCTCTCGCCTGTCGATCGAAAGGCGGAGAGGATATCATCGCGTTCGACGCCGATGGTTGTGACCTGCTCGTAGTGATCAATGCCGACGGCATCGAACTGTTCGGGATGGGCACCGTGCACCCGCACGACGAGGCGCACTGGGCGTGCAGGGTCGAGGTGGCGGACGACGCCGAGCCCGCCCATTCGGTCGTGGATGAGACATTGGCCGCGAAGGCGCAGTTGCTCATCGCCGGGCTGCTTGCCGGGATCGCCAGCGAATGCTGTGATCGCGCAGTCGAATACGCCAAGGTGCGCGAGCAGTTCGGGCAGCCGATCGGCGCATTCCAGGCGGTCAAGCACCACTGTGCGAACATGGCTATTTCGGCCCATGCCGCACGCGAACTCGTCAATTTCGCCGCTCTGTCGCTGGTCGAAAAGGTGCCAGGTTCCACACATCTGCCTGCCGCTGCCCTCAACCTCTCGCTGCGCGCCGCGCGCGAGAATGCCGGACTCAACATCCAAGTCCATGGCGGCATGGGCTTCAGCGACGAGTGCGACGCACATCTCTTCCTGAAAACCGCTCGCATACTCGATGCGGCTGTCGGTGGTCTGGACCGGGCACGGCAGAGCCTGATGATGCGTGCGTAGATAGCGCACAACCCTCACCTGCCGCGAAAATAGCACTTCGACCCGCGAATGGTCGAAGGAACGAGAATGGAGAAACTGATGGGCAAGCCAACTGTTGCAGTCATCGGCACCAACATCGGATGCACGCTGCATATCCGCGCCTTGCGTGCATCAGGCTTCGATGTGACCATGCTGGTCGGGCAGGACGCAGAGAAGACGGCGACCCGCGCCGCACATTTTGGCATCTCCAAAGCCCTTACGTCGTTCGACGCAGTTGTTGATAGCGACGTGGATGCCATAGTGATTGCCACGCCGCCGCAAACTCACTTCCCGTTCGCCATGAAGGCGATTGCAGCTGGCAAGCACATCATCTGCGAAAAGGCGATGACGCTGGACGTTGGTGAGGCACGCGAGATGCGCGATGCCGCCAACAGTGCCGGTATCGCCAACATGATCAGCCACGAATTCCGCTGGTTCAGCCAGAACGCGCTTGCCCGCAGGCTGGTCAGAAGCGGAGCAATCGGCGACCCGATCCATGTCGTCGCCCAGTTCGACCACACGCTCTGCGCGCCCGAGGAGCTCGATGTGCCGGGCTGGTGGAAGACGCGCGAAGGCGGCGGCGGCTGGCTGCGCAACTGGAATTCGCACGGCATCGACCTGTTGCGCTATATGGTTGGTGAATTCGGCGCCGTCTCGGGTGTGGTACATCCCGGCGCCGATCGCGGCATGTCCTCGGACGACAGCTATGCGTTCGCATTCGTCATGAAGAATGGCGCACAGGGCGCGATGGCCGGCACCTGCCGCGCCTGGGAGCCCTTCTCCACCACGCGGATTACGGGTTCGACGGGTGGTATCTCGCTCGGCTTTACCGCGATTGTCTTAAAGAGCGACGCCAATGGCAGCGGCGGCGTCGACGTGCCGCAGGACCTTCTCGAAGAACTTCGCGGCGGAGGCCCTGCCGTCGCGGCGCCCGAAGAACGCCTGCCAGCACTCGAAGATTCCCTATATGTCCAGACACACAGCAGCGACTATGGCTTTGCGGAAATGGTCGGGCTGACCTCGGCCTTCTCTTCCTGGATTCGCGATCGCGACTACCGCAACCCGGCAATCGCCACATTCGAGGACGGCCTTGCGCACGTGAAGGTCATCGATGCCGTAGAAAGGTCCCGCAAGGAAGGCCGCTGGATCGACCTGGACTGAAGGTGCCACCTGTCACGGTTCCGACCAGGCCCGCGACCCAATCACATCCTCTGCGCGATGCCGCCTTGGTTATTATCGACCTGAGGCGGCATTCACGCGCATTGCGATCCGCAAGGACCGCTTTGCCATGATCCAGCCTGCCGATCCTTTGCCCCGGCCGGAAATCTCGCATTGATGCCGAGAGACTCGATTGCGGAATTGTAAGCCGTTCTGGCCCCTGCCGCCCGCATCGGCGGGAGCGGCCGCTGCGCTTGCAATTGAGGGAGAGCGGCCAGGAGGTTTTCAAGTCAGGTGGAATCATCTGACGACCTGGAAGTCACGGCAGTAAAAGGAAAGCAGACCCGATCCGGTTCAATCTGAACGAGATCGGGTCTAGCGCCCAGAGCCTAGCTCAGTTCCAGTCCCTTCATACCGCCGTCGGCGCGCCAGGCGTGCAGCGTCTGAATCAATGCGTCCACACCGCCGCCGTAACCACCATTACGCTTGAGAACGGGCGATACCTGCCCTTCGTTGTTGAAATAGCTTGGAGTGCATTCCGACCAAACCCGGGTCAGGTTGATGGAAAGCTCCTGATGATGCGCCACCCATGCTGCCTCGGTCTCGGGTGTAACCTCGACGATCCCAGCCCCTCTGTCGCGAGCTTCCTTCACGATGTAGGCGATGTGGTTGGCCTGCTCATCCATCATGTGCGGGAAGTTGGAACCCCAAGCGCTCTGCGTCGTGCTGACGATGAACATGTTGGGGAACTGGTTGACGTGGAAGCCGTGCAGCGTGGTGGCACCTTCCTTCCACTTGTCGTTCAGGTTCAATCCTTCGCGGCCGAACACCGGCATCGAGAAGCCGGCGTAGGGCGTTACGTCAAAGCCTGTCGCGTAGACGATGCAGTCCACCGGATATTCCACCCCGTCGACAACCAGGCCGTTCTCGGTGATGCGCTCGACACCCTGACCCGCCGTGTCRACGAGTTTGACATTGGGGCGGTTGAACGTCGGCAGGTAATCGTCGTGGAAGCAGGGGCGCTTGCAGAGACGATTATACCATGGCTTCAGCTTCTCGGCCGTCGCCTTGTCCTTGACGATCTCGTCAACCCGTTTGCGTACCATTTCCATGATCGCAAAGTCGTTCAGCTGCGACATCTCGAACCATTCCGGCGACCCGACATCGGTCCTCTGGCACATCGTTTCGAACGTAACGCGCGTCCAGGCGTCATTGACCAGGTCCCTGTCCGCGGGAAGACCGGTGGTCACGAGATTGAAGTTGTCCATGCGCTCGCGCTGCCAACCCGGCTTCAGCGAGCGGAACCATTCCGGGTCGGTAGGATGGTCGTTGCGAACGTCGACTGCAGAAGGAGTACGCTGGAAAACATAAAGATTCTTGGCGGACGCCCCCAGATGCGGCACGCACTGGATGGCCGTAGCGCCCGTCCCGATGATCGCAACCGACTTATCCCTGAGCTTCTCGAGCGGTGCACCATGGCTGTCGCCGCCGGTATACTCATAGTCCCAGCGGCTGGTGTGGAACGCATGCCCCTTGAACGTCTCCACGCCAGGTATGCCAGGCAGCTTCGGGTTCTGGTAGTGTCCCGGGCAGATTACCACGAAGCGCGAAGTGATCGTATCGCCACGGTCGGTCTCTATCCGCCAGCGTGAAATCGACGGATCCCAGCGGAACGCATGGATACGCGTCTGGAACAAGGTGCGATCATAGAGACCGAACCGCCGGCCGATCATCTTCGAATACTCGTAGATCTCCGGCCCGCGCGCATACTTCTCCGTCGGCATGTAGCCGGTCGCTTCGAGCAATGGGAGATAGATGTAGCTCTCCACGTCGCATGCCGCGCCGGGATAACGATTCCAGTACCAGGTTCCGCCGAAATCGCCGGCCTTCTCGATCATCAGCAGGTCATCGATCCCCGCTTCACGAAGACGTCCGGCTGCAAGGAGGGCAGCGAAGCCCCCCCCCATGATGAGCACCTCGACATCCTTGGTGACAGGCTCGCGCTCGACACGCGGAGTATAAGGATCGTCCAGCCAGTGCGACGTCGATTCGTGCAGGTGCACATACTGGTTATTGCCGTCGGCGCGCAGGCGCTTGTCGCGCTCGGCATTGTACTTTGCGCGAAGCGCTTCAGCGTCGAACTCTTGACCTCTAAACTTCTGCTTCATCACTTGCTCCGAAATTCGACTTACGCGCGATCCATTACTCTAAAGGGGCCCCGCCACCGACGCCGGTCGGCAGCGGCGGGGTATCAAGTGTCACGCTTGATCTTCAGGCCATCAGGCGATTCCCCGCGATGCACGCGATCACCCATGCCGACGCGGAAAGCGTCCTCGAGCGCCCGCTGCACCGGCGGTAAGTTGTTGGCCTGATCGGCCGTGAAGCGGTTCGTGATGGCGGAATAGCAGGCTATGCCCAGGCTGCCCGGCGCCACCATCGGACAATCGATGATATTGCCGTTCTGGGCCAGATGGCTGTCCAGGCTTTCCACCGCCACCATCGGATCGGCGACATGGAATACCGCCGAATACTGGTAGCGCGGCACGGCATCGATAAGCTGGATGTCTGCTGCCTTGAACAATTCGCCATCGACGAACCCGATCAGCTTCAGCAGGCGCGGCATATATTTCTCGCGGAACCAGCGGACGAACTCCGCTTCCTTACCGGGCACCACGTTCATACGGATCAGCAACACGTCGCCGTCGCGAGAATTATAGGCATCGACCGCATTTTTGCTGCCTGCGGCCGGGACGTAATAAAAGTCCTCCGCCTTATCGATTCGCTGCGTGGACGTGATCGGGAGCCGGTCGGTGAAACAGTCTTGGACATGAGCGTCGATATTGGCTTGGGTGTCCATCATTTCATATATGCACAGCCAGCGCTGCTCCGGCCCAAAATGGCGCTGGTTGTAGCGCAGCTGCCATGGCGAGAGCTTCCATCGCTGCGTCGCTACGCTGCCCTGGAAGCGCATGGTATCGTGGCAATGGATGTTGGTGTACCAGTCGTTGAACTCGTCTTCCTGGCCTTCGACGGCTTCGGTCATGACGATGAAGATGCTCGGCAGCGGTTCGGCCGCAGGCTTGGACTTCATATCGGCCTTGACGTTTGCATCTTCCATTTCAGCCATCATCCTGTTTTTATCCGGATCACTCGTGGTTGCCCACGCCAAGTCATTTCACCTCGAAGCTGAATAGGGCGATCGGTCCTGCGTGGCCTCGTCCAGTCAGACGATCCACTACCCCCCGTCACGACACTTGCGCATGCTAGGCCGGGCAATCCTGTCCCTGTGCCTGCGAGACAGGACATTGTCCGCGATCCGTAATCGTCACCGGCCAGTTCGGCATTCCAGGGGAGCCCGTGGCAGCCCCTTCCAGCCGAACGAGGACAGAGTGGTACGCGTCGATATTGCGCGCTGAAACTGCGAACCTATCAGAAAAGCTCTTCAAGCCGGCGCAGAGGACGTTCGCCCTGCCAGGATCGCGCCGCCGCTTCCATCTTCGGGTACATTTCCAGCATGATCCCTGCCGAACCAACCATTTTGCGGGTTTCGAGCAATTCGATGAAATGGCCGAGTCGCTGCCTCGCATCGACGAATCCGAAGCGAATGTCCTCGCCCGCGATACCGTGATAGATCATAGCCTCACCCGCGCTCGCGTGACGGGCTACGATATCGTCGAAATCCTCGTCCGTGCTGATGTAGCTATGGTGCAATGCCTCGCGTCGTCCATTCAGAACCAGCGAATAGCAGGACTCGACTCCTGCCGGCGCCTCGATCAGCTCGTACTGCAGCGATCCGCGGTAGCCAAAGGCAACCTTGATCGGATCATAGCTGACCGCCTGTCCGTTGAAGACCAGGTTCGACTGTGGAAACTCTGCGAAATAGAACGGTCCGATCCGGTCGACCTGTGCAAGACCAAGGGCGGTCGCCTCGATATCGCGAGTAGTATAGCAAAGCTGGGTTACAGTCGGCATCGATCTCTTTCTTGTTGCTTCACTCCTCTAGGCGCCGTTCCGAGCATCGAGGCAGTCGATGCTCAGACAAGGCTCCTGAGGTTGAATCCCGGATCCGCGACCTGTTCCGCAGTCACGCTGTGCGGCTTACCCAATAACTTGCGGCCCAGTATGTTGTCGCCCGCACAGTTGACGGAATCGATTGCTACGATGTGATCGTTCTTCATGTAGAAGACCGAAAATTTACGCGAGTCCACCGATCCCCGAACGACTTGCCGGTCCGCCCCCTCGCACAAGCCGACCATCTGCAGCTTGAGGTCGAACTGATCGGACCAGAACCAGGGCACCGCGCCGTTCGGAACTTCGATGCCCGCGATAGCCGCTCCCGCCGCCTTGCCTTGATCCGTGGCGTTCTGCACCGATTCCAGCCTCAATGCGCTCCCGGCGAAGGCATTCATGCCATAGGCGCAATCGCCCGCTGCAAAGACAGCCGGATTGGAAGTGCGCCCGCAAAGGTCCACAATGACCCCTTGTGGGTCAGCAAGGCCAAGCGGCTCGGCGAGTTCGATATTGGGTTGAGCGCCGATCGCCAGCACGACCAGGTCGGCAGCATGACGATCGCCATTCCGGGTGCATACGCCTTGCACCGTGCCATTAGCGCCCTCGAACGCATCGACCGTGGTGTCACAGACCAGCTTTACGCCGTGCTCGAGGAATTCGCGTTGGATGAATTGCGACATGGTAGGGCCCGTCACTCTTGCCAGAACCCGGTCCAGGCCTTCGAGAACCGTCACGTCAAAGCCGTACTTCGCCATCGAGGCCGCCATTTCCAGCCCGATAAAACCGCCACCGACGATGACGACCGACCTCACCGACGGGAGCCTGGCCCTGATCGCGTCAGCGTCGGCGAGTGAGCGCAACGTGACCACGCCATCGAGTTCCACGCCAGGGATGGGCACCAGCCGCGCGCGCGTACCGGTCGCAATGGCCAGCTTCGAAAAGCCAAAACTGCCCTTTGTTGTCTCGACCCGGAGCGCGGCCCGGTCGATTGTCCCAGCGCGAGCGCCGAACACGACCTCGATGGCGTTGTCGCGGTAGAAGGCCTCGCCGCGCAAAGGCAGGGTCTCGCGGTCGGTGGCACCAAGCAGAAAGCCCTTTGACAACGGCGGCCGGTGATAGGGCAGCTCGTTCTCATCGGTCAGGATAGTTATGCTTTCGCTGTAGCCATGCTGTCGGGCTGATGCCGCTATGTTCAACGCCGCGTAGGAGCCACCAACAATCGCCAGCCCCTCCATGGATCAGAACTGCCGTTCCGGAATGTCCACGGTTATCCCGTCGAGCGTATCGGTGACGAAGATCTGGCAACTCAGACGGCTGTTGGGCGCACGCTCGCATGCCACGTTCTCGAGAAGGTCGTTTTCGACTTCTTCGACCGGCGGAATGAGATCCGCCCAGGCCTTATCGACATAAACGTGGCAGGTCGCGCATGACAGCGTCCCACCGCAGTCTGCATCGATACCTGGAACGCCGTTCATCGTCGCGCCGAGCATGACCGATCGCCCGGCATCGACAGTGACCTCGTGAGTTTCGCCATCCGCTCCGCGAAAAATGATCCTTGGCATCAACGCTTCCTATTGCATTAAAAGTCTGCAGAACCGATCTGCATTCGTGGCGATCCTAGGCTTTACAGATCGAATGGATCATGGTCCGACCGGACGATGCTAGCGAAGGGGCGTCAGCAGCCCCGGCGGAGCTACCCGGCAGGGGAAGGCCAATGGCTGCCGCCATTTCCTTGAAGGTGGCCCCGCCTTGCGTGCTGGTCGCGGCAATCAGTCCGCGAGCATCCATGCCGCCCTTGCTCCGGCGAAGAGATCGGCATCACCCTTCTGTCCGGGCATCGGCGCAAGGTTTCCGCGGCCTCTGGTGGAGCCAACCTCGCCATCGCTGGTTCGAAGCCGGGCTCCGGTCACGGGAAGAAGGGGCAATGCCAAGACCGGAAGAGGCACAGGCCAACCCGATGTGCGCGATCGAAACAATGCTCCACTTACGGAACCCTCGGCATCGTCGTGGCTGGCGTGGGCGAGGCAGCACTGGGAGGATGGCACGCCTGCTCATCTATCACGACGGCGTGTACTTCTGAAAGCGAACCGCCCTTGCATCAACGATCGAGGCGCAGGGGCATGCACCTCCCGCGCGTAAGCGATGGCCGTCAGGTAGATGGCGTCTTCTTCACCTCGTTCCCGTCGGAATCCAGCATTCTGATCACCCGCTCGGGGCAAGCCCTGGCACCACGATAGGCGTCGACTTCCTTCCCCGGCGGGACATCAAAGCCTTCGCTCGCGATGTATCCGCTGTCATCAAGCTCAAAGAG
>NZ_JBFUKC010000028.1:0-27019 GCF_056401045.1 Rhizorhabdus sp. P4_G6 | reverse complement strand
ACAGGGTTTGGGACATAGCGCGTTCCCGATGATATAGGTATCACACCCTACATGGCGCTGTCGTTCCATGAAGGACGAGAACGAGGTACTGGGGGCTCATAATCTACCCGAATTTGCAGTCGTATTCGGCTAATGCGCGCCCGTTGCTTTAAACCGCGTTGCATGGGTCCAACGATCGCTCGCATTGAATCAAGCTCGTTGTAGGAGCCGAGGATGTCATTTTCCACTGAAGCGCGCGTTATTCACCAGAATGCCGTGATCGAAGTGCGCAATTACGTCTGGATCGACCCGTTGGACGATGTCGTCGTCGACGAACATCCGGTCTTCGGCCTTTCGCTTTCCCCCGTGCCACGCGAGTCTCAAGCCTTTTTCGGAGACCTTGAAGACAACTGTGTATTCAATGCAATCGGCAAGATGCTTTTCCGTCCTGCTGCAATGCCCATGCGATTCACAAATGCCGGGGGAAAGCAGAGACTGGTGATGTGCACGGTCCCAGCCCATGGTGACGGGTCGACCTGCGGCGACCTGTTTGAGTTGCTCTCAGATGCCCGTCCGATCGCCGATCTGCGCCATGACGGCCTGGCCCTTACGCTGCGAAGGCTCGCGCAGGAAGCCTGCGAGCCGGGCTTTGCCTCGTCCGCGATGGTCGAGGCGCTGGTTACGGGGCTGCTGGTTGACTTCATTCGCATGGAGAAGCGGGTTTCCGCTGAGAGAAAGCCTAATACGGGCGGCCTAGCGCCATGGCAGCTGCGGCGGATCGACGAGGCATTGCACCATATTGACGGATCAGCGCCGGGCGTGTCCGACCTCGCCACGATCATCGGCGTGTCGCCGCGGCATCTCCTTCGAGCATTCCGAGCCAGCACCGGAATAACCGTCGTGAAGCATATAGCCCGGGTTCGCGCGAACCGCGCCTGCGAATTGCTTCTTTCGACCAGGCTTCCCGTGAAGCAGATCGCGTCGCGTTGTGGCTACGCAAGCACTACCGCGTTCGCCACCGCCTTTCGACGCGAAATCGGCCTGCCCCCGAAGGAATACAGGGCAAGGACACGCCAATAATGTCCGATTGCAGCGCCGACGTCCGTTTTGCAGACCACTGCACGCTCGCGGCAGCTCTTCCCGGCGGATAAAAGAATGGTTCGAGAGGAGACCATTCGCTTGCCCAACAAATGCACATTCGATTTTTCCGGGCGCACTGTCCTCGTAACCGGCGGGACCGCAGGCATCGGTCTTGCCATCGCGAAAGACTATGCCGCCGCTGGTGCCAGGGTCTACGTGACTGGGCGGCGCGGCGCGATCGAGGACTATGGCCCGGATCTGTCCGGCTTCGGCTATTTCCGCATGGTTGCCAACGATCCAGGCGACATTGCCGCAATCCAGCAAGGGCTGCCGCAATTGGACGTGCTGATCAACAACGCCGGTGAATCCCATCCCGGCGGATACGAGGCGCGCTTCGAGCCTGACATGTTCGAGAAGACCGTAGAGGTCATCCTCTTCGGTCCCTATCGCCTTGCCCACGCCCTGCACCCGCAGCTTAGGGCCAGCGACATGCCAGGCGGTGCAAGCGTCGTAAACCTCGCGTCGCTATCATCCTTCTTCGGCATGGATGCGGTGCCGGGCTATGGGGCAGCCAAGGCGGCGATCGTGCAGTTGACCAAGACCCTCGCTATTTCGTGGGTCGGCGATGGCATCCGGGTAAACGCTATCGCGCCCGGCAACATCCGCACCCGGATATTCGACCGCGTGATCGATGTTCCCGAAGCAGTGGCTCCACTGCTGGCCCGCACCCCCATGGCGCGCTTCGGCGAATGCGAGGAAATGGCCGGCCCTGTGCTTTTCCTGACCAGCCCCGAAGCCGGTTTCATCACCGGACAGACCCTGACCGCCGATGGCGGCTATTCGGTCGCCTGACGAAGCCTCGAGAAAGATCATATCATGCGCATAGAGGATCTTGCCGCCCCGCGTCATACCCAAGCAGCCCTTTCGCTCATGCGGGCGGCCGAAGCGGCAGCGCCCGTGAGCCTTGAGGTGGACGCCGTCCTGGATGCAGCAAGAGCAGCGACGGGGCTTACCGACTTCGGCGAAATGGATTTCGTAGAACGTCTGGCTGTCATGCTGCGCAGCGCCGACGAGGACGCGCTCAATGCGCTGGGTCGCTCATTCTTCTTCAACGACATGGTCCGCTATGCGGCAAACCGGCTGCGCGTGGAAGAAGCGGTCCGCCGGGATCCAGCCATCCTCGACATCGAAATTACGCGGCCCATCATCATCATCGGGATGCCGCGCACCGGGACGACGCACCTCGTCAACCTGATTGCCAGCGACGAACGGCTGAGGTCCCTCCCCTATTGGGAATCGCTCGCTCCCATACCGCCTGCAGCCAGCCCTGATAACCGCCGGAGCGATGCGGAGGCGGCCTGGGCGGGGCTGGATGCGTTGCTGCCGATGCAGAAGAATGTCCACGAGCTCAGCCCGACGCACATTCACGAGGAAATCGAACTGCAGATGCTCGATTTCTCCTCCTACATGATTGAGTGGACGGCACGTCCCTATCGCTGGCGCGACTGGTATCTCTCGCACGACCAGACATCGAGCTACCATTATCTGCGCAAGGTTCTGCAGGTTCTTACGTCGCTTCGCGGTCCGCAGAACTGGATATTGAAGTCGCCCGGGCATCTCGAGCAACTGAGACCGCTGATGGCGACGTTCCCCGATGCCACGATCGTGATGACACACCGCGATCCGATCGCGGTCATAGCATCCTGCCTGACCATGAATGCGTACATCGATCGCCTGCGTCGAGTGAAAGTGAATCCCGCCGAAGTGGCGAACTACTGGGTCGATCGCATCGAGAGGCTGCTGCGCGCCTGCGTGCGCGACCGTTCGATCCTGCCTGAACTCCGGTCGATCGACCTGCGCTTCGAGGATTTCATGGCTGACCAGATTGGCACGGTACGCAGCATCTACGCGATGGCCGGGCTACCCATGACCGATGCTGCCGAGGCTGCGATGGGCAGCTATCTAGAGGCACACAAACGCGACCGGCATGGCCAGCTCGAATATGATCTCGAGCAGGATTTCGGTCTGGACGTCGCCATATTGCGCGAGCGCTTCGCCTTTTACAGCGATCGCTTCGGGTTGACAGCGCGATGACCGCACAGATCCGCCAGCGTGCGAGCGAAAGGCTTCTGGCAGGCAGAGCCTGGGAGGACCTCGCACAGGTGATGATGATCGCAGGCCGCGTGATTGAACAGTTCGAGGGAATAAACGACCTCGACCGGACGGAGTGGTATCGCTTTCTCTCGCGGCTGATGCGACACGGTTTCCATCGCTATGTCGAAAATTCGGAACCGAAACGCCCTCGCCTGCTCGACACCCCGTGGCGACAGGGGATCAATTTCCAGTCGCCGGACCAGGACCACCTGATCGCCGAGTTCTTCGACGAATCCTGCGATTACAGGATTACCGGCAACCGCGGCACTGTTCCCTATTTCGTGATGGTGACATGGGAAGGCGGGTTTCCGGCAGACCACGGCGCACGCGACTGGGCGCCGCTCGGGACATCAGGCCTCCGCGAATTCGATCCGGCGGTAATGCGGGCCACCTCGTTCCTGTCCAGCGACAGCATCCGCTTCGATAGCGATGGCAACTTCACGGTAATCGTCAGTCGGGACAAACCCGACAGCGATGTGGACTGGCTGCCTCTTCGGGAAACCTCGGTCGGCGTCCTCGTCCGCACCCTCTATCATTTGCGGGAGGAAACGATCGCGCCATCGATCAGGATCGAACGATTGGATGGCGCGCTCCCTTGTCCCTTGCGGGCCAGTGAGCTTGCGGCCGGGCTGGCTCGGGTCGGGCAGATCACACTGGGTTATGCCGAACTGGTCCGTCGCTGGTGGGACGACAGACCAGGCGGATCGCCCAACCGCATCGCCTTCGACCTAGCGCTCTATCTGGCCAACGGCGGCGTGGCGGACAGGCATCACGGCTTCGGCACTTGGGAATGCGGACCGGACGAAGCCCTAGTGATGACCTTCATGCCGACGGAATGCAACTATTGGATCCTCCAGCTGTGCAACCTGTTCCAGGAGAACCTCGACAATTACGAGGACGGTCAGGGTTACCTTCAGAAGTTTCGCGCTCGATACGAAGGCGATGGATCGGTGCAGGTCATCATCGCCCACGAAGACCCCGGATGCGGCGGCAACTGGTTGGATCCCTACGGCCACGTCCACGGCACCTGGAGTCTTCGTTTCATCAAGACCGAAGGCAGCCCGCCCGAGGTAACGGTATTCCGGCTACCGCTGGAAGCTTTGCGCGCCGAAGGATTTCAGGCGCTCGACAAGCTCGACGCAATATATTCGGGCGGCCTCATGGAATGATCGAGGCCGGTTGCGGGGCGGGCGGGAAAACCAGCATCGGGAGACAGGCATGTTCTTCAGGAACCATTACCAGAACGGCTACGTCACGCGTGACATCGACCGAGCCCTGCCGCTGTTCACCTCCCGCTTTGGCGTGTCCGAATGGGTCACGTTCGATCCGGCCGAGATCCTAGTGAGGACCGCGCAGGGGCCGAGGGATTATCGCGCGCGCATGGCGCTGGGTTGGTCGGGTAGCCTGCAGCTCGAACTGATCGAGCCCCTCAACGACGACACGCGCGAACTCTACCGCGATGCGCTCGCCCCGGACATCGCCGATTTCATCCCGCGCTTCCACCATGCGGCGGTACGACGGACAACCTTGGAGGAGATGAAGCGCGAGGTTGGATCCCTGGGTTTGCCGCTGTTGATGGAAGGCGAAGTCCCGGGATTCGTATTTTGCTATATCGACATGCGGCAGCAGCTTGGTCACCATATCGAGATCGCGTGGGCGTCCGACGAGATGTGGGCTTTCAATAAGTGGCCTGCCGACAAGTCGATCGTGTGACCGCCAGTTTCCTTCCCCTCAGCCAAGGCGCCCTTTCCCGGATCGCCTCTGGGTCAAAGCTATCGCTTGACTATCGCGGATACATTAGCGGCGGACGGATCGGATGCGGTTCCAAAGAGAAGATCGAGTGCCGTTGACTTAAGGATCGGATCTCGAAGTTCTGGCTTAAAGCCTGCCTGATCGAACTCTTCGATCCATTTGTCGGGCGAAATGAGAGGAAAATCGGAACCAAAGAGAAATTTGCGTCCCAGCTGACCGTTTGCGTACCGCATGATCTGCTCGGGGAAAAAGCGCGGGTTCCAGCCGCTCAGGTCGATGAACACGTTAGGCTTGTGCAACGCCATCGACAGGGATTCGTCGGTCCAGGGCCAGCCTGGATGGGCCAGGATGATCTTCATCTCCGGGAAATCGACCGCGACGTCGTCGACGAGCATCGGACGGCCATATTTCAAGCGGATACCACCACCACCCGGCATGCCGGTGCCCATTCCACTGTGGCCCGTGTGAAACACGACGGGCAGGCGGTAGTGGTTGATGACCTCATAGAGTGGCCACGCCAGGCGGTCCCCGGGGTCGAAATTCTGAAGTGGGGGATGAAATTTGAAGCCGCGGATACCATGGTTTTCGATAAGATTGCGCGCCTCGATCGCACCCAGTCGTCCCTTGTGGGGATCGATCGATCCGAACGCGATCATGATATCGGAATTAGCCTGAGCTGCCTCGGCGATCTCCTCGTTGCGGATGCGCTTGATCCCGGTTCCGGATTCCATATCTACGGTGAACATGACGAAACCGATTTGCCGTTCACGATAATAGGCGATCGTTTCCGGTATCGTCGGGCGCTGACGGGGCGCCTTGAAATAGCGCGTTGCGGCATCCGCGAACGCGCCGAAGATCGAATCTTCGGGATCGTGACAACTCACCTCCGCGTGGACGTGAATGTCGATCGCTCTCAGTCTGGAAAAAGTTTCACGGTCCGCGCTCATCGAGTCCTCCGTCGCACTGACTTGATGGGGGCGTTGCAGCGACGAGCATGAGCGCATCGAGAGCAACTGCGCCTTGTCCATCGGGATTCACGATGACCGGATTAAGATCGATCTCCCGGATCGACGTCTCCGCAAGAAGCAGCTGTCCGAGCGCGATGACGAGCTTGGCCGTTGCCGCGACATCCAGCGGTGGCGAGCCTCGGAACCCGTGCAACAATGGAGCCTGCTTCAGCCGGTTGAGCTCGCGTATCACGCCATCGAAGGGCAGATCAGGTGCTAACAAGCGCACGTCCTGCAAAACTTCCGCGGCCACACCGCCGAAGCCGACGAGAATGACTGGCCCCCAGTCGAGATCATTTTTTGCGCCGATGATGAGCTCAACGCCGCGCTCCCCCATTTTTTCAACAAGGACGCCGTCCAGAACAAGGCCTGGCCGATGCCGAGCAATGTTGTCGTGAAGACGATGCCACCCCTCGTTGAGCGATGCCTCATCGACGATGTTGAGGATCACACCTCCCGCGTCACTCTTGTGACTCAACCCGGCGGACTGCGCTTTCAGGACAACGGGAAAACCGATGCACTTCGCGCTCGTGAGCGCGTCTTCCAGGTTCGTGCAGAACTTGCCATCCGGAAAGGCAATGCCAAGCGGTGCCAATAGCGCCTTGGCCTTGAATTCGGCGATCACGCCGCCTTGCGTCGGAAGTTCCGGCAGGACATCCAGGGGGGCGACCACGCTGCGAAGATCTCGTGCAGCGCTCTCGCTCAGTCGAGCCACTGCGCGTAGAGCGCGCTCGGTCGAGGGGAAGTAGACGGCCCCAAGGCGACGAAACTCTTCGATGTAATGATGGGCGACCCCAGCTCCTTCATCTAGTCCAGCAAAGACGATCGGCTTTTCGGGTTTTGTCTCCAACATGGCTCGTATAAGCGGCGGGAATTTAACCGCTGTCGTAACAGGATCTGTCTGAATAATCCCGACGATCACACTGCCAAAACGATCATCTTGAGCCAAGGCCGCGAGCGTCTTGTAATAAAGCTCCGAGTCTGTCAGCCCTTGGGCGGTCAAGTCGAGGGGGTTCGAGACACTTACGAATTCCGGTAGAACAGCTCGCAGTTGTGGCGCACTGGCATCGTCAATGCTGGGCAATTCGAGATCAAGGACCTCCGCAAAGTCAAGTGCAAGAGCTTTAAAGGCGCCGGATTCGCCCATTATGACGGTACCGCTTGTTCGAACCGGGGGACAGCGAAGTGCCATCTCGGCCACGTCGCCAAGCTCCTCCATCGTTTCGACAAGGATAACTCCCGCACGCTCTACCTTGACGCGCATGACCTCGTAATCGCCCGCCATCGCTCCTGTATGGGTCGCGGCGGATTCGCGCGCCGCGCCGCTTCGACCGGGATGCAGGAGGACGATCGTCTTGCCCATTGATCCAGCACGGCGTGCCGCCTCGAGGAAGCGTCGCGGGCTTCTGAACGATTCCACAACCATCACGATGACATTGGTTGCAGGGTCATCAATCAAATATTCGACATAGTCCTCGACACCGCTTGCCGCCTCATTCCCGGTGGAAATGGAAAACGAAAGACCGAGATCGCGCGAGGCGAGGGTGGTGCAAAGGACGCAGGCAATCGCTCCGCTCTGCGAGACTATCCCAATCCCTTTCCGGTTGCCGAGCGGTACAGCGCTTGTCTCGACGAAGGTCAGTGGAACTCGGTCGATGAAGTTGGTCATCCCGAGGCAGTTGGGCCCCTCGATGATCATGCCGGTGGTTGATGCGACCCTGGCGATTTCTCGCTGCTCCGCCAGGCCTTCTTCGCCGCCTTCGGCAAAGCCCGCCGAGAAGATGATCGCGGCCCCCACCTTTCGCTCGGCCAATGCCTTGATAGTCTCCAGCACGGCCACCCGCGGAATTGCCAGAACAGCGACATCGACTTGCTCGGGCAGAACCGAGACCGAAGGGATGCAGACACGCCCGCCGATTTCCGTTCGTTTTGGATTGATCAAATGGATCTCGCCCGAAAAACCATTGCGTTCGAGATTGCCCAACACGGCCGCACCGAGCGCACCAGGTTTTTCCGAAGCCCCGACGATAGCGACCGAGCGCGGCCTAAGCAGACGATCCAGCGAGGATGCGCCAATAACAGTATCCTGAATTGTGACATCCATTTTCGGTGAAGCTCCAGTATTCCAGGTCAAAGCGTTCGATCGGGCCGTTAGTGCGCAATTTCAGAAAGAATCTTCAGCCAGCTTTCTTCGACCTGTCGTATGCTCCGAGACCAGGCTTGTAAGCCTTGTCATCGATAAACTGCTTGATCCCTTGTTTGCGGCCTTCGTTATCGAAACTGTTTGCTGCCTCTTGTGCGCGAACCAGAAAATCCTCAGCATTGTCGTATGTCATCTCGCGCACTCGTCGGATTGCATCCTTCGTGGCTTTCAGCGCGATGGGATTCTTGGTGAGCAGAACCTGCGCGACTTGGGAGACACGATCGCGAAGCTGAGAGAGTGGTACCGCTTCGTTAACGAAGCCCCATTCAGCGGCCTTTTGACCGTCGATGTTCTCACCCATCATAGCGTGATACATGGCGTTACGAAAATTGGTGAGCTCGGCAGCGACTTTGGCGGCGCCGCCGCCAGGGAGAATCCCCCAGTTGATTTCCGACAGGCCGAATTGCGCCTCGTCGGCTGCGAAGGCGAGGTCGCAGGCGAAGAGCGGGCCGTAGCCGCCGCCGAAACACCAGCCGTTGACCATTGCGATCGTGGGCTTCTGATACCACCGAAGTCGCCGCCACCAACCGTAGCTCTCGCGTTGAGCCCCGCGCGTGCCGGCCAGGCCTTCCGCTTCGGTCTCGCGAAAATACTCCTTCAGGTCCATACCGGCCGTCCAGGCCGAGCCTTCGCCGGTAAGTACCAGGACCCCGACATCCGTGCGAAACTCGAGTTCGTCCAAAACACGCATCATCTGCCGGTTCAATCGGGGAGACATGCAGTTTCTTTTGTCGGGCCGGTTGAAGCTAACCCAGGCGACATTGTCTTCAATGGTGTAGGCGACTGTACTTGCTTCGACGGGGTCGATGTCTTCAAATGCCATGGAAATCTCCAGCGATATGCGTGAAGGTTGAGTGTTCAGATCGGGAAATGTCCGGGCTGGGTCTCGATGGTGATCCAGCGCAGCTCTGTGAAGCTGTCGACACCAGCCTTGCCGCCGAACTTACCGTAACCTGAGCCTTTAACACCACCAAACGGCATCTGGGCCTCGTCATGCACGGTTGGACCATTTATGTGGCAGATCCCGGATCGGACTTGACGCGCCACGCGTAGACCACGCGCTATGTCACGGGTGAAAACGGAGGCTGAGAGCCCATAATCGGTATCGTTTGCAAGCTCCACCGCGTGCGCTTCATCCATCGCGCGAACGATAGCCACGACAGGGCCGAAGCTTTCCTCGCCAAATAATCGCATCACTGGCGTCACGCGATCGACCACATGGGCCGGCATGAGGACGCCGTCGGCCGACCCGCCGTTGACCAGCGTCGCTCCATCTCGCACCGCGTCGTCGACTAGCGAGCGTACATGGTCGACGGTCGCGAGACCTACGACCGCACCCAGCGGAGTTTTGCCTTCGCGCGGATCGCCGACCGCCAAGGTGCCGACTTTCTCGCGAAACCGGTCGACGAAGGTATCGGCGATGGACTCGACCACGATAATCCGTTCGGTGGACATGCAGATCTGCCCCTGATTCATGAAGGCACCAAAAGCGGCAGCCTTAACGGCCTCATCCAAATCGGCATCATCGAGAACAATGAGCGGCGCCTTGCCGCCGAGTTCGAGTAATGCCGGCTTGAGATGCTGAGCGCAGCGCATGGCGATGATTTTTCCGACGGCGGTGGAGCCGGTGAAATTGACCCGCCGGACCGCGGGGTGATCGATCATCGCACCCACGATTGCGCTTGCATCCGATGGCGCGTTGGTAACGAGATTAACGATGCCGCCGGTCAGTCCCGCTTCGACAAAGGCCTCCACGATCAGGCTATGGGTGCGCGGACATATTTCCGAAGCCTTTAGAACGACAGTGTTCCCGCACGCGAGTGGCACGGCGATGGCGCGGGTAGCGAGAATGATGGGTGCGTTCCATGGTGCCATAGAGAGAACAACGCCGGCAGGCTCACGGACTGCCATGGACATGCAGCCTGGTTTGTCCGACGGGATAACCTCGCCGCCGATCTGAGTTGTGAGCGAGGCTGCCTCGCGGATTATTGAACTCGCCAGCGCTAGGTTGAAACGAACCCAGCCTTCCGTAGCACCGATTTCGGACATCATCGCGTCGACGAAGTCATCGACGCGAGATTCGAGGGCATCAGCTGCCTTCATCAAGGCCGCCCGACGGGCATTAGGGCCAAGTGCCGACCAGGTCGGGAAGGCGTGCTCCGCTGCCTCTACAGCCGCGATTGCATCGCTTGTGCTGGCCGCGCCCGAACGCGTCACGACGACGTTCGTCATCGAATTGGCGCGGTCGAATGTTGCCGAGCAAAAATGCGGCTTGCCACCAACGATCATGTGCACCTCGACCAAAGCCATGCTCCTCTCCTTGTGTTATGAAACATAGCATCAACTGGACATGCGTGCAAGCCACAGTCGCAATCACTCAGCCGGACACGCGCCTGCTCAATGACCATCCGGTTGGTAGTGCGCGACAATTGGCGAGATTCGGGATCATGGCGTGCAGGCTCAGACCTGAGAAATGGTCGCACCGATGCCTACGGGGCGCCTATCTGGCAGATCATGCTGGCCGTCGACCAGCTCGCGATCGACGTAAATACACGGTGATCGATACGATCATGACTCGCGATGCATGATTAAACGCGTGATCGTCGAAGCGCAGTGAGCGAATTAAGCAGATCGAGTTGCAACTGCGCCTTGAGCGAGCCGAACATTTCAACATCGTTGGCGCGCATCATCGCTTCGATCATATTGGCGGACTGCCGCCCCGCCTCGGTTGTCGACAAGCCAACCAGGCGCCCATTGGGGTTAGAGCGAAGCACCAAACCGCGATTATCCAGTGTCGCAATAATAGGTGCCATGTTCGCGCGCTTCACGCCAAGGCTGCGGCCAATGGCGCTTTGCGAAATGCCCGGGTTATGGTCGATCATCACGAGGACGGACGCTTCGGTGACCGTGAGATGCGTCGTGGACAGGCGATCGGCAAGTACGGCCATCACCAATGTTGAGGCGCGGCGGAGCTGGTATCCAATATGGCCCTCTAATGGGTTGATCAAATCGCTATCGGTTTTCAGTTCAGTGGCCATAGCCGGGAGGCTACAAAATAGCGTCAGTCATCGCAAATAGGTTTCACGGCAATAGCTGCCGAAGCAGATTAAGCATCGACAGGTTTGTTATCCGCTTTGAAAGCCCCGGATGTACGCGCGGTTTCCGCTGTCGCTGCGCAATGTCGACGACCCACGGTTCGAGCGCATCGTCACCACGAGGCGGGTCACCTCCGGTGAAGAGTTGAAGCAGCGGAACGGGGTTTGCGGGCGCGAGGCATGGCCCTACCCTATCCCAAGCCGGCAACGTCACCAGCGGTGCATTTGGTCTGACAATGCCCTTTAGCCCAGTGACAGGTGCCTGCAGATAAGTGCCATCAGCATCGCATCGATGTCCGAGACGATATCAGCGAGGCCGGCATCGTGTCCGAGGCTGGCCGCCAGACTGGTGTGCCCGACCTGAAGCATCAGGTGTCCCAGATCTCGCGCGGTGGCGGGCGGCAGCGCAGAGTCGATCGTACTGAGCCAAGCGGCAAGGCATTGCGTGATGCGTTCGTTGTGCTCGCGATAAATCTCGGCGAGCGCGGCCGAGTCGCCCATGGCGTCAACCGCCGGAAGTAGGTCAGCTCGCTCCAGATAGATGCCACGGAGCTTCTCGTGGAATTCGTGCAAGGTCGATTCGACCTCCGTCCGCCTCCTTGGCCGCGAATTAGTGGCAAACAAGCTCATGGCATCCTGAACATCCGCGAGCCAGTCCTGCACAAGATGGAGAAGGATCGCCTCCTTATTCGGGAAATACTGATAGAGCGAACCCACGGACATGCCCGCAACCCGCGCAATCGCTATGGTTGTCAGCTTGGCGGAGCTCTGTTCGTGCAATAACTCGCGGGCTGCCGCGAGGATCCGCGCAACCATCTCGCGCGAGCGCGCCTGCGTCGGTCGGCGGCGCGATTCGATCGCCTTGCGCGTCGTCGCTTTGGTGTCATCGTGCATGCGAGCCTTCTAGTGAAAAAATAACGCTTGACGACCCCCACATAACGCGAATAATTGTTCGCATTATGTGGGGGTCGTTACTCGTCACGCCGTGACTCGCGGTCATGCAGGTGAGTTGCATTTGATAATCTGTTCCATTGCATCTGAAGGATAAGGCGCAATGATGGATAAGGCGAGATGCAATTTTCTGGGAATAAAAATACCAGAATCAGCAACTATATCTGCAATAATCGTTGCGGGATCATCGACCGTATTGATCGGCGAAATGCCGATATTCGCCGATATGTTCGTAAAGTACTTCAATATCTCCGTTGGACAAGCGGGGTGGACCCTATCGGCCGAGTTTATGGGTGTCGGCGTCGGAACCGCACTTGCGCTCTTCATCCTCCCCCGCGTCAGTTGGCCGCGCCTGGCACTTGCCGCCGCCCTGCTGTCGCTCGCGGCGAACCTGGCAAGTCCAGCCGCCACAGGCGTCGCGATGCTGATGATGCTTCGGGGGCTGTCCGGGCTCGGCGCGGGGCTGCTATACTCCACCGCAATCGGAGCGGTTAGCAACGCCCGGCACCTAGGCCGCGCCTTTGGCGGCGTTGTCCTGGCCCAGAGCGTGTTTCCGGTTATCTATGCCGCAGGGCTGACTTGGACGGCGGGCAGGGTCGGTCTCGCGCCCGCGATTGCCTCTATGGCGCTGTGGTTCGCCCTTTGCGCCGCCCTTTCCTTCGCATTGCGGAGGACCGTTCCGCACCGCGCGAGCAATCCCGCTGCCGGTGCAGCGCCGGCCGGCGGCAACTGCAGCGCCTTGCCCGCCGTCCTGTCGCTGATTGCCCTGATGTTATTCATGACCAGCGTCTTCGCGTACTGGAGCTACGCCACGCGCCTGGGCATCGAACGGGGCCTCGATCCCGACATGGTCGCCAACAGCATCCCCCTGGGGTTGGTCGGCGGAGGTGTGTGCGCGGTCCTCGCCATGGTGTGCGGGGACCGACCGGGCCGGCTGCCCATGGCGGCGCTAGCTTGTGCGATGCTGCTCGCGGGAGGCATCGCCGCCGCCCATGCCGGTAGCATTGCCATGTTCGAAGGCGGTCTTACGCTTTTCTGCGGGGGGTGGTCGCTCGGCGTCGCCTATTTCATGTCGATGACGGCCTTTTACGGCCGGGACACGACGATCTCCCGCTTTATTCCCGGCGCGCAGATCCTGTCGAGCTTCCTGGGCCCGGCACTTGCCGCCGGACTGATCGGCGACGGCAGTTCCGTCGCGGCGGCAGCCCATGCGGCGGAAGTGCTAGCCTGTGCCGCCTTGCTGCTGTGCGGCCTGGTCGCCGTGACGTCGGCCTCCTTCACGCCCGCCCCCCGTCCCGAGGATACCGTCGAGCCCACAATGAAATAGGCATCGGCGCGCCGGAGCCGCGACTGACCTAATTTGACAGGAGAACGAGATGTCGACCACGCTTGCGCGAACCCCGGCTTACAGGGCAGATCGGACCCGCGTTGGCCAGTTGAATCAGCGTGAATTGGAGCGCTTTTCGGCACGCACCGGAAGATCGAAGGAATTGCTGGGCCGCGCGCGCAAGGTCATGCCGGCGGGAACGCCGATGTCCTGGATGGCCGGCTATTACATGCATCCACAGATCTACGTTTCGGGCGGGGAAGGATCGCGGTTCTTCGACGCGGACGGCAACGCGTACGTCGACATGAACGTGGCGGACCTTTCGGCCACGCTGGGCTATGGTATTCCGGCCGTCGAGAAGGCGATGGTCCGCCAGTTTCGCAACGGCGCGCATTACCTGTTGCCCACCGAAGATGCCGCAGCCTCCGCCGAATTGCTTGGGGACCTGATGGGGCTGCCGTTCTGGCAATTCACGCTGGCCGCGTCGGGCGCCAACACGGAGATCATGCGCATCGCCCGGCACATCACCGGGCGGCGAAAGCTGGTGGTCTTCGAAGGCAAGTACCACGGCCATATCGAGGAAACGCTCGTCAAGATCGATGGCGACCGCGTGGTGCCGGAATACCAGGGCCTTTCCGGACGCCGGGCGGAAGACACCATCATTCTGCCGTTCAACGACCTTGATGCCCTCGCGGCCGCGCTGGAATCCCGCGAGGTCGCGCTGGTCCTCACCGAACCGGCCCTCACCAACTGCAGCCTGGTGCTGCCCGATCCTGGCTATCTGGAAGGCCTGCGGCGGATTACGGCGGAAACCGGCACGATGCTGTGCATCGATGAATCGCACACCTTTTCCTTCGCTTATGGCGGCCTGACCCGGCTCTGGGGACTTGAGTCCGACTTCATCACGCTCGGAAAGGGGTTCGGATCGGGCCTCGCGTTCGCCGCCTACGGCATGACGGCGGCGATCGGCGAACACGTCGAGAAGCATCTCGACATCTTGCACCGCAAGCCCGGTATCGGTCTTGGCGGCACGCTGTACGGCAATGCGCTGTCGATGGCCTGCGCGCGCGCCGTGCTGGAACATGTGCTGACAGAGGAAGCATTCGCTCGGATATCCGAACTTGGGGCACACATGGCTGATGGCATCGATGCGATTTGCGGCGATCTGGACCTGCCGTGCCGCGCGTTCCGGATCGGGCCGCGCTCCGGCCTTTGCCTGACGCCCGAACTGCCGCGCAACTATGCCGAAGCGCGTCTCTCGATGGACCTCGACATGCTGGATGCCCGCCGCGTTTTCATGGCGAACCGGGGGTACTGGGACTGCATCGTCAGCGCGGGTCCGCAAGCGTCCTTTTCGCATAACAAAGATGAAATTGACGGATACGTGCAGCTCATGCGTGAATTTTTGACAGAACTGCAAACCTGAAAAGAGATAAAATATAATGTGTTAATATTGATTTTGTTCTCCTCTTACGGGACAGGGATTGACATGATCATAACAAAACCATCAACGAATTCAGGCACGGATAAGGGTCTTTTCCGGATGTTGCTTCTGGCGACTGCGGCAGCAAGTGCATTCGTCGGACAATCGCGCGTTGATGCGCAAGCATTGACGCCCGCTCCCGAAAGCCAGGCCGCGAACGGCGCCGGCGCCGAGGGCGGGGAAATCGTCGTGACGGCACAGAAGCGCGCAGAAAACGTCCAGAACGTGCCCATCGCGATGCAGGTCTTCAGCGGCCAGGCGCTGGCGCAGCGCAGCATCCTCACGATCGATCAAATCGGCAGCTCGGTCAGCAATACGCAGGTCTTTGAAAGCAAGGGTGCTAGCCAACCCAACTGGACCATCCGCGGCGTGGCTCTGTTCGATTACAACATCAATAATAACCCATCGACGGCAGTCTATGTCGATGATGTCTACCAGCCCTCGCTGGTCATGGGCGCCGCGGGTATCTTCGACTTGAAGCGGGTTGAAGTGCTGAAGGGGCCGCAGAGCGGTCTCTATGGACGCAACGCACTGGGCGGGGCGGTGCAGATCATCGGCAACGTACCCAGCGATGGGGATCGCGACGGATACATCACCGCCAACTACGGCAGTTGGAACCGCTACCGGATCGAAGGCGGGCAGACCGTCTCATTGGGCGGCGGCGCCGCGTTACGCCTGGCCGCTTTCCATGACGGCAGCTTTGGCGATGGGTGGCAAACGAGCCTCGCGGACAACAGCAAATGGGGCAATCCGGATCGCACCGCGGCGCGCGCGGTCTTTCATGCCGACCCGGGCAATGGTCTGGATGTCCAACTCAAGCTGCAATATATGCGCGACAAGTCGGAAACGCCGTTGGTCAGCGCCAACGGAGCTTATGATCTGTCGTCGAGCACGCTAGGCGGCTTGGTGTTCTGCCCGGGAGTGCTGGCGGGAAGGCTTGATAACTCGTCCTGCGGAACGCTGTCCCAGGTCATCGATCCCGGTTCGCTGTCTCCGGCCAGCCAATCGAAGGACGGGCGCACCGTGACCTCGCAGCCGATCGACCGGCTGGATAACGAGGAGTGGGGGGGCACCTTACGCGTCTCCTATGATTTCGGGCCTGCGAAGCTCACGTCGATCACCAGCTTTGACCATTTCGATTTCGGCTTTACCTATGATTACGATGCATCGGAACTCAATCTGGGCGGCTGGATGGAAGCAGCCGAGCTGGAGAGCATCGGCCAGGAAATCCGCCTGGAATCCGACGGTAGCAAACCGCTCCGCTGGATTGCCGGACTGCAGTATTCGCACGTCGATATCAGGGACCGGAAGCTGTTCGACTGGTCGGACAATGCATATGTTCAGGCCGGGTTCTCGTTCATTCCGTTGGCGCCCCAGGACGCGTTTCTGAACGTTTCCTACCGACAGACCACCGAATATCTGGGGCTCTATGGACAGTTCGACTATGACCTGACCCCGCGACTGACCTTGACCGGATCGCTGCGCTATTCTGACGAGAAGACCAATTATCGCGACGGCCAGGACGGGTTCGCCACAATCGGGTTTCCGCTGCTGGAAAACCTGTCCAGCACCTACCGGCTGGGCGACCACCTGACCGGGAAGGCCACGCTCACCTGGAAGCCGACTTCCGGCAAGATGCTCTACGCAACCGTATCGCGCGGGTACAAGTCGGGCGGAGTCTTCGGGGGCTTCCCCCAAACCACGGAAGACGTGACCCCGTACAAGGAAGAGATCATCTGGGCTTACGAAGGCGGGTTCAAGTCAGCTTGGTTCGATCGCAAGCTGCAGGTGAATGGGGCCGTGTTCTATTATGACCACAAGGACATCCAGGCCTTCACCACGCTACCCAGCACGCTCACGCCCGGACAGTTCGTCTTCCGCCTGGCCAATGTCGGCAACGGATACCACCTGGGCGCGGAACTGGACGCCACGCTGCGCCCGGTGCGCGGATTAAGCGTCGGCGGATCGGTCGGGTATCTGAAGGCCRAGGTCAACAAGAGCAATGTCCTGTTCTTCACCTTCGATCAACAGGCGATCCCGTGGACAGGCCTGCCGATCGACTATGCGCCGACCTGGAGCGCGACAGCCAATGCGTCCTACGAATTCGGCCTGACCGACGATCTCGATGCCAACATCGACGCGGATTACAACTATCGTTCGGCCCTTGTTCGCCCCCTTACGCCGGTGGACCAGGCCCTGCGCGGCATCGCGGGTTATGGTGTTGCCAACGTGCAGGTCTCGGTCACTTCGAACAGCCTGGGCGCGACCCTAGGGCTGTGGGTCAAGAACCTGTTCGATAAGGCCTATGTGATTGACAAGAACGGCGACGGCCTGGGAAGTTACTATCAGATCTACGGCGAGCCGCRCAGCTTCGGCGTTTCGCTATCCAAACGGTGGTAAGCGGCAGGCGGCTTTCCCCGCGTGCGCTTTCTGCCGCGGGAGAGGCCTGATTGCCGAACACGGAGCGGTGGGATGGGACGGCGGTGCGCCGCACGTCCCCCTCCGCACCGCTCCTCCCCATGCCTGGCGGTCGCATCATGCTGCACGCCCCCTGGAGTAAACGAATGCCAGTCAAGACCCCCGATGAAGTGGTGCTGTTTCGCGGCGACGACCAGATCGAAACGTTCCGCAACATGGCGCGCATCTTCCCCACGCGCAGGGTCAGCGCACCGTCCGTTGCGCGGCCGATCCCGGCCGGCCCGACGCGGATTTCCCTGCCCGAACGTTTCGTGTACGAAGGCACCCCGCGCGACACCGCCGCATTCCTCGACAAGGTCGCCACCACCGGCATGCTGGTGGTGCACCGGGGGCAGGCCGTGTTCGAAGGCTACTGGAACGGCACGACCGCCTCGACGCAGACCATGTCGTTCTCGGTCGTCAAATCGTTCGTAGCGACGCTCGTCGCCTGCGCCCTGCGCGACCGGCTGGTCGCCTCGCTTGAAGATGCCGTCGATCGCTATGTCCCGGCACTGGCCGGGTCGGGCTATGGCGGGGTTTCGATCCGCGACGTGCTGCAGATGTCCTCCGGGGTGCGTTGGAACGAGGATTATTCCGATCCCGATTCCGATGTCTCGCGCTTCGACAATGCCTTTCGCGGCGACGGATCCTTTGACGCGGTCGCCCGTTCGCTCCTCCGCAACCACGCGCCGGGCACGTATAACTGCTACAACAGCTGCGACACCCATGTGCTCGGGATGGTCCTGCGGGCCGCCACGGGGATGCAGCTGTCGCAGTATCTGGAGCAGGAGCTTTGGCATCCGCTGGGCATGGAAGACGATGCGTTCTGGATCCTCGATTCGCAAGGCATGGAATTTGCCGCGGCCGGGCTCAACGCGACGCTGCGCGACTATGCCAAGCTGGGCCTGCTCTATGCCAACGGCGGCGTAATCGGCGGGCAGCAGTTGTTGCCCGAAGGCTGGATCGAGGGCTGCAGCACGGCGATGGCTCCGCATCTCGTGCCGGGCAAGCGCACCAATGCGTCGTCGCCGCTGGGCTATGGATACCAGTGGTGGCTGCCCGACGACCGCGGCCCCTACACCGCGATCGGCGTCTACAATCAGTTCATCTGGATCGATCCGCAGCGAGACGTGATCATAGCCAAGACCTCGGCCAATCCGCTTTACGGCATCGACATGGCCCAGAGCGAAGCCGAGGAAATCGAGCATTTCGCCTTGTTCAACGAGATTGCCGCGTCGATCGCCTGACGGGCAAACGATCAGCCGCTGCAATGGCGAGGAAAAAACAAACTGGAAGAGGATGAGTCATGAACGCCTTGGCAGAAAACCCCAATGTTCAAACTCCCGCTGCTCCGTTCGCGGCTAGGTACGACAACTTTATCGGTGGCAAATGGGTCGCACCGAAGAATGGGCGCTATTTCGAGAACGTCTCGCCGATTACTGGCCGGATCGTTGGCGAGATTGCCCGCTCTCAGGCGGTGGACATTGAGGCGGCGCTCGATGCGGCGCATCAGGCGCAGGAGGCATGGGCACGGACACCGCCTGCGGAACGCTCCCGGATCCTGCTGCGCATTGCCGATCGCATGGAAGCGAATCTGGAAACGCTCGCGAGGGCCGAGACCTGGGACAACGGCAAGCCGATCCGGGAGTCGATGGCGGCCGATATCCCGCTCGCTATCGACCATTTCCGCTACTTCGCGGGCGTGATCCGGGCGCAGGAAGGTTCGATCAGCGAGATCGATCACGATACCGTCGCCTACCACTTTCACGAGCCGCTGGGTGTCGTAGGTCAGATCATTCCCTGGAACTTTCCGCTGCTCATGGCTGCCTGGAAGCTCGCCCCGGCTCTGGTTGCGGGCAACTGTGTCGTCCTCAAGCCGGCAGAACAGACGCCTGCCTCCATCATGGTATGGATCGATCTGGTGGGAGATCTGCTGCCGCCCGGCGTCCTGAACATCGTCAACGGCTTTGGATTGGAGGCCGGCCAGCCGCTGGCGTCGTCAAGCCGGATCGCGAAAGTGGCCTTCACCGGCGAGACGACGACCGGCCGCCTCATCATGCAATATGCCAGCGCGAACCTCATCCCGGTGACGCTCGAACTCGGCGGGAAGTCTCCCAACATCTTCTTTTCCGATGTCCTCGCGGAGGATGACGATTTCCTCGACAAGGCCGTCGAAGGCTTCGTCATGTTCGCGCTGAACCAGGGAGAGGTCTGCACCGCGCCCAGCCGCGCTCTCGTCTCCGAGAAGATCTATGACCGGTTCATGGAGCTGGCGTTGCAACGCGTCGCGGCGATCCGGCAGGGCAATCCGCTCGATCCCGCAACAATGATCGGCGCACAGGCATCGCAGGAACAACGCGATAAGATCCTGTCCTATATCGACATCGGCAAGCAGGAAGGCGCCGATCTCCTCATCGGCGGGTGCGTTGCGGATTTTGGCGGGGATCTGGCTGGAGGCTACTACGTGAAGCCGACGGTGTTCAGGGGCCATAACAAAATGCGGATCTTTCAGGAGGAGATTTTTGGCCCCGTGCTCGCTGTCACCACCTTCAAGGACGAAAGCGAAGCGCTGGAGATCGCCAACGATACGCCATACGGCCTCGGGGCGGGAATCTGGAGCCGCGACGTCAATACCTGCTACCGGTTCGGCCGAGCGATCAAGGCCGGGCGGGTCTGGACGAATTGCTATCATGCCTACCCCGCCCACGCGGCTTTCGGTGGCTACAAAAGCTCCGGCATCGGGCGCGAGACGCACAAGATGATGCTGGATCACTACCAGCAGACCAAGAACATGCTTGTCAGTTACAGTCCCAAGAAGCTCGGCTTCTTCTAGCACTGCTTTGGCAGATTGTGGTTTGGAGTGTTGCTGGGACGGCGTCTGCAGTACGGGCATGGTTTCGCAAAACGCTTTGGAATGTCGATAGTCGACTCGGTGGGGGCAGATCAGCGGGGATTTGCTTCCTAGCAAAAAACTGCTTCAAGCTCTTGCGGTATCGACCACCGGCGGAGACGGGCATGATGACTCTCGAGGAGATTTCCGATCGCATGGAAATTCAGCAGTTGATGATCGACTACAGCACCGCGATCGACGCCAAGCGGTTCGACGATCTCGACCACGTTTTCCTGCCGGACGCGTTCATAGACTATTCGGCGCTGGGCGGCGCAAAGGGCTGCTATCCGCAGATCAAGGAATATCTGAAGACCAGCCTCGGATGCTTTCCGAACTATTATCACATGATCTCGAATGCCGACATCAAGCTGGACGGCGACAGCGCGACCAGCCGCACCGTCTGCTTCAATCCGATGGAGATCGAACTGGCCGACGGCACGCGCCAGGTGATGTTCCTGGGGCTCTGGTATGTCGATCGGCATGTCCGCACGCAGCACGGCTGGCGCATCGCCGAGCGGAGCGAGATCGCCTGCTATGACCATAATGTGCCGGGGCGGCTGCTGGATATCGCCAAGGCGGACTGACGCGGTCCGGAGGCGTCCGGCTATGGCGACGGGACACGGCCCGCTAGTCTAGTGAGGACCGCGCAGGGGCGAGCCAGTTTCCTTCCCCTCAGCCAAGGCGCCCTTTCCCGGATTGGGCCGACGACGGCTTCAGCGGATGCAGCATTGCGCCATGGACGACTTCCACGCATTCGGCCGCGAGATGTTTTGCGATCTCCGCACCCATTGCGGTCGTCGATCCGGCCACGAATGCGCGCCGTCCAGCAATTCCAAGATCCATGTCGCCTACCTCATGCCGACGGGCTCCAATTCAGCCGTTGCGCCGTTCAGCGCCACGGCAGCGGCAACGGGACGCTCGCATCGGGGAAGCGCAGGCTGCAGTAGCGATGGTTGATCCGCCAGCCATCCGGAGTCCTCACCAGACGATCGCGGTATATGCCGGACGTCGCCCGGCCATCGGGCGTGACGATGATCAGCTTCGTATCGCAGGTCGCGCCATTGGCGCCGTCGGCTTCGATGACCGCGTTCGTAACGTGGTGGCCCCACGGGTGGACGGATCCGGCCCACATGTCGATGAGCGCCTGCAGTCCGTCGAGCATCGGGCCCCCGAACGAGGTGATGTCGAACTGGACATCGACCGTGAAAACTTCCCCGAGCCGTTCCCACTGCCCGTCGATCTGCGAGCATTCGTCCATGATATGACCATAGCGGCCCATCAGGTTGCAGATTTCGATGTAATCCTTGCTCTCCATCTCGACCTCTCGCTCGCCTTGGTTCAATCAGTTCGACCCTTCGGCCTTCGCGCCAGAACCGAATTTCGCGAACCGATGCCGTGCGAGCCGGGTCGGCGTGGGCACTTCCTCCGGGAGTGTCGGGATCGACTGACTCCGCCGGGCGACTTCTTCCGTCAGGCGCGTCATGAAGGTCTGCCTGAGATCCTCCGTAGGACTTAGCACCAACTTGGGGTCCATCATGCTCGGCAACTGCGGAAGTGCACGCTCGACCTTGAACCAGACGTTATCGCCTTCAACGTCCAGATCGCCGACAAAACACTCCAGCCCGATGTAGGACAGGTGCGCCTTGCCCTGCAGGCTCCAAGGCGTCCAACGCGGCAGCCGCAGCTTGAAACGATCACCGACGAGTTCGCAGCTGCGCAGCCGAATGGGTAGCGGATAGCCCTCGTCGTCGCACAGGGTAAGATGGGGAAGCACCCCACGCCCAAGACCATCCTGAGCGATCTCCTGCCATGGGCGCTGGGGCCAGCTTGGGGCGGCAGATGGCTTTCCGACAGGAGCCGGATCGGATTGCGGGAAGACAAATCCGTCCGGAGCTATCCAGACGTTCGGTGCTTCATCCATAGCGGCTGGATTGTCCCACCACATGATGAGTTGGGGAGTGACCTCGACAATGACGCGGGTCCAGTACCACACCGCCTTGCGCGCCTCTCTCCACGACAAGCCGTAACTGATGCCTTCGAATCCGGTCTCCGAAATGTATCGGCGCGCATTGTTCGCCAGGTCGGCATCGCGGACCGCTGCCCTGCCCCGAATCGAGACCACCGGCTCATTGGCACCGCCTTCCAGCAGCAGTCCTACCCGTGGGTTGCGGCGCGCCCGTTCCGCCTTGGCCGGATATGCCAGGCCGGTCGCCAATGCCAGGACCCCGAGGTCATCGCTTGGGAACACATAAGTCGGGGTGTTGATCGGAACGGCAGCAGCGCTGACTGTCGCATATTCGGTAAACGGTGCGCCTTCGATCACGCGGATAACGTTTTCGGGCAGAGATTGAATCGGGGTCATCATCTATTCTCCGGTAGCGCCGGGTTTGCGTTTCGCGTCTCGACCCGCAGACGATGAAGCTCGACGCTTCTGAACCGCCACTGGCCCTCGATGCGCGTATAACATTCGTGATAGTGGCCGAAACCATGCACTATCAGGCCCGGTGCCGCCGAACCAGAGGCGGTCTTCCATAGGCCAGATCCCGCTCGCCTCGTCCGCCGAGACCATCTCCAATTCGGGGTGAAGCCGTGATGCACCGAAACGACATCGTTCATCGCCCGGGACACGCCATCCCGCACGCCGACCGCTCCATCGAACGAAACTCCCGGCAAGTCATCGATCGGCCGCCCGTCGCATCTGCGGCGAACAACGACGCGAAGAGGTTCCAGTCCTTTGTGTCCACGTAGCGGAGGTACCGTGCCTTGAGATCGAGCAAGGCATTTCGATCTTCTGCATTCAAGCGCAGCCTGTCTTCCACATTCTGCCTTCCACATTCTCTCCGTTCCAACCGGCGCCTGGCGCCTGGCAGTTTCGCACAGGACGATAAGGCGGGCGATGCGCCCTGTCCTAGTTCACATGGACGATGCGACTATACCCGGCTGACGTATCGATCCAGCCAGAGTGCTTAAGGAGAGAAAGCCGTGGATTCTGCACGACCGATACCCGAGGGGAAATACTTTCAGACCCCGAGTGGTTATTCGATCCACTATCACGAGGCTGGCGTGCGCTCATCAGACAGGCCCAGCATTCTCTTTCTGCACGGTAGCGGCCCCGGCGCGAGCGGGTATAGCAACTTCAAGCTAAACTACCCGGCTTTCGCGGATGCGGGCCATCACTGCCTGGTGATCGACTATCCCGGCTACGGCTATTCATCCAAGCCGACCGATATCGATTATTCGACTGAATTCTATGTTCAGCAACTGCACGAACTCGTGACAGGGCTTGGCATCACGCAGGTCGTGCCCGTTGGCAACTCGCTCGGCGGGCTGCTCGCCACCGCCTATACCCTGGCCTATCCGGGCCTCGTTTCTCGCCTGATCCTCATGGCGCCCGGAGGCCTCGCTGATGGCAGCACTTATATCCCCTTCCAGGTCGGCCTCCATGCCATGTTCACATGGGTAACCGAACGGCCAACCGATCTTCCGACCTTCCGCAAGCTCCTGAGCTATCTGGTCAGCAGCCCGGCCTCGCTGTCCGAGGATGCCGTGCAGGAGCGCTTCGGCATTGCCCTGAGCCAGCCGAGCGAAGTCTGGACGCGGATGCGCACTGGCAACCATGCCGATCGCATTGCCGAAATTGCCTGCCCGATCCTGTGCTTCTGGGGTGCCAAGGACAAGTTCATCCCGCAAAGCCATGGCCTGGTACTGACCGAACGGGCCAAGGATGCCCGGCTGGTGATCGCCAGCAATTGCGGCCATTGGTACATGATCGAACAAAAGGATGACTTCAACGCCCAGTGCATCAAATTTCTCGGGGAAACGGCAGCATGAACCAGCACGAAGGCAAAGTTGCGATCCTGACGGGCGCGGGCACCGGCATCGGTCGCGCGACTGCGCAGGTTCTTGTGGCCAATGGCGTCCGGGTGGTTGCGGTCGGCCGTACGCGCGACACGCTCGAAGAACTGCAGGGCGAACTCGGGGCAACACTGGTTGCACCGCACGTGGCCGACGTGACAGCAGACGAGACTCCCGCAGCTTCGGTCGCGCTCGCGATCGAGCAGTTCGGCCGGCTCGATTACCTTGTTAACAATGCTGGCAAGGGCAAGCCCTTCCCCGTCCATGAGTCGACGGACGAGATCCTCGACGACTATCTCGACGTGCTGCTGCGAGCACCATTCCGCTATTGCCGGGAAGCACTGACGGCGATGAAGGCAGGTTCGGCGATCGTCAACGTGACCTCGACATACTCGATCCTGGGCGGTTTGCGCGGCGGAGCCTATTCGGCAGCCAAGGCCGGACTCAATGGCCTGACATTGCACATGGCTGCACAATATGGGCCCGAGGGCATCCGCACCAACGCCGTTGCTCCGGGCGTGACTGAAACCCCGATGACCCGGTACAACTGGGAAAACGAAGTCTTCAAGCGCATGAATTTCGAGATGACGCCGATGAACCGGACGTGCACCGCACAGGACATCGCCGAAGCCATCTGGTTCCTCCTGTCCGACCAGGCAGGCTTCATCAACGGGCAGGTGCTGGCCGTCGATGGCGGCTGGACAACAACCAAGTATCTCAGCGAAGAAGCTCGCCTTGTCGAGCGGGTGAAGCCATGACGACCACCGCCTCCGAGGTGGAGCGACGTGTTGTGGATGGCTGGTCCGTGCGCCACGATGCGCGCCGGGCCGAACATGCGCGCAAGGGCGGCTGGTGGCTCGATACCACGATCGGCGAGGCAGCCGCACAATTGGCCGCGGAGGAGCCTGCTCGCGTCCTGCTGATTGACGGCGAAGTTCGGCTGACGGCGGCGGATGTATATGCTTCGGCCAGTCGCCTTGCCGACGCCCTGCGTCAACGAGGCATCGGCAAGGGCGACGTTGTCTCCTTCATGCTGCCCAATTGGCACGAGGCCTGTGTGGTCTATCTTGCAACCGCGCTCGTCGGTGCGGTCAGCCACCCGCTGGTGACCAACTTCCGCAGCGCGGAACTGCTGTTCATGCTGGCGGACTGCAAGAGCCGCGCGATCTTCGTCCCTGCCAGCTTCCGCGGCACGGATTACGGAAAAATGATGTCCGACGTGTGCGGGCAGATGGCTTCGCCGCCTGTGGTCGTCGTGCTGCGCGGGCCTGCCGGTCCTCACCTTGGCTATGAGGCACTGCTGGCCGAAGGTGGAGACGATGCCGGTTTCGACCCGGTCGATCCCGACGCGGTTCGGATGATCCTATATACGTCGGGGACGACCGGGCGGCCGAAGGGCGTGGTCCACACGCACAACACGATCAATGCCGATATCGTCCAGATCCACCGTCACTGGAACCGGGGGCAGGATGCCCGATACCTGGTCGCCTCGCCGGTCAGCCACATCGGCGGTTCGCTCTACGCGTTTGAACTGCCGCTGCTCTACCGGACGAGCGCTGTGTTGATGGAACAGTGGGACGGCGAGGCCGCAGCCGCGCTGATCGAACACGAAGGCTGCACCCACATGGCCGGGGCAACGCCTTTCCTCCAGCATTTGCTCGACGCCTGCCGCAAGTCGGATCGCCGCCTGCCGAGCCTCAGGATCTTCATCTGCGGGGGCGCATCGGTCCCGCCATCGCTGATCCGCGAGGCGAGCGACTGGTTCGAGAACTGCATCGCCACCCGCGTCTATGGATCGACCGAAGTGCCCACCATCACGGTCGGATCGGTAGAACCCGGCGACAGCGACCATGCAGCCTTCACGGATGGCAGGGTCGGCGTCGGAACGATTGCGATCGAGAGCCCCGACGCCGAGGGCAACGGCGAGCTCCTCGCCTGGGCGCCGCAGATGCTCGTCGGCTATTACAATCCCGAGGACGAAGTCGGCGCATTCGACGAACGCGGGTTTTTCCGCATGGGCGATCTCGGCCGCATCGTGGATGAGGAGTATGTCGTCATCACCGGGCGGCAGAAGGACATCATCATCCGCAACGGGGAAAACATCAGCCCCAAGGAAATCGAGGATCTCCTGATCCTGCATCCCGAGGTGACCGAAGTGTCCGTGGTTGGCCTGCCGAGCCCGCGCACCGGCGAACTGGCCTGCGCCTTCGTCGTTCCGGCCGCGAACGCGGATCCTACGGTGAAGGACTTCGCGGTGTTTCTCGAAGGCCACGGCGTTGCCAAGCTGAAATATCCGGAGCGCGTGGTAATCCGCAGCGATTTCCCCCGTAATGCCACGGGCAAGGTGCTCAAACATCAATTACGCGAGGAAATCCTCGCAGAAGACGAACAGGGGGGAGCCGCGTGAAGCGCTACACTGTCGCCGTTATACCTGGAGACGGTATCGGCAAGGAGGTGATGCCGGAAGGAATTCGCGTCTTGACCAAAGCGGCCGAGATCTTCGGCTTCGCCCTGGACTGGAAACACTTCGACTGGAGCTGCGAAACCTATCACGCGACCGGCGCCATGATGCCCGAGGACGGCATCGCGCGTCTTTCACAGCATGACGCGATCTATCTGGGCGCGGTGGGCTATCCCGGCGTTCCCGACCATATCTCCTTATGGGGTCTGCTGATCCCGATCCGGCGCGAATTTGACCAGTATGTGAACCTGCGGCCCGTCCGCTTGCTGCCGGGGATCGACTGCCCGCTCAAGAACAAGAAGCCGGGTGATGTCGACTTCTGGGT
>NZ_JBFUKC010000027.1:0-28643 GCF_056401045.1 Rhizorhabdus sp. P4_G6 | reverse complement strand
CTTCTGGGTGGTGCGGGAGAACACCGAGGGCGAATATTCGCGCCTTGGCGGACGTAGCGGCAGCGGCGAGAATGAATCGGTCATCCAGACGGCGCTATTCACGCGGCGCGGTACGGATCGCATCCTGCGCTATGCGTTCGAGCTCGCTCGGAAACTCGGCCGGCCGCACGTCTCGTCGGCGACGAAGTCGAACGGCCTGTTCTACTCGATGCCGTTCTGGGACGAATGCTTCGATGCCATGGCGACGCAGTATCCGGATGTTCGCACCGACAGCCATCACATCGACATCATGGCAGCCCGCTTCGTGATGAAGCCCGAACAGTTCGACGTCGTTGTCGGCTCCAACCTGTTCGGCGACATCCTGTCCGACCTCGGGCCGGGCTGCACCGGAACCATCGCGGTCGCACCTTCGGCCAACCTCAACCCCGAACGGCGTCACCCTTCGATGTTCGAGCCCGTCCATGGTTCGGCACCGGACATCGCCGGGCGCGGTATCGCCAATCCGATCGGCCAGATCTGGGCCGGCGCAATGATGCTCGATCATCTGGGTGAAGGCGAGGCTGGCGCAGCCATCCTCAAGGCCGTGGGCGATGCACTTGTCGCCGGGCAGTGTCTCACGCCGGATCTCGGCGGAAGCGGGTCGACCACGGCGATGGGCAAGGCGATTGCGGAGGCGATCCCAGCCCGGGGATGACGCGGCATTCGCAGCGCGTCCTGGAGGAGGACTGGAATGACGGTAAAGCTGGTTGCATTTCTGAAAAAGCGAAGCGATCTCCCGCGGGCCGAATTCGTAGCATGGTACGAAGCCAATCATGTGCCGCTGATCCGGGAAGTGACACCCGGTCTTGTCGATTACCGCCGCAATTTCTTGCCCGAGACGATTGCAGACGTCGATGTGATCACCGAACTGACCTACGCCAGTCAGGCAGCGTTCGACCACGCCATGAGCCTGGCTTCCCATCCGTCGGTTTCCGATCGGATCAATGCGGACCAGAGCTATTTGTTCGACCCGGCGGGCATAAGAATTGTGGTGGTCGACGAACGCACCGCCTAGGCCTCGCGCTCGTCCGATTGAGGTATGCCGCCGCCATCGCAGGGGCATAGTCACTAACCAAGAGTATGGATTGAAGGGAAAACTGCAATGTCATCCGCAACAGTGAATGTGATGGCTTCGAGCGAAATCCCCACAACGAAAGAACTTGTCGCCCGCACACGCGAGTTGATCCCGCTTATGCGCGAACGCGCGCCGACCGACGAGGTCAACCGGCGCGTCGATCCCGATACCGTGCGGCGGATGAACGAAGCAGGCCTTTTCCGGGTGCTTCAACCCAAGCGCTGGGGCGGCTACGAGCTTGGCCAGCGGGCCTTCGCCGAAGTGCAAATGGCCCTTGCCGAAGGCGACATGTCGGTCGCCTGGATCTATGGCGTGATCGGCCTGCACAACCTGCACATGGGCCTTCTCGACGATCGAGCCTCTCAGGACGTGTGGGGCAAGGATACCTCGATTCTGATTGCCTCGCCCTACATGCCGGGCGGCATCGCCAAGACCGTGGACGGCGGCTTCGAGATGTCCGGACGCTGGTCTTACTCCAGTGGTTGCGACCATTGCGACTGGACGTTCCTCGGCGGGTTCGTGGACGGCGATCCGGCCGACTACCGCGCCTTCCTGCTCCCGCGTTCAGACGCGAAGATCGTCGATACATGGCATACCACCGGTCTTGCCGCGACGGGGAGCCAGGATATCGTCGTAGAGAACGCGTTCATTCCCGATTATCGCTCGCACAAGCTCAGCGACGGCCATTACGGCACCAGCCCTGGCATCAAGTGGAACGACGGCCCGCTGTTCCGCATGCCGTTCATGCTCGTCTTCATGCGCGGCATCACGTCGGGCCAGATCGGTGCGCTGCGGCACATGACCGAACTTTTCAAGGAATATGCCAAGGGCAAGCTCTTCATGGGCAGCAAAGTCTCAAAGGATCCGGATGCCCAGTTGGCCGTTGCCGCCGCCGAGGCCGGCATCGACGAGATGAGGAAGTCCATGTTCGCCAACTTTGAAATCATGAGCGAATATGCCGAGCGTGGTGAAATGCCGCCGATCGAGATGCGCCATATGATGCGCTTCCAGAGCGCGAGCGTTGCCGAACGCTGCGTCAAGCTGGCCGAGGGCATGCTGACCTGCGCGGGCGGCGGCGGCGTCTACGATCGTTCGAACCTCGGCCGCATCTACCGCAACATGTTGACTGGTCGCCAGCATGCTGCTGCTCAGTTCCGCAATTACGGCCGCATCTACGGCGATCTGCTTATGGGCGGTGAAGTCAACGACATCCTGCTCTGACATCGACGCTGCACGCTGCAGCATCAACAGCCCGGCGATCCCAAGTGAGGATCGCCGGGCTGTTCGTTCCAAGCCTGCCGTCGTGGCGCTCAGGCGTCGGCGATTTCCAGATCGGCGACCTTCACGGACTGCTGCGCACCGCGGACCAGCCGCCCCGGCAAGGCACCCGTGGCAGCTCCGCTGCGATAGGTGACGACGCCGCTCACGATCGTGGCAACATATCCTTCCGAAATCTGGGCAAGTCGCTTGCCCCCCGCCGGAAGGCTCCGCTCGATCACAGGTCGATGCAGCACAATCCGATCCGGGTCGATCAGGTTGAGGTCAGCCTTGTATCCTGCTGCAATGCGGCCCCTATCAAACAGGCCCACCGAAGCCGCCGGCTGGCTGGTCAATGACTTGATGATCGTTGCGAGATCGAGACCTTCCTTCCCCAGGCGATTAGCCAGAAGATAGGAGGGATAGGCACCATCGCATATCATCGCGTAGTGGGCGCCACCATCACCCAAGGCAACGACCATGCCGTCCTCGCCGATCAGCTCGGCTGTCTTGGCGATGGTTTCGTTCGCCTCGGTGCCATATGCGCAGATGATCGCGCGGCCATCATCCTCCAGCAAGGCGTCGTAGATCACATCGCGAAGGTCGCGCCCGGTTCGCGCCGCCTCGGCCTGCAGGCTATCCTCCGAAGCAAAATCATAATCTGCCGGCTGCTGCACACGATAGAGATGCAGGGGCATGGTTACGAGCCCGACGAAGGAGGGATTGGGATCGTCGGGCTGCTCGGAAAGCAGACGCTCCCGGAACGCGGGATCGCGCATGATCGCCACCTTCTCCTCGAGAGGCAGATCGGCGATAGGGCGATAGCTGGGATGGAGACAAAAGGGGTGGAAACTAAGGTCCAGGCCGAACAGCACGCCCATCGACCGCGGCAGGAACTGGCCATGGACTTTCAATCCCCGTTCGCGAGCGCCGCGGATGAAATCGATGTATTTCTGCCAATTGCCAGGCTTCATCGGCGTGTTGATCAGGCTGAAGTTAAGCGGACTCCCCGATTCTGCGAGAATTGCATCGAATAGGTCGATCTCGCTTTCAGCCTCGCCATCGATGTCGGGGATCATCTGGAACACGCCCTTCCCCGCGTCCTTCAATGCGGCGGCGAGAGCCAGGAACTCCTGCCTTTCCGACTTCACGCTGGGCGCCAGCTTGCCCGACCGGAAGCGATGGAACAGGTTGCGCGAAGTCGACACCCCAAGCGCGCCTGCGTTGATCGCCTCGGTCACCAGCTTGCGCATTTGCTCGAGGTCCGCGTCGGTCGGCGGCTCAAGGTCCGTCCCACGCTGGCCCATCACGAAGACGCGGAGCGGCGAATGTGGGATCTGGGCCGCGAAGTCTACGTCGCTTTCGCGCGACGCGATAGCATCAAGATAATCGGGGAAAGTGGTCCAATTGAATGGTACGCCCTTCGCCATGACGACTTCGGGAATGTCCTCGACTCCTTCCATCAGTCGTATCATCAGGTCTTCGTCACCGTCGCGGCACGGCGCAAAGCCAACGCCGCAATTGCCCATGACGACCGTGGTGACACCGTGGTTCGATGACGGAACCATGCGATTTTCCCAGGTTATCTGCCCATCATAATGTGTGTGGACGTCGACGAAGCCCGGGGTCACGCTCAGTCCTGTCGCATCGATCTCCTCGTCGGCGGTGCCTTCGACAGTGCCGAGTGCAACAATGATACCATCGCGAATTCCGATGTCGGCACGGAACGGTGGCCTGCCGGTGCCATCGACGATGGTTCCTCCACGAACCGCGAGTTGATAAGTGGTTGCCACTGCCATTCTCCCAAACCATGTCTCACACAAAGGTGGATCATGTTAAATAGTGCCTGCTATCTTACACTGAGCCTGCGGCACCTTGCAAGCGAAAGTCGCTCAAGCGGACCATGGGCATGACAAGTGCCCCCCGCGCCCGACGCAGTTCAACCGAGATCAGGGACCTGATCACCGTCGCCGCGCGCACCGAATTCGCACTTTCCGGCATCGGCGGCGCCACTACTCGCGCCATCGCGAAAAAGGCGGGCGTGGCCGAGCACCTGATCTTCGGCAACTTCGGTTCAAAGGCAAACCTGTTCGAGGAGGCCGTCATCCAGCCCTTCACGAAGGACTTCTCGGCATTTCTGCAGAGCCTCGACACGGACGAGGCCGGCCTCGACGGTCGAAACCAGGTCGTGGTTTACAAGCTCTATCGCTTTCTGAAGAACAACGCATCGTTTCTCCACGCGCTGGTGAAATCGAGCGGCGAAGCCGAGGGTGGTCTTGCACATGCTCTGGACGAATATTTCGCGCTGTCCGAAAGGCGTCTGCGCCTGTTCCATAAGGATCCAAGATCCGGCGCGGACGTGGAGCCGCGGCTTTTCGTGCGTTACGCGTTCGGCATGGTCGCTTCGGCGGTCCTGCTCGACGCATGGTTTTTCCCCGACGGTCCAGTAGATGACGAGACAGCGGCGTCAGCGCTCGCAAGGATCGCCTTGAAGGCGATGCAGCCGATCGATGTCTCTTCGGACGATTACCCGCCGCGTCGCGACAAATAGGGTCCTCGACGGTGTCGATAGCGACGCGAGCGAGGAGTGGATCGTGAACATTGCTGAACTTGGGTATCTTCTGGTCGGCGCGCCGGATGTCGAGGCGTGGCGGCACTATGCCGAGCGCGTCCTCGGCACGATGACTTCGGACGGGGATAACGGGATTCTCTATCTCAAGATCGATCCACGCGCCTTCCGGATCGCCGTTCTTCCCGGCCACGCCAATGGCTTGCTCGCGAGCGGATGGCTGGTGAACACGCCCGCCGAATTTGCAGCGGCAAGGCAGGAACTGCTCGACGTGGGGGTTGACGTGGCCGATGGCGACGAAGGCGGTGCGCGCCTGCGCCATGTGCAGGCTTATTTCACTTTCCGCGATCCGGAAGGGCACACCCATGAGGTGGCATGGGGCCCGATCTCGGATTTCAAGCCATTCACGTCCCCGATCGGCGTCTCCAGCTTCATAACCGAGGGGATGGGTGTAGGCCATGTGGTGCTCACTGCCACCAACGATTTCAAGGCGGAGGCCGAGTTCTGGCTGAAGCACGGCTTCGGTCTGTCCGATATTCTCAATGTGCCTACCCCTGCCGGCAACGCGCAGGTCCATTTCTTCCACTGTCGCAACCCGCGCCAGCACAGCCTCGCGCTGGGCGAGTTGCCCATTCCGGGAGGCTGCATTCATATCATGCTCGAGGTTGCGACGCTGGATGACGTCGGCCGCTGCCTCGATCGGGTCGAAGAGCATGGCGTGAAGCTGGCGGCCACGCTGGGCCGTCATGTAAACGACAACATGACATCGTTCTACATGCTGACCCCCGGTGGATTCGCGCTGGAATACGGCACCGGCGGTAAGAAGATGAACTGGGAAGAGAACGTGGTGTTCGAGACCACCCGCGGCAGCGACTGGGGTCACAGATTCCTGTCCTGAAGCGCCATTTCCGGCTGCGGAGATACTGCCGGCACGGGCCATCACGGGCCCGTGCCGCGGCGCAATCACCGGGGCACGGGTAGCTTCCGGTCCCGCCCTCCCCCAAAAAGCGCCTCAAACCTCGAGATATTCCGCTACCTGCTGCTCCGACAAGGTCCACAGACGCTGCGCCGAAGCCTCATCAAGCGCCGCCGACGAAGGTTCAACGCGCGCCCGTTCACAGAAATAGCCGCCTGACGGGTTTCCTCGGCGATCGTCGAGCGCAAGCCAGATCACCGTGTCAGCGCCCTGCTGCGAGGTAAGCGCGTGGCCCTCCTCCTCAGCCTTGGCATAGTAGCTCCTGACATGCTCACCGCCCTTGTTCGCGAAGTCCGACGCCACAAGTCCTGGATGGACGGCACTGGCGACAAGGCCAGATTCCGCGCTCCGCCTGGCCAGCTCCCGCGTGAACAGCACATTGGCCAGCTTGCTCTGGCAATAGGCCGTAAGGGGGGAAAATGAGTCCTGGCCCTGCAGATCTTCCCAGACCATGTCCGGAATCATGGTGTGGCCGATCGATGAAAGCGTGATCACCTGCGCACCGGCCCTTTCGCTCAAACGCGGCAGCAGTTGCTGCGTCATCAGGAATGGCGCGAGATGGTTGACCTGCCAGGTCATCTCGAAGCCGTCGCCGCTCATCAGCCGGCGGTCGAGCTGGTTTCCAGCATTGTTGACCAACACGTCTATCCGATCGGTAAGCTCAAGGATCCTCCGCGAAGCCCCTGCGACCTGCCGCAGTGAAGCGAAGTCTGCGTTGACCCAATCCATGCGGGCTTCGGGCACCAGCGAAAGGATTCGCGCGCTGCTGCCCGCGATCCGCTCGTCATTTCGGCCAAGCGCGATCACGCGCATACCTGCGCCCGCAAGTGCCAAAGCAGTCTCGAAACCTACGCCAGAGGTCGCTCCGGTAACGATGGCGACCATTTCCTTATGGTTGGTCATATGTGATCCTCCTGTGACAATGATGGCTGGGTGCCTCGACATCGCATTCGACTACCAAACAGCGAAACCGTGCAGTTTCATCGTCCATCCAGACATGCATCTGCGGCGTTTACCTGGGAGGACCGGCGCAGGGATGATGCACGATAGGCCGGTCAAAGCCAGCCAGCCCGACTGCCCGCGAATTAGCATGCAGAGGCTTCACGTCGCCGGAGCCGATGACCTGGAGCAGGAAAGCGACGGTCTCCTGCGAGCGTGAGGTCGTGCGCCACCCCCTCTATATCATTCGATCTCGACGTGCAGGCGCGTGAACCGAAGGTGGCTGATCCGCCAGCACCCGTCCTGCTCGCGCCGATAGGTTTCGTGATAATGCCCGAAACCGTGCAAGCGGCGCACCTGCGCACCCTTCGGGAAGATCAGAGTATCCTCCATGGGCCAGATTCCCTTGGCCTCGTCATCGGAGACGAAAGTGATTTCGGGCATGTGCCCGTGGTGTACCGTGGCGATGCCGAAGAGCGATCCCTCCATGGTCGAGACGATGGTGTCGCGCTTTGCGATGACAAGGGTTTCGGGATCGGCATTGACGCCCGAGGCCTTCAATTCGTCGCTCGCGCCGCGCATGTCCATGACGGCATCGGCGGTGAACACGTCACGCAGGGCGCTCCATTCGCGCAGGTCCATGTGGCGGAAGTAACGGGCCTTCAGTTCGCGGATGGCCCGCGCATCTTCCAGGCGGCGCATTCGTGAATCGAGGTCAGGCCTTGAAGACATCGGGTTCGATCCTTGTGGCTGAAAATGCATTGAGCCTCGTGCGTCACATCCACGCTTCGCGCACGCCTGCCGTCGTCTTTACGGACGATGGCGCTGCCCTGCACCGCCAATAGCCTCCATAGTTTGGAAGTGCAGGAAAAACTCATGACGATTTCCACCATCGATGCCCTGGCCCGACGCCTTGACGAGGCGGAAGCGATGGAAGCCGTGTCCATTCTCAAGGCGCGCTACTTCCGGCTTATGGACGAGAAGCGCTGGGATGAATGGGAAGATCTCTTCGCCGAAGACGCGGTCATGGACATGCGGGGCGAGGCCGCGGCGATGCAGCAGCTGGGCATGGATGTCGGCAATGCCGACACCTGGCTCCTCACATCGCGCGCAGCCATACGGGGCGCAGTCGAAATGGCCCTGGACGGGGTCGTGACCGTCCACCATGGGCATATGCCTGAAATGAAGATCGGATCACCACGCGAAATCACGGCCGTCTGGGCCATGACCGATGTGATCCGCTATCCAGTCGGGCGCCCGATCGGGGGTTTCACCGGCTACGGTCATTATCACGATACCTACGCGCTAGTCGGCGAAAGCTGGAAGATAAAGAACATAGTGCTCAGGAGGATTGCGGTCACGCCCGTACACCGATGAGAATATCCGGATAGAACAACCGCGCGTCACGCGGCGCCTCGCCGCGATTTCCCGGGGAAATCGAGCAGACAAGGCTCATGGGGGCAGCCGCGCTGCCGAGGCAATGGCGGGCTATGTCTGCGCCGTCTACATCAGCGTTTTCCGCGCGCCCGTGTCGTTCGGTGCGATCGGGCCCCACATGCCATTCGAGACGTTCGAAGGGGCGGCGTTGCGTCGGCGGGCGTACTGGCCATGACGGCGATCTTCGGTATGGAGGGCAAGATCGTGCGGCAACGCCGCCACAGTTGCCGAAAAGCGCGAGAAAGAAGGCCCGGGTTTGCTCCCGGGCCTTTGCGTTTTCGAGCCATGGAGGGAGTTGCTGCGGGATCTTCTTCGGCAGGAGGGCACCAGGATCGGTCGGTAGCACGTCGCCACACTGATGATGAAGATGGCGACCGAACAGATTTACCACAGCCCGAGCCCGTCAAAACCGGCACTCGGGCACAAGATTCACCCCTATTTGCTACGCGAACTGGCGATCATGCGGCTCAACCGAGCCCGGCAACTGACACCACGTACAATCTCGTGACCCAGCCCCAGGCATCAGATTCAGGCCGAGATGCGGTCGTCCGCGGTAAGGAACCGCGCCGGCAGCACGCCGGTCAATTCACCGTTCTCCTGGGCGAGCACGCCGTTGATGAAGGTATAGCGGAAGCCGCCTGCGGGACGCCGGAAGCGTGGCAGTCCGCCTGGAATGTCATTGACCTTTTTCTCGGGATCCCAGTGTAGCTTTGCCAAATCGAACACTGCGATATCGGCGAATGCGCCAACCCTGATCTCACCGCGGTCCTTTATTCCGATGAGGTCGGCCTGGTCTTTGGTCAACTTCTTGACGGCATTTTCCAGCGTGAGGTCACCGCGATCCCGGACATGCCGCGTCAACACCAGAGTCGCATCGCCGGCACCATCGAAGCTGCTGATGTGCGCACCAGCGTCACTGCCACTGATGAGGCTCACCTGTGATCCGAGCAACTCACCCACTTTGGCAGCGTCGGTATTCGTGAAAGGATATACGAACTCCGCCTTGAGATCATTGTCGAGGACCCAGTCGGCCAGCTGATCGGAAGGGTGGCCCGGACGAAGGTCGAGCACATAGTCGAACGTCAGTGCCAGATATTTTTCGTACTCCGGCTTGCCCACCTCCGTAATCCGAAAAAGACGCTCCAGGCCTCCGCTCGGAAAGCCTTCCTTGACCGCATCCCAGTCGGCGCGCGCTTGCGCGCGCCATTCCGGATCCGCCAGGCGGCGCTTTTTTTCCTCATCGGGCACGTCGGACTGCACAAGATTGTTCCACGCCGGAACGTAGATGAAATTGAAACACTGACGGAAATTGATACCCAACTCGATCGATCGCGGCGACGCCAAATAGTAGAAATTTCCACCCTTGGCCTGGATATCCTTGCCTACTTCGACCAGTTTCGGTCCGTAGCTGGGAATGTCGGGCCGATCATAGATGCCGTTCGAAATGACGGGCACTCCCCCATGGCGTGCAGAGTAGTCGCCCATCTCACGCAGGTCCTTCTCCTGCTGGTCGATATCACCAACATCCGGGATGATCTGCACAATGCCGCGACCCTTTGCGCTCTCCTCGAACAACGCTTCGAATTCGGCCGCATCACTGTAAAAGCTCGGAACCAGATCGCCGGCGGGGCTGCGATCGAAGCGCGACGTCGAGACACCGAAAGCCCCCGCTTTCATAGCCTCGGCATAGGCAAGTGCGATGCGAGAGGTCTCCTCGGGGGCGGACGAACGCTTCCAGGCTTCGTCGCCGATCTCGTAAATCCGCAACAGCGAGTGGCTGACCAGCGAGGCGATGTTCACCCCCCAGTCGCGTTTCTGCATTTCGCGCGCATATTCCGGGTAGGTTTCCCAAGTCCAAGGGACTTCCGCCTGGAAAACATCGCGCGGCAGATCCTCAATATAGCTGAACAGAACGACGAGATCGCTCACACGATCCTTGCGAACGGGAGCGAGGCTCAACCCGCAGTTGCCGATCAGGATCGTCGTCACGCCATGCTGCACGATAGGGTCGCAGGACGGATCCCAGAACAGCGAAGCGTCATAGTGGGTGTGCGTGTCGATGAATCCCGGCGTGACGTAGCATCCGGTCGCGTCGTAGACCGTGTCGGCTCCGGGTTCGAGATCAGGCCCGACTTCTACAATGCGTCCGTCCGCGATCCGCACATCGGCCGGATAAGCCGGAGACCCGGTTCCATCGACAACGAGACCGCCCTTGATAACTGCGCTTTCCATTTGCTCTTGCGGCACGGAGATTCTCCAAACACTTCAAACTCGAAAATCGGATGATCTCTCATCTCGCAGAAACCGGACACCGCAATCGTCCCATTGGACTAACCATCCGAAGCGCCGGCTCCGTTCAGCGGAGGAGCCATTTAGGGTTGAATGGAAGGTCGGCGACCATCACCCTAGACTCGTGTCCACACCCAAAAGCTTGCGCCCGCGATCATGCCGATAAATGCCCAGTTGTGTCGAACTCTGGGGCTCCGCATCGTTGCCGCCCCACCAATAGCTTTCGACATAGCCAAGCCGTGTTCCATTTGGAGGGTTCCGCACCAAACCCCGTCCTCTCGCCGCCTGGTTTGCGATTGGCGACCACGCTTCCGGTATGCGTGCCGCCATCCATGCCTCGTCCGACCGGACGTGTGAGTCGAAGCCGACCGCATATACCCACGTTTGCCGATCGGCATTCAAGCACACCGCCGCCGGCACCGTCGCGAATGGCGGCACTCCGTAATTCTTGCTCGCCCCTCTCGAGAAAGTTGCAACATGACGGACAGCTCTGCAGACCTGACGCCAGAAGCTGCCCGATTGGCCGCTCGGCAAATTTACGATGACCAGTCGTCCGTGGCGGAGCCGTTCCAGATATTCCGCTGGTTGCAGCAAAATGATCCGGCCACCGACATCGGAGGCGTGGTGATGCTGACACGCTTCGAGGACATCGTCGGAGGCTACCGTGACCGGCGGTTGAGCCGCGCGGAAGGTGCTCGCCTCGAATCCGGAGCACATGACGCCGCCGGATCGGTTGATGAGGAGGTCGAGATTGCCCGCCAGGCTTGGGTAAACATGCTGATTAATCTCGATGAGCCGGCACACCGCCGCGTTAGGCAGATCCTTGAAGTGGCATTCAAACCGACGCGCGTTGCCGCCTGGCAGCCCCGGGTGCAAGCAATTGCCGATGAGCTTGTCGCTTCTGTCAGCGGCTTGGAGATGTTTGATTTTCGGCAACAGATTGCCTTCCCATTGCCCGAGAGGATAATCTGCGAGCTTATGGGCGTACCCTTCGAGGATCACTCGCTGTGGAGCGCCTGGAGCGACGTTGTGGTCCGCAACACCAACCGCACCGATCTTTCCGCTGATGAATCCGCCGAGGTACTCGCCGCTCATCGCAATTTTTATACCTATTTCAAAGAGCTGGTCGACAAAGCTAAACGCAATCCGGGCGAGGATCTCGTCTCTGTCCTCGCGCGCGCCGAATGTGAAGGCGAGCAACTCAGCGAACTCGAGATGCTCGGCTCCTTGCAGATGCTGATCGAGGCAGGTCACGAGACGACCGCGAACCTTGTGTGCAATGGCATGCACGCGCTTCTGACGCATCCCGACCAGTACGATCTCCTCCGGGCCAATCCGGAACTCGTTCCTTCTGCCGTCGAGGAGATGTTGCGCTTCTGCAGTCCGGCAGCTCGCTCACTGACCCGCGTCGCAACCGAGGATGTTCACATTGCAGGAGCCGTCATTCCCAAGGGCTGCCCGGTCATGATGCAATTGAATGCGGCGAACCGCGATGCCTCCGTGTTCGCAAATCCGGATGCCTTCGATATAACTCGCTCTGAAAATCGGCACGTTGCATTCGCCGCGGGCCCGCACTTCTGCCTGGGCAATCAGTTGGCGCGACAGGAAGCGCAGGCTATTTTCCGCGGAGTAGCCACCAAGCTGCCGAGGCTGGTGCTGGCCCGGGATCCTTTGGTCCGCAAGTCGAATGTCAGTTGCCTCAACGAACTCATGGTTCGCCCATCATAATCAGATCTCGCCTGACTTGGCACGAGGCGGTCCACACTCCGTCGGCAGAGGGCCCGGCCGGTTCACTGAATAGCGTAATCTACGCTGGCTGTCCCTCGCACTCCAAACGCAAGTTAATAGCTCTCGGAAGGCTCGGGCGCGTTGAAGAGCTTGCGCAAACGGCGGCATTCTTCCCCTCCCCCGCGGCTGAATTCCAATTACCGGCAATACCCGACAGCTGGCGAAGGCGATTGGCTGTGGGAGCTGGCAGCGGGATGCGGACTTGGTCTCCGTCTCATCTCCCAGGGACGCGTTCAGCCGGCGGTGCCCATCAATTCAGACATGTCGGCGCTGTAAGTCTGGTGCTGCAGCAGCCCGCCGTCCGCAGGTATCACAGCTCCCTGAATGAACGCGGCTTCGTCGGAGGCAAGGAAAAGCGCGAGCCAGCCGATATGATCAGGATCGCCCAGATAAGGGGTCAGAGTCTGCTTCTCGAAAATGCGCAACGCTTCAGGTGGTACATCGCGCTTCGCCTTAGAAGACAATACCAGGCCAGGGAGGATAGCATTACAGCGAATGTTCCTCTTGCCGTACTGGGTGGCAATGTACTTGGTCAGCGTGTTGATCGCGGCCTTCGAAGATCCATAGGCGATACGGGTCGTATCTCCCGCCATTGCCGACCCAGATGAAACATTGACAATGGCCCCCCCGCCGCGGGCCAGCATATGAGGCAGGGCCAATTGCGATGCCAGGAAAGTCCCCCGCGCGTTCACGGCGAATGTTCGTTCCCAGGTCGCGATCGAGGTATCCTGCAGGGTCGTATCGTCCGGAAGCACCGCCACCGCATTATTGATCAGGATGTCAAGCACGCCGAATAGCTCGATGCATCGGTCGATCATCGCACGGATCGACAACTCGTCACCCTGATCGAGGATGCACCAGTGGGCAATGCCTCCATCGGCTCGGATGGAGTCAACCAAGCGTTCCGCGTCGGCGGCCGTTCTTGTTCCCACAAGGACAGAAGCGCCTTCGCGCGCGAGTAGCCGGGCTGTCGCCCCTCCGATATTAAGCCCGCGCTCGTTCAGACCGGCACCGGTGACGATAGCGACCTTGTTCGCTACTCTTCCCGTCCTGTTCATCATACTCTCCCGCAGTGTGCAAGCAGCACTCTAGCCGGCCTCAACCGACGCACATCGTCCGTTCGGGAAAATAGCCGCATTGAGTTCGCACAGGCTAATTTTCGAAAAGAACCTGTTTCGCGCAACGAGCCTAAACACATCGCGGTCGAAGACCAGTATGCGCCGAGGATAAGTATCAGGACGCCCTCTGGACAGATCAAACAGAGAAGGGGTGTTTGATGGAATCGCAGTTACATATAATTTCCGCGGAAAGGTCGCACTGGCAACTGGCGCCACGAGCGGGATAGGACGTGCGACGATCGTTATGTTCGGCCGCGCCGGAGGAAGCGTGGTGGTCAGCAGCGGCCGCGAACGGGACGGTGAGGAAACCGTGGCCTTGGTCGAGGCCGCAGGCGGCAGGGCTTTCTTCCAGCGTACCGACGTGAAGGCACAGCATCGGGCACTTGACGACTGATCTGCCTTCCACAGTGCCAATATCGTCGCCAAGCCCACCCCCTTCTTCTACCAGGCGGCGAAAGCCTCAACGAACACTGGCTTAGCGGCTAGGTGGACAGATCGACGATTACCTTGCACTGCTCCGGATTACCACGAAGTCCGTCGAACGCCGTCGGCAAACCATCCAGCGACACAGTTTGCGTAACCATTGCGCGAGGCTCGACGGCGCCTTGGTTAAGCACTTCGAGCGCCCAGCGAAACTCCTTCATCGTATAAAGCTGAGGAAACAGCAGTTTGGCTTCCCGTCCGCCGGCAAAGGCCGGAACGATAGTGTCGGCCATGAAGCAATAGCCAAGCGAAACGATGGTGCCGCGACGCTTTACATGTCCGATCGACTGACTGAGCATTCCAGGACGCCCCACGCACTCGACAACAACGTCGTAAAGCTTTGCCGGATCGCGGCTCAGGAACGATTGCTCATCCTGCGACTGTGGCGGACTGACGTTGTCGGCCCCCATCCTGCGCGCGATTTCAGCGCGAACAGGGGCGCCTTCGATCATGTCGACTACACCTGCGCCGAACCGACGCGCCCAGAACAACGCTGCGAGACCGATAGGCCCCGCGCCTTGGACCAGCACGCGGCTACCTGGCTCGATGCCCGCCATCGCCATTCCATGCAAAGCGACTGCCAATGGTTCCGTCAATGCGCCGTCGGCGGCCGAGAGACGACTAGGCAGCGTGCTCGCAGTGCTGGCTCCCACGAGCGCATATTCCGCGTAACCGCCAAAAAGATATGAAATATTATCGCAGTAGGCGGGTTCTCCCATCAGGCAGGGACCGCACTTGCCACAGCCAGAAATAGGCATGGCCACGATCACCTCACCCTTGCCGAAGCGGGTTTCGTTCTTGCCAACCTCAACGACTTCGCCTGTGAATTCGTGGCCGAGAACGGTCCCTGAATCCACGGTGTATCCGTGCCCTTGGGTCATGTGCAGATCGCTTCCGCAGATGCCGCAGCGGTGAACCTTTACCAGAAGCTGCCCCTCGCCAACCGGAAGATCGGGCAAGTTCTTGATGGCCAGCGGTCGGCCAGCCTCTTCGAATACGGCTGCACGGTACATAAAAAGCAAAACCCTTGAAGCTAGAGAGGTCGCTTCGTGACAATTCTTATGACGCGCCCGATTTCTGGTCATCCGCGCCAGCGCGAACGCTCCGCTATCCAGGCACATTATGGGGCTTGGGTGTTCATGAAAGCGGCTAGCTCGGCATCGTCCTAGCAGACTATCCATCTCCCAGCAAAATCGCCACAGATTGCCTGACTGGGAATTCGGCACGCAGAACAACACCGGTTTACCAGCATGGCCTTCACCAGCGTACTGCGCCGGAGGAGTTGTCATCAGCATGGAAGGCAGGCGTCGCAAGTCAATGTCGTCGTCGAGCCGAGGGCGCTCGGTGACGCAGCCATCCTGCTCGTCGGCTCAAAACTCTCAAGCCGTCCGGATAGGCATCAGCACCTTCCCTCATAACAATTTACCCAGACACAATAGTCGTCCGAGCGGACGAGGCCTCGCCACCACCCGGCAACTAGTCTAAGGGTCCGGGCCCTAGCTTCGGGACAAGATGCCAGGCCTTGCAAGACCTGCGCGAGAGATCGTTGAATTCGTGTCCGGGGTTCTGACGCTCCGGCGCGGTTTGGCAACACAGGGAAATGGGCTGCATGTCGAAGACAATTGAGTGCGACGTTGTTGTGGTCGGCTCAGGTGCTGGGGGCATGGTTTCCGCCCTGCGCGCGCATGATCTCGGGCTGAAAACCGTCCTGATCGAGAAAGCCGACCGCTTTGGCGGCACCAGCGCGGTTTCGGGCGGAGGAATCTGGATTCCAAACAATCCAGCAATCGCGGATAAGGACAGCAGGGAACAGGCGCTGGAATACATGCGCCAGTGCACCAAGGGCATGGTGCCGGAAGAAAAGCTCCAGTCCTACATCGACACTGCGCCTCGCACACTGGACGAACTGGCCAAGTGGAACGTCGGATATTTTAGTGTCCCCGGCTATTCCGACTATCTGCCGTGGCTTCCGGGCGCGATGACATCGGGAGGGCGCACGATGATGCCCCTGCCCTTCGATGCAAGTGTGCTCGGAGACGAGCTATTTCGGATGCGCGAACCCCATCCCACGCACAAAGTGCTCGGCCGGATGCAGATCGACCTTACCGAGATGGGACCACTCATCCGCAGAACTGGCGCATGGTGGACGACCGCAGCGAAGCTGTTCTTCCGCTACTGGCTTGATCTGCCATTCCGCTTCCGCAGCCGTCGCGATCGCCGCCTGACGACCGGCAACGCCATGATCGGCGGGTTGCGCAAGGCCATGATGGATCGCAACATTCCGTTGCTGCTGAACACGCGTCTTGTCGGCTTCATCGAGGACTCGGGCCGTGTCCTCGGCGTCAACGCGATCCAGCGCGGCAACCAGATCGAGATCCGGGCAAGCAAGGGGGTGATCGTTGCGTCGGGAGGGTTCGACAAGAATCAAGGCTTGCGCGACAAGTACCTGCCCGTGTCCATGCCAGTCGACCATTCGCTGACGCCAGGACAGAACAACACCGGCGACGCGCTTGTCGCCGGCCAGGCGATCGGCGCCGATACGGAGTTCCTCGACCAGGCCTGGTGGGTTCCCACGATGCGCGTTCCGGCGCCCGGCTTCAACAACGTGGACATGCGCGCCGCGTTCTTCATGGAGCGGGGCTATCCGCACACCATGTGCGTCAACCGGAAGGGCGAGCGCTTCGTGAACGAAGCGATTTCGTACAACGATTTTGGCGCGGAGATGATCGAGGAAAACAAGCGCAGCGGGGCGAATATGCCGTGCTGGCTGGTTTTCGACGCGACCGCCCGCTGGCGCTATCCGATTGGTGCCATGATGCCGCCGGTGATCCAGCCCGACGCGCTTATTCCGAACGAGTGGTGGGATAATGTCCTGTTCAAGGCAGGCACCATCACCGGGCTTGCGCAAAAGATCGGCGTCCCGGCGGATGCTCTTGCGAAAAGCGTGCAGCGGATGAATGGCTTTGCGCAAAGCGGCGTCGACGAGGATTTCCAGCGCGGAGACAATCCGTACGATCTGTTCTTCGGCGATCCTCGCAACAAGCCCAATCCGTGCCTCGGAAAGATCGAGACGGCGCCATTCTATGCCATTCCCGTCGATCTCGGCGATATCGGGACGAAGGGCGGACTCAAGACCAACGAAGTGGGCAATGTGCTCGGCGCGAACGGCTCGCCGATCGAAGGGCTCTACGCAACCGGCAACGTCTCGGGCGCAGTGACCTATGATTCCTATCCCGGGGCGGGCGGAACGCTCGGGCCGGCCATGGTGTTCGGGATGCTCGCGGCCGAGCATATAGCGCTACGTGCGGGAAATCTCGCGCCCGACTGATTATCTTGCCACCGCCCGCGAGATCGGAATGGATCTCGCGGGCGGTGCAGCAGGTTTACGTTCGCGCCCGCATGGGCATTTGCATAGCCCCGCTTCGTGCCCGGCATCGGTGCGCTGAAGCCGTGTCGGATAGACACTGTCCCGATCGCGATCTCATCCGAGATCTCATGGCGTCGTCGTAGGCATCGTTCCGCCAAGTTCGGGCGTTTGCGATATCCTTGGGCGCCAGCCGCCATGCGGAGGCTGCCCGCTCACATAGGGATCGTCCAACGCTTCCACCGAGGCGCGGCTCGTTACGTCCACCTGCTGCGCGGTGACGCGATACCCTTCCTGTTCCAGAGCATTCCGGCAGCTTTCAAGCGCGCCCTCACTCACATATCCGATGACGAGGCGGCGTCCAAAACCGAGCCGACGGGCACAACCATGCCGAAGCCACCAATACCCAGGACCGAGACTACGTCTTCCGGACATCTCACTTATACCGCTTGCGCAATGTCCGTCCGGCTTGTGGGCAATCAGCGACCTATTCAAACACGGGCTTCCGCTTTTCGAGAAAGGCGTTGCAGCCTTCGCCGTGATCATGGTGTCGGCTCGATATGGCTTCGAGGGCGAAACCGGCATCAGCCATTTCCACGAAAGCGCGACGCAGGGGAATGTTGATCACCCGCTTTGTGAAGCGGATCGCCTGCTGTGCACCCTTGGCCAGCTTTCGCGCGATCCGGTCGGTTTCGGCATCGAGTTCGTCCCGTGTCGTAACCTTGGCAATCAGGCCCATGGCCTGGGCCTCGCGTGCGGAAACCATTTCACCGGTCAGAAGGAAGTACTTGGCGAGGGCATAACCCATGTTCGCCGGCCAGATGATCGAGCCACCATCGCCGGCGACCAGCCCGACCTTGACGTGCGGATCACAGAAGCGGGCTTCCTCCGCAGCAATCGTCACATCCGCGAACAGCGCCAGCGTAGCACCTAAGCCAATGGCATCGCCGTTGACCTTGGCTATTATCGGCTTGTCGCATTCGATCATCGATTGGAGCATGCGTTTGCCGTTCTTGTAACCAGCCATGAAGCCATCGAGGCTGTCGAGTCCGGACTGCATCATGGAAAGGCTGCCTCCAGCGCAGAAAGCCCTGCCTGCTCCTGTCAGCACGAGTACCCGCGTCTCCGGATCACGATCGGCATCGACGAAAAGATCAGGCAAGGCATCATCGATGGCCTCATTTACCGCATTGAGTTCCGCCGGGTTGTTGATCGTTGCGGTCAAGACGCCGTCCACGCGCTCCACATGCAGCTCCCGGGGGTAATGATCGAAGTTCATTCCCGCACCTTTGCCAAAATCGCTGGCCTCATTCACTGCTCCGCCCACCCGTATTACGGGGGTAAAGCGTAGGTGATCAGCCCTGCACGATGTAGCCGCCATCTACAGGCAATAGAACGCCGGAGATGTAGCGCGCCTCCGGCGAGCACAGGAAGACGATGGGATCAGCAAGTTCCGAAGGTATCCCGAAACGGCTAAGCGGCAGCCGCTCCATCAGCTTGGCTGCCCACGCTTGGTCGTCGAACACGGACGCCGCCATGCCGGTCCTGATCCAGCCCGGCGCTACTGCATTGACCCTGATGTCCGGGCCCCATGCAACAGCCAGAGATCGCGTAAGCTGAACTACGGCACCCTTGCTGGCCGAATAACCCGGCGTGATGCCGCTGCCGAAAGTCGAGTAGATCGAACCGACGTTGACGATGGAGCCCTTAGATGCGGCAAGGAGTTCGCGCGCAGCGAGGCAGCAACGGTGCGTACCGGTCAGGTTGATATCGACGATCCGCGCAAAACCATCGGCGGTATACTCGGCTTGCGGATCCGCGGCCCCGGCACAGTTTACCAGCGCATCCAGCCGATCAAGGCCGTTGAATATGGCACGCACGGCCTCGTCGTCGCGAACGTCGAGAACATGTGCGGTGATGTGAGGATGCTTGTCAGCGCCGGCGACTTCGGCCTCGGTGGCACCCGTAACGAGCACATCATAGCCTTTCGCCGCGAAGGCGAGCGCGGTTGCCCAGCCGATGCCGTCGGGCCTGGCACCTCCAGTGATTACAGCCTTGGGCATCATATCCAGCTATCTCCCCATGTTCTTGGTGCCTCCCAGGTAGGCCGCGCAGCAAATCCGGACATACGTCTGATTAGACTAAGGGACGTTAGGTCGTGGGCTCGTCTGAATGGAGGAGGTTGTCAAGCCATCGCACCTCTAATATCGCTGGAAGATAAGTAGGACGGCAGCCGGTATGACATTGCGAGAGATGTTCGTGAAAACCGCCCTCGATCGGCGAACCGGCGCCGAAGACCGCGCGCGTAAAGCGGCGCTTGCCTATGTCGACACCTTCAGCAATGGCGACATCGACGCGCGCTTGGCGCTGTTCGCGCCTGAAGCCAGTTTCGAGGATCCGGTCGGCACGCCCCCGATCACGGGCCACGCCGCACTGCGCGCGTTCTGGGAGCAAGGAGCGGCGCTGGGCGTGGCAATCACCGTCGAGCACATTGCTGCCAACGCCGGATCGGCTGCGATGCTGTTTACCGCCAGGCTGACGGCGGCGGGAAGCGCTCCGGTCGCGATGCGCGTCATCGAGATCGTCGAGGTGGACGAGAGCGGGTTGATCGTGCGCATGCATGCCTACTTCGACGAGACTTCGATAGTCTGAAGCCGGGCGTATTCGGTACGGGACGAGGATTCAGCCGATGGGTATCAAGGGAGTTGACCACATCAACCTGCGCGTGGCCGACGTCATGGCAACGCTGAAATTCTACACCGATGCCCTGGGCCTGAAGGCCACCGGCATGATCGAGCCCGAGCCATCGGCGCAAGGCGGCTGGCTGCGCGACGACAACGGGATGCCGGTCATCCATGTTGGGGCTCTAAGCTCACGATATCCTGACGATGACGGTACGCCGGTCGTGGCAAGGACGGGTAGCGGCGCGATACACCATGTGGCGCTCGATTGTTCTGAGATGGCGGTCTTCATCGAACGGTTCCGCCAGATGGACATTGGCTGGCGGGAAAATGCGATCCCGGAGATACCGCTCGCCCAGCTTTTCGTCAGAGATCCGAACGGCGTTCTGCTCGAACTGAATTTCCTTGGCGAGACCGGCGGCGCAGCTGCCCGATCATAAGCACCAAAGGGTGGCGCCCGCCGCGTGGGAAGTTCCTAGAAGCTCTGCTTACGCCCCTTGCACGTCCAGACTTCGATGGAAGAGCTGAACGCCGAGCTCGTTGTGGCCAAATATGATCTCGCTCTGTGCTCCAGTGGCAAGGCCGCGCTGGATGGCCTTGCTGGCGGCATAGTCCTGTAAAGCGAGTCCGCCTTCCGCTGTAGTTTTCCGACAGACCATTGCACCGCGATGCCGGCAAACATTCAGGAAGGCCTTGAGCCGTCCTTCGAACGCGTGATGATGATCGGAGCGTTCATGAACTCATCTGCTGAGCCGGTCGTGCCTGCAGCTAGATGAGCAAGGAGACGCCGGCGAGACTCGTTTCGGTGGTGTGGTCCATCGTTCGACCTTCAATCAGGATTGGTTGTATGGGATTGGACCGGCATGGCGGTCGCCCCCGGATCAATTTTGGCAAGGCGCGGACTCAGCCTTCGTGCAGCAGCGACGCTGCGCGCGGCGGCGGAAATCAGGTCTGGTCCAGGCTCGATGCCCATCGGGACTTCCACACCGACGACCACTTCCGGCGGAAGCGCGGCAAGGAATTGGACGAMCGGAAAATCGCCCTCCCCCGGCACGAGGCGACCGGCGATGCCCTCCATATCCCACTGGTCCCGCGCAAGGACTGCAGGCCCATCGCAAAGCTGCGCAGCGCCGAATGGAAATTCGAAAGCCTGGATGTCTGCCGGAGCACCCCCTGATCTGACGAGGTGCAGGATGTCGCAGGAAATAGCCGCGTTCTGCGCCTGCGATTGCAATACTAGCTGGCGGGCCTCGCCAAGGCCGGCAACCGGCGTCGTCGCGACGAATTCAACGGACATTATGATCCCCAGGGGCCGCGCCATCTCGCAAAGCTTTGCAAGGCTGGCTGCCGCGCGCACCTGGTCGGGATCGATGACCATGACCACCGCCATCCCGGTTCCGAGTGCGGCGGTCACGTCGAGCAATCGCGCGAGGCGATCGAAGTTGGTCTCCGGCTCGAGCAGAAAGCCTTCGGTGACATGGACGCTCAGTGGACTGGATTCCAGCCTTCGAGCCGTCTCGGCCGTCATTTCGGGATTGGCGAGAAACGATTTCACGCCGAGGTCATAAGGCCCGGTATCTAGGATCAGGCTGACGTGATCGACTCTCAGCTCCTCGCCCGTGGCGATAATCTGCTCCGTCGACATGCCCAGCACGGTCATGTGCTCGAGCGAAATCCTGAGGTCCGGTTCGTTCGGCTGCATGAGATCTCCAGGATCCTCGCGGGACATTGGCCGGTCGGCTCGACCTATTGCTTCAACGTATAGGCGACGATGTAGTCGCCCGGCTCGGTATTGAGTCCACCGTGGCCACCGGCGGAGACGACGACGATTTGCCGGCCTGACGGAGCAGAGACGTAGGTCATCGGCGTTGCCTGCCCGCCGGCAGGGAGACGTCCGCGCCAGAGCTCTCGCCCGGTCGTCGTTTCGATCGCACGAAGGAACCGATCCTGCGCCGCGGCGATGAAGGTAAGTCCGCTTGCCGTGGTGATCGGCCCTCCAGCAGCCGGGACTCCGATTGGCAGCGGCAGGCCGGTGCGCAGGCCCAGCGGACCGGTATCACGCGAGGTACCGAACGGACGCTGCCAGGAAACCTTGCGCGTGCTGAGATCGATTCCAGTAATCCTTCCCCATGGCGGAGCCATGCACGGTACGCCAAGTGGTGACAGAAATGGCAGCGCCTGCGCGGCATAAGGCGTACCGAACTGCGGATGCCCTGCCTTGGCCCCACTCTTCATGGCCTCGCTGCTGCCCCGGCTTCCCCCGTTCGCACCGGTATTGGGTGGCGTGCTGAGGCCCATCCTATCCGCTTCCGCGCGGGGTATCAGCCGTGTGACGAACGGCGAGTGGGTGGTATTGACCACAAGAAGATGACGATCGCGATCGATCGACACGCCGCCCCAACTGACGATTCCGGCGCTCCCGGGATAGGACAGCGAACCCTGAACCGAAGGCGGTGTTAGCGGCCCTTCGTAGCGCAATTGCCGAAAACGGATACGGCAGAGCATCTGGTCGATTGGCGTCACGCCCCAGGTTGTCGCTTCACTCAGGCGATAGGGCAAAAGCAGACTCGGCATGCCGATCGAATAGGGCTGCGTTGGCGCGGTGAAATCTCCCCTGACGGCGCCTTGTGGAGCAGGACGTTCCTCTACCGGGAGCAGCGGTTTTCCGGTGCGCCGATCAAGAACGAACAGTTCGCCGCGCTTGGTGGGCTGGACGAGAGCGGGAACCCTGCCCTCGGGCGTCTCGAGTTCGAAGAGGCTCGGTTGAACGGGTATGTCCTGGTCCCAGATATCATGGTGCGTGGTCTGGAAGCTCCACCGCAGCTTGCCCGTTGCCACGTCGAGCGCGACGAGGGCCGAACCGAACTTCTCCATCGCCGGCGTGCGATAGGACGCGAAGAAATCGGGCGTGGGGTTTCCGAGCGGGACAAAGACCAGGCCGAGCTGCGCATCAGCCGTCAGCGGAGCCCACGCATTGGGCGTGCCGCGTGTGTAGTTCTCACCGTCTTTCCGGTCGGGTGCGCCGAGATCCCAAGCCCAGTCGAGCTTACCGGTGCGGGCGTTGAACGAACGGATGACGCCGGACGGCTCGCCGATCGTGCCGCCATCGAGCACCTGGGCGCCAATGATGACATGATCTCCCACGACCAGCGGAGCCGAAGTGGTGAAATAGTAGCCCGGTGTGACATCGCCCAGCCCTGCGCGCTGGTCGATCATCCCGTTCAAGCCAAAGCCCTTGCACGGCCTGCCATTGGTGGCGTCGACCGCCGAAAGACGCCCATCTACCGTCGCCGAGATGATCCGCTCCGCGCAGGCGGCGGCGAAGGGTGCCGTCGTGTCATGGAAGTAGGCGACGCCACGGCATGCACGCAGCGGCGCCCAGTTGATGGTCGCGCGAGGGTCGTGCTTCCAGAGGCCCTTGCCTGTTTCGGCGTCGATCGCATGAACCTGCGAGTGCGCGGTGCAGATGAACAGCCTGTTGCCGACCTTCAACGGCGTGACTTCCTGCGTCCAGACCGTGGCGGAATCCGCCGGCCCCGGCAAGTCGCCTGTCCGGTAGGTCCACAACGGCTCTAGGTTCGAGACATTGGCAGGCGTGATCTGCGAAAGTCTCGAGTGCCGGTTCGCGCCGAGATCTCCGGCATAGGTTTCCCAGTCGGAACCTTTTGCCCGGGCAAGATCCTTGACCTGCGTCTGGGCCGTGCCAACCGAATCGAGCCCGGCTTGTGCGAAGAAGGCAACCACCACGACGCCGAGAGCCCCGAGCATCGTGCGCCACCAGCCATGGCGCCTGATGATCGCGCCGAAGACCATGCCGAGGCCGACCACGAGCGGCGCTGCAAGTCGCGCGAACAAACCCCAGAAATCCGCACCGACCTCCGCGACGGCCCAGACAGCCGTGGCGATGAGGAATGCCGCATAGGCGAAGAAGCCGTACCGGGGTCTGGTGATCAAGAGACATGCGCAGACCAGCAGGAAAGCGCCCGATAGGAGGTAATAGAACGATCCGCCCAACAGCATGAGYTGGACACCCCCGGCCACAAGTGCAAGCCCGATAATGACCAGAAGCATGGCAGAACAAACTGGGCGCGATCGCCACGTCACAGGCCGCCCTCCAGAATTTCTCTTTGCGGCCACCCATTCTCTCCATGTCTTCGTTGCCGTTCTATCGCGGCATATGGTGTTCAGTTAATACCACCCATGCAGATATATTTGATTTCCAGGTAATCCTCGATCCCATATTTGGATCCTTCACGCCCGAGACCGCTTTCCTTGACACCGCCAAACGGCGCGACTTCGGTGGAAATCAGGCCGGTATTGACACCGACAATGCCGTATTCGAGCGCCTCGGCGACGCGCCAGACCTTGCCGATGTCACGCGCGAAGAAATAGGAGGCGAGGCCGAACCGCGTGTCATTGGCCAGCGCGATCACCTCTTCCTCGGTTTTGAAACGGAACACCGGCGCAAGAGGTGCGAAGGTCTCTTCCTCGGCCACCAGCATGTCCCGTGTCGCGCCCGTGACCAGCGTTGGCTGGAAGAACGTGCCGCCCCGCTCCGAGCGCGATCCGCCGGCAACGAGCGTTGCTCCTTTGGCAAGGGCATCTGCGATATGCTCCTCGATCTTGCCGAGCGCTGCGTGGTTGATCAGTGGCCCGATCTGCGTGTCGGGCGCTGTCCCATCACCGACCTTCAGTGAACGCACCGCGTCTGCGAGCTTCGCCACGAAGGCGTCATGGATACCAGCCTGCACGTAGATCCGGTTGGCGCACACACAGGTCTGCCCCGCATTGCGGAACTTGGATAGCATCGCGCCTGCCACGGCCGCGTCGAGATCCGCGTCGTCGAACACGATGAAAGGCGCATTGCCACCCAGTTCGAGACTCAGCTTGGTGATGTGCTTCGCCGCCTGCTCCATGAGTTGACGACCGATCTGGGTCGAACCAGTGAAGCTGATCTTGCGGATATACTCGTGCCGGCAGAATGCGTCGGTAATTTCCGAGGCATTGCCGGTGATGCAGGACAGGATACCGGGAGGAACCCCGGCCTCTTCTGCCAGACGGCACAACGCAAACGCGGTCAGCGGTGTCGCACTGGCGGGTTTGACGATCATCGCGCAGCCTGCCGCCAGCGCGGGCCCGGCCTTACGGGTGATCATCGCAGCCGGGAAGTTCCACGGTGTGATCGCCGCCGTAACGCCGATCGGCTGCTTGACCACAACCAGCCGCATTGAGGGGTCGTGCGCGGGAATCACATCTCCGTAGGCTCGCTTACCCTCCTCGGCGAACCATTCGATGAAACTGGCTGCGTAGAGGATTTCACCACGCGCCTCGGCAAGCGGCTTGCCCTGCTCGGCTGTCATGATCGCCGCGAGATCGTCGGCGTTCGCAATCATCAGATCGAACCAGCGGCGCAGGATTGCCGCTCTCTGCTTGGCCGTCAGCTTCGCCCAGGCCGGCATGGCCTCGGCGGCGCGGGTTGCGGCAATGTCCACGGCATCGCGTCCGAGCGAAGGCACTTCGGCAAGGACACGGCCGTTGGCCGGATTGCGCACGGAAAAGGTCCGATCCCCGCTGACCCACTCACCACCAACAAGGCACCGCGCTACCAAGAGTTCGGGGCGCGCGAGAGAAATCAGAGTCATCGACGGTCCTGCCAATTGCTTCGACATCGAGCTTAACAGCGGCAAACCACCTCGCCTCGTCCAATTGGATAGAGCTCCGGACGCCCGCGCTCGGCCGCGTGACGTCCATCAAGACGATGCGACTGGAACAGGTAATAGAACATCCCCGTGACAACGTACCTTGAGCCAGGACGAAAAAGGGCAGGCCATGATCAGCAGCGACGATATCCGCAATCTCATCACCGGATATATCAAGGCCTTCAATGCCAGGGACTTCGATCGCGTCATGGCGCTCTATGCCGACGATGCGACACTCGAAGATCCGGTCGGAACAGCGATCATGCGCGGCAAGGATGAGATCCGTGCCTTCTACGAGCGGTTCCGGCACGAGCCCTCATTCCTGCAACTGACGGGAGATTTCCGCTTTCCCGAGAACGCCGCTGCCTTTTCGTTCTACTGCTACATGGGGCTGGCGAGTGATCCGATGATTATCGAGGTGACGGACACGTTCCGTTTCGATGAGTATGGCCGGATCAAGGAAATGCGCGCCTTCTGGGGGACGACAAACATCCACGGCATTTCCAGCCGGGCACCGCGATCAGGCCTGCAGCATCCTCTTGCCGGACAAGTCATCCTTGTTGTTGGCGCGGGCATCGTGGCGCGGAATATCGCCGGCGCGCTTTCGGATTCGGGGGCAACGGTCGTGGCGGCGGCCAAGGCTGGCGATGCAGACACGATCGCGAGGTCTGTCGTCGAGGCCGGGGGCAGAGCGCTCGCGCTTCCGCTCGACCAGACCGACAGTGGCCAAACGGGAAGCGCCGCTATCAAAGCGGCAGAAATCGGCGGCAGGCTTGATGCCTGCGTCAACGTCTATCTGCCGCATGATGCCGAAGCCTCGTTGTCATGCCGCAAGGGCCAGGCCGAGGTGCTGGCCGAGCATGGTTCTTCGGGAAGGATGATCAGCGTCGTCGCATCCCCTCCGGAAGCTGGCATGGTGCGGCTACCGGCCACGATCCTGCATCATTGGGTAATCGCACCCGATCACATCGCCCCGCAAACCTTGGCCCGCACCGTCTCCTGGCTCTGCCTGCCGCAGTCCGGCGCGATCTCCGGGGCGATCGTCGACATGTTCTGACGAGCGCCAAGCCTGATCTAGCGCTTTGCCAACGGCAGCAGGATCCGCCGGAGCTCCGTCACGAGCTTGTCCGGGCTGTCCAGCCCCGGGAAATGACCGACCCCGCCAATCGTGTAGTCCGCAACGTCGAAGGATCGCTCCACCCAACTGCGTGGCGCGGGGGGGAACAGGTCTTCAGGCGGCATCATGAAGGCTGCCGGCACCTTTGCCTTTCCGCTGCGAGGCTGCATGCTGGAGTCGAGGAACATATACAGCCATGTCGGTGCCAACGGCTCCCCGATCCAGTAGAGCATCACGTTGGCGAGCAGCACGTCCATCGAAAACGGCGGATCCTGCTTCAGCCCCGGCACGGTCCATCCTTGAAACTTCTCGATGATCCATGCCGCAAGACCGATCGGGGAATCCGTCTGCGCATAGGCCAGCGTCTGGGGCTTGGTGCCCTGAATGGCTTGGTATGCCGTCTCTCCCTGCATTGCGGCCTGCAGGCGCCCGATGAACTGCTGCTCCTCCTCCGTCAGCGCAGGTCCGGCAGAAATATCGGGCGCCGCGCCAGGCGTGGTGATCATGATGCCAGCAAGCCGCTCCGGACAATCGAACGCCATTCCCGCCGTGACGAGACTACCCCAGTCGCTGCCATAGGCAACGTAGCGCTCGACGCCGAAGCCCTCGACCATCAGCGCCGACCAGAGCTGCGAGATCTGCATGGGAGCCAGCGGTTTGGACGGAGGCGGGGAAAAGCCATAGCCCGGCAAGCTCGGCACGATGACTGTGAAGGCATCCTCTTCCCGGCCGCCGTGGCGTTCCGGATGGGCGAGGCGGTCGATCAGGTCGAGGAACTCGATGAAGCTTCCGGGCCAGCCATGAGTCATGATCAGCGGCAGCGAATTCCTGCCCGAGCCCTGTTCGACAACGACATGGATGCGCTCGCCACGAACGTCGACCATGCGATGCTCGAAGGCATTGATCCGGTCTACCCAGACACTCCAGTCGAACGAGTCCAGCCAGTGGTCACGCAGCCGACGCATGTAGGACAGCGGCGTGCCGGTCTGCCAGTCCTCACCAGCCTGCGCTGACGGAAAGCGTGCTGCCCGCACCCTCGCAAGGACATCGTCGACCATCGACTGATCATGTTCAAGCTTGAAGGCAACACCGGGCAATTGCAGCATGCGGGACAATCCTCTTGCGAAATCAGGTCTGCCCGTTTTCTAGCGGCCTTCTCGCTTCCACGGTTCGTCCAAATGGACAGACCTTGCCCTGGGCATCGGTTCAGCGCTCCAGCCGGACATTGAATGCCGCGAGGTAGTCCCCTGTCTTCCGGTCGATATCGGCTTCCGTAACGCCGATGTCGGCTAGCGAATACTGATGGTGCTTCTGCCCAGCGCGTTCCGAGACATCATGCTTCAACCACGCTTCAAGCGCCGTCTCGCGTTCCCTGGAGAAATTTTCCCCAAGTGCCTCGAAAATCCGGCGTACAGTGCCGATGGGATCGTCGCGGAAATCGAGGAACTGGATGTCGACGAACCGCTCCGCCATTCCGGGCCGCTGGCGAAATTCCAGAGCGCTCTGCCAGGTACCGTCATAGTCCCCCGCCACCGCGTTCTCGTGCGGAGGGACGTTGACGAACTTGCTGTGCAGGACGGTCGTCATGTTGGCAATCGACGGATAAATCTTCGCGGTGTCGCGGTGGCAGTGGACGAACCGAGCGTCCGGGAAAGTATCCAGGATCTCGTCGAGAAATCGGACGTGGATGGGAGTCTTGAGCACCCAGCCACGATTGCGGGTCCTGAACTGCATGTACTTCAGGTAGTCGCGATACTCCCGGTATATTCCGCGGAAGTCACGACTGAAAACGAACTGCTGGTAATTTGGAAT